>JBBIOQ010000079.1:0-19240 GCA_037443285.1 Sphingobacteriales bacterium | reverse complement strand
TTAAATTTTCCAATACATCTTTAGCTATAATCATGTCACCCCTCCGGGGTTAATTTTTCCACCACATCTTTGTTTACAATCATGTCACCCCTCCGGGGTTTGGTTGGTGATGTGTTGGATGTGAGAGCGGGCTGGTGGCGGCTGCCCTGGTAGGGCAATGCCACGTTTTGCGTTGGGTGATACTGTTTTGACCATTGGCTTCACCTGCTGATGTTTGTGCAAAAAGTTGGCTTCCCACAACAGTTCTTTTTTTGTTTTGCCCGTAAAGCGCAATGCGCCTAATCTTATCAGCACATTCAGGTGCTCAAGGCCAATGCCGGTACGCTCAATAAAATCGTAGAGAGTTTTGTACAAGCCGTTTTCGCTGCGCTCCTGCACTATCTTTTCCATCAGTTCATCATTCATGCCCTGTATGTGTATGAACCCAACGTATACCTCCTTGCCGCTGATGTTGGTGAGTTGGTCGCTGTGGTTTACACAAGGCGGATGCACGGTAGCGCCTGCACGCTTCAGTTCATGGAAATACAATTCGGTGCTGTAAAACCCGCCAAAGTTGTTAATGACGGCTACCATGAATTCAAGCGGGTAATAGGTTTTTAAAAACAAACTCTGGTAGCTCTCCACCGCAAAGCTGGCGCTGTGTGCCTTGCTGAAACTGTAGCCGCTGAAACTTTCGATCTGACGCCAAACCTCGGCCGTTAGTTCCGGGCTGTAGCCCCGCTCTTTGCAGTTGTTGAAAAACTCATCGCGGATGCGCAGTATTTCCTTTTTGCCGCGGTACTTGCCGCTCATGGCACGGCGAAGGATGTCGGCTTCGCCCATGTCCAATCCGGCAAAATGGTGTGCCACTTTAATCACGTCTTCCTGGTACACCATCACGCCGTAGGTTTCCTTCAGCAACTCTTCCATTTTCGGGTGCAGGTATTCAAACTTATCCGGGTGGTGAAAGCGGTAGATGTATTGCTTCATCATACCGCTCTGGCTTACGCCGGGGCGTATGATGCTGCTGGCTGCCACGAGTGTGATGTAGTCATCGCAGCGCAGTTTTTTCAGCAGTTGACGCATGGCCGGGCTTTCAATGTAAAAGCAGCCAATGGTATCGGCCTTGCGTATCTGTGCTGCCACATTTTCATCTTTCTTGAACCGCTCCACATCGTGGATGTCGATGTGTTTTTGTTGGTTTTGTTTTACCAGGGCAATGCACTCCTTGATGTGGCCCAGCCCACGCTGGCTAAGGATATCTAGTTTGAACAGGCCAATTTTTTCGGCTACAAACATGTCGAGTTGAGATGTGCCAAAACCTTTTGGAGGCATTTCCACCACGCAGTACTGGTAAATGGGTTTTTCGCTGATGAGCATGCCACCGGGATGTATGCTCAGGTGGTTGGGAAAATTAGTCATCAGTTTTCCATACTGCACTATCAGTTTCTGTATTTTATCTTCTGAGTTCCTATTTTCCAGTATGCGGTTGGGGTTGTTCGCCAATGCATCCATTTCTGCTTTGGGCAGGCCAAACACTTTTCCCAACTCACGAATGATGGCACGAAACTGAAATGTATCGTACATGCCCAGCAGCGCCACCTGGTCTTTGCCGTAGCGTTTGAAAATGTAGTCAATCACTTCATCGCGGTCCTTCCAGCTAAAGTCAATATCGAAGTCGGGCGGGGAGGTGCGGTACGGGTTCAGGAATCGTTCGAAATAGAGATCCAACTCAATAGGATTAACATCGGTGATTTGCAGGCAGTAGGCCACAATGCTGTTGGCGCCGCTGCCACGGCCCACATAGTAGAAACCGCGGCTCTGCGCATAGCGAATTACATCCCAGGCAATGAGGAAGTAGGCATTGAAGCCAAGGTCGTTGATGATCTTCAGTTCCTTCTTTACGCGTTGCAGCGCTTCCCGGTTGTTTTTGCCAAAGCGGTACTGCACGCCATCGAGCGCCAGTTTTTCCAGCAACACCCGGTCGTCTTTTGGAGTAGCGCTAAAGCATTTTTTGTTTTTATCGGTGTGAAATGTCATTTCGATGCTGCAGGTATCCATTACCTGCAGCGTGTTGGTAATGATGGAAGGGTACTGCCGGAATGCTTCCATCAGTTTGGCAGGCGGCAGCATCATTTCATCGGGCGATGCGGTGTGTTTGGCATCCAGTTTGCTGAGCAGGGTATTCTGGTCAATGGCACGCAGCAGGCGATGCAGGTTGTAGTAGGTTTTATTTTTAAAAGTGACTGGTTGGCGTATCACCAACTTTGTAGCATGCTTTGCCACGGGCATGCTGTACAGTTTATTCACCTCCGAAGGCAGCACACCAATAAGTTCATGCGGCAGCAAAGCTTCGGGTTGTTTTGCTCCCAGCGGGTAAATCACCCACACATTTTCCTGCAATGGCGACTGAGGAGGAAATGGTTTTTTCTCCTGCAAATAATCACTCAGGAACCTGTTGACGGCAAGAAAGCCATCTGTGTTTTTCGCCAGCAAAATGTACAGGAGCTTTTCACTGGCTGGCATGGTATCATCAAAACTGTTGCGTATTTCCACCCCGGCAATGGGCCTGATGTTTTGCTGCTGGCAGAAGTCCACAAAATCCCACACATCGCTGGTGCAGTTGATGTTGGTTAATGCCAATACCGTGGCGCCATTCTCAACGGCATGCGTCACCAGTTCTTCGGTGGCAAACGTGCCGTAGCGCCAACTGAAATATGTTTTACAGTTTAAGTACATTAATTCCATTCATGCACTTCTTTTAACCACCAAGACGCAAAGAAGGCATAGGGGTACAAAGTTTATTGCAGAGGTCTCCGGTGTACTTAGTGCATTCCTGGCGTCATGCTTGTTAAGCATGAAAAGGCCTCAAAAATACTAAATAATTTAGCATTAAGGGCTGCTGTTTTTTCTGCACTATTCACCAATTGTCGGCAAGCTATTACTCCCACACTACAGTGCCCGGAGTAGCAAACCAATTGGGATAATATGGCAGGTGAATTTTTTCTACCAGGTTGCGCTTCACTTTAAGGCTGGGGGTGAGCAGACCATTGTCAATAGTCCAATGCTCTTTCATGATAACGGCTTTTTCAATGCGTTCAAACTTCTCGAGTTCCTTGTTTACCTGGGCAAGCGTGGCCTCCAAACTCTTGCTGAGTTCAGGCCTGGAAAGTTTCAGCCCGATTTCCGACAAAACAATCAGCATAATAGGCTGTGGAATGCCCGTGCCCACCACGCATACCTGGTCGATTACCGGATTGATATGCAGCCTGGTTTCAATAGGTGCAGGTGAAATGTATTTTCCCTTGTCGGTCTTGAACTGGTCTTTTACGCGGCCGGTAATGGTCAGGTATCCTTCATGGTCATACTCACCGATATCGCCAGTTTTCAGATAACCTTCCTTGTCAAAAGCCTCAGCAGTCATTGCGGGTTCTTTATAATAGCCTTCCATATTGCCCATGCTTTTCACCCTTATTTCGCCGTCTTCGGCAAACTTCACCTGCAGACCACTGAGGGCCTTGCCAACTGTACCAAATTTGTTGCCGCCGGGGCAGCAAAAATGCGAATAGGCCATGTCTTCAGTCATGCCATAACCCTGGAATATAGTGATGCCCAGTTTATCAAACCATTGAAGCAATTCCATGGAAATGGGAGCAGCGGCGCTGTAAATATGTGATGCACGGCTGAGCCCCAGCTTCTTGCGGATGCCACGTTTCACAAGGCTCCTAACAAAAGGAATGGACAATAACAGGTTCAATCTTTGCTGGGGCATCTTATGCAAAATGCCTTCACGAAATTTGCTCCACAAACGGGGTACTGCAAAAAACAAATGAGGCTGGATTTCTTCCAGGTTTTTGGCAAAGGAGTCCAGCCCCTCAGCAAAAGCAATATTTGCGCCGTTGCACATCCCCAAAAATTCAATCGCAAGCCTTTCGGCAATATGGCTGAGAGGCAGAAAGGAAAACAAATCTGGCTCATGCGGCAATTGCAGGTCCCTGATGCCCACTGCGGTTACAGCTTCAACTGACTCCACCCGGTGCATCACACCTTTGGGATTGCCCGTGGTGCCTGAGGTGTACACAATGGTGAAAATGTCTTTTGGCTGCCATTGATGCAACTCCTGCAAGGGTTCATTTTGCTGAACCAACTTCTCCCAGGTGTAGGTTTCCTGCAAACCGTAGGCTTCTATCGAAATGGCAATCACACCTGCGTCAACTGCTGCCCGTTGTTCTTCGTATTTGTCCAGTTTTCCCACAATGATTGCTTTGGTATCGGCATGTTGCAGTATGGGATGAATGGCAGTTGATGTAAGCGATGGATAGATTGGAATGGAAATGCAGCCGGCCATCATAATAGCAATATCTGCCATGAGCCAATGAGCACAATTCTTGGAAAGAATGGCCACATGACTTCCCGGAGCAACGCCCAGGTTTCGCAACGCCTGTGCCATCCTGCGGCACTCGTCACCCGCCTGCGCATAGGTCCACGAATGCCATACACCATTCACTGGCTGGCGAAGAAAAACGGCTCCTGGTTTTGTTTTTTCCCATTTCAGAAAGTGGCCGGTAAGCAATGGCTGATTCATTGGCAAGCATTTGATGATTGGAGCGAAAGTTAGTGATTATGGACACCCGGCAAACCAGGTTTCAAATGCAGGCAGCTGTATTCATCAAAAAATCAATGGAAGGGCATCGGCAAGCGGGGTAGGAGAATAAAGTAGTTCCCGTTTAGCCTTTTCAATAGCAAGTGTGGACTTGATTGGCCTGCGTGCTGCTTCGGCAAAATCGCCACGGGTGACAGGCAGTATCAGTTTGGTATCGAAGCCAAAATGGGACGCAACTTTTGTCGCGATATCAAATGGTGTAAATGTTTCGGAACCACAGAAGTGAAAAATGCCTGTTGCATTTCCTGCCACTATGGAGTCGATTCCTGAAGTGAGATCATTGACGAAAGTGGCTGTCCGGTATTGATCAGTAAACACCCTGATGCTGTTGCCTTTTTCCAGTTGCCCTTTCACCCATTGCGGAAAGGTTGGATTCAGTCCTTCCAGTTGTTTTCCGTACACCAGCACGGTGCGTACCACTGCATATTCAATGTTTGATGACCTTACTATTTCTTCTGCAAATACTTTGCTTTGTCCGTAATAATTCACAGGGGAGTAAGCATCATCCTCACTGTAAGGGCCATCATCACCAAATACAAAATCGGTACTCATGAAGATGAGTTTGCTTCCATTTTTTTTGCAGGCATCAATTACATAGCGGGTTGCGTTCACATTAACATCATAACAAAGTTGTTGCTGCAGTTCGCAATCGTTGGGCTTACTCATGGCAGCGCTGTGAACAACGATATCGGGCGTATATGAAGTAATGAGAGCATGCACATCAGTTTCATTGGTGATTTCCAATGGCAGGTAGGCAATATTTTCCGGGAGATGCGCCTGCCGGTTGAAAGAGCGGCCGGTCCCCGCCACCTGCAACGAATTATTAGCTTTCCAACGTTCAGCAAGGTGTCTTCCCACAAAGCCGGTAATTCCTGTAATCAGAATACGCATTTTATTTTTCTTCTTCTTCTGTCACTTCTACGCCGTGAATGTCGTTTAGTTTATGCAAAACTGCATCCAACCTGTTGATGGGAATGCCTGCATGAATATCGCAAAACAGCGATTGCTCAATGCTGTGAAAAGTGCATCCTACTTGCTTCAGAATGACCATGGCATCGTTGAGCAATTCATAATTACAATGGATGCGAAAGTTTTTTTCGATGGCCTTTTCCACTTCGGGTGTTACCTGCAAAGCCAGTGATGCTGCGGTTTTGTAGGCATTGATTAGCCCGGGTACGCCGAGCAGCGTACCGCCAAAATAACGCACTACAATAATGGCAACGTTGGTGATTCCCCTGCTGTCAATTTGCCCGAGGATGGGTCGGCCTGCAGTGCCCGATGGTTCGCCGTCATCGCTCACACGAAACACATTATTATCCAACCCAAGCCTGTAAGCAAAACAATGATGCACTGCTTTGGGATGCTCTTTCTTCAACAATCCAAGTTGTTGCTTAAAATCTTCTACTGTATTAATGGGATACACATAAGCAAGAAACCTGCTGCCACGGTCCTTGAATTCGGCGTAGCCCTCTTTGGCGATGGTTTTGTAGTAATAACTCATACACTCTAAATCTCCCTAATGTGAGACTTCATGCTGTTTTTATTGGCGGTGGTTGTAAATGATGCTGATATTGTCTGATTCAAGTGTATGTGGTTTTTTGGAAATTGCTTTTCCAAGGGTGGGCGCATGGACTCCGTCACCCAAATGCAGCGAAGTATTTGTAATGATACGGGCTTCGTCCCAAAGACCGGCATCAATGAATGATTGCAGCAGTGCAGCGCCACCTTCCACCAATACACTTTGAATGTTTCGATCATACAAAGTCTGCATGATTTGTAGCAGCTGCATTTCACCACTTTCTATCTGCACAAATTCAGTCATTCCGGATACTTCACTCTTGATTGCATTAAAAATGAGTGTAGGCTGCGAGCCATCGAACAAGTGCAATGCTGGTGGTAAATCAAGATGCGTGTCGACCAACAACCTTACCGGCGATTTGGCGAACCAGTAACGGTTGTTCAATTGCGGATTATCAATAAGCGCTGTGTTCTTGCCAATCATGATTGCTGCTTCCTCGCTGCGCCATTTGTGTACCAACCGCCTGGTGTATGCATTGCTGATGGCTGTAGGTTCGCCATTTCTTGCAATAAATCCATCGGCACTCTTTGCCCATTTCAATACCAGGTAGGGCCGCTGTTTTGTGTGAAAAGTGAAGAAGCGCCGGTTTTGAAATGCAGCTTCTTTTTCAAGCACACCTGTTGTTACTTCCACGCTTGCACCTTGAAGTTTTTCAATTCCCTTGCCGTCAACTTCTGTAAATGGATCTCGACATGCAATCACTACTCGTTCCACTTTTTCAGCAATCAACCTGTCGGCGCAGGGGGGCGTTTTACCGAAATGTGCACAAGGTTCCAGCGAAACATACATAGTGCTTTCAGGAATGAGCGTTTTGTCAGCGTCGGCCACAGAAGCCAGGCAATTCACCTCGGCATGCGCCTGTCCGTATATTGCATGAAAGCCCTCGCCAATGATGCGGCCATTGTACACCAGCACTGCACCCACCAATGGGTTCGGCGCAACATCGCCTGCGCCCAACGCGGCCAGTTGAAGGCATCGGTGCATGTATTGTTCATCATTGGTCATGAGCTGGCAAAAGTAAGAAGTGATATTAAGTACGAAGTTCGAAGTGCTAAGTACGAATTATTTGAACTTGCGTACTATGGAACTTTTAACTCTTGAACTTTGAGCCATGTATTTATCTGAAGCCGAACAACAACTTATTCAACAACTTTCCAAAGTTTACGAACATGCAGAGGCTGTTGCCATTACCAATATGGTGATGCAGGAACTCACCGGCAAAAGCAAAAGTGAGCGAAGAATGGCCGGCCATATTGAGTTGACTGAAGAACAAATGCAACTGTTGGAGCAGATGACAACACAGTTGCAGCAATGTTGCCCTGTTCAGTATGTGATTGGCAAAACATGGTTTTACAATATGGAACTGGCGGTAAATGAAGATGTACTCATTCCACGACCGGAAACTGAGGAATTGGTGAATTGGGTGTTGGAAGAAAAACCAAATAATTTGTCGCCATCCATCTTGGATATAGGAACCGGCAGTGGATGCATTCCCATTGCTATCAAAAAAAACTGGCAGGAGGTGAATGTGTTTGCATTGGACGTGAGCAAAGCAGCATTGGAATTGGCAAGTGAAAATGCAGCGCTACAACAAACAGCAGTGCATTTCATGCAGTGCGACATTCTCAAACAAAAGCAATGGCCGGCACAAACATTCGACATCATTATTTCCAATCCACCTTACATTCCACATAAGGAAAGCAAACTGCTCGATAAAAATGTAACCGATTGGGAACCTCATCTCGCATTGTTTGTGCCTGATAATGACCCTTTGTTGTTTTACAGAACGATAGCTGCTTTTGCAAAGGGTCATTTGAAAGAGAACGGCTTATTGTTTTTTGAATGCCACCAGGAGTACGCACAGCAAGTGGCTGAAATGCTGCAGCAACAAGGGTTTTCGGCTGAATTAAAAGAAGATATGTTTGGCAATGAACGTATGGTAAAAGCTCAATTGGATGTGCTGCAATGAATGAACAACCAGGCATTCCTTACTGCATAAAAAAGCCTTGCAATGAGCAAGGCCTTTTTGAGAGTAAATTTTTCTAAAATGCTTATTTGCTGCTGAGAGCTGCCATCCTATGAACGAGCATAGACTCCACTTTTTTTAAAACCTTGTCAGCATCATAAGCCCATTGTTGCTGCGCATAAGGTCCAACCTGGTCGCCCAAAACTTTGGCCAAAGGCGTCAGGTCTGTATCTAATTCTTTTAGGCCTCCTTTGAGGTCGGCGGCAACGGCATAACTGAATTCATCATCTCTTCCGCTAAATGAATGGGAGAATACCTGGTAATTTCTGCCATCTTTTGCCTTTGTCAATGCATCTTTTCTTGTTTTCATCATGCTTTCATACGTGCCGGTGGAATTGGGATTCAGTGTTATGAATGTAACTACAGTCCAATCAGCGGCTCCCTGATTAGGATTGTAACTGAAATCGGGCTGGTAAGTGAGGTAATGTGTTTCGGATGATTGGAGGAATTTGCCGACAGATTTGTTCCAATCATCTGAATGGTCACCTGCATACACCTTGCCTTCCATGTCGGCCCATGAGGATGGGCCTTGTATGAAATGATATTCCCCGGTATGCTTGCCGGAAGCAACTTCATAAACGGTAACAGGGTCGGTGGCTTGTGCGTGGAACTTAGCCACATGAGCAGCGAGGCCTTTTTCAAATTCTCCAATCATGTCTGCCTTGGGCTTGAGAATAATAACCCTCATTTTGGTTTTGTCCTGTCCAAAAATCAAAGTGGCCATCAATAATGGCAAAAACAAAGCGATTCCTTTTTTCATGTTTTTTTAGGTTTTCTGAATGAATAAAATTTTGATTCACGTTTGAAAGACGCTTGATTTTTTAAGGAGCAAGTAAATCTTGGGAGGAGTTTTCGGAGAAAGGCGGTCATTAAGATATCTTCTTTTATTCTGAAAGTGAAATAATCATTCAGAAGACTGCAAACCATCTATTTGGGTTTTGCAGAAAGGCTTTATTATTTGATAGTAAAAATCAAATGGTAATCGTATGCAAAAGGCGTATGATTATTTAAATCCTGGAATCAATAATGCGTGGCAGCCCAAAGGCTGCGGGATGGAGCGTATACCCCGCTGAAGCAAATGTGCGTGGGCCTTGCGGCGGAGTATGAGCGACAGCCCGGACTGTTGCTGAATACAGACCTGCAGCTCAAAGCCCCAATTCGTACCTAATGCCTCGTACTTAGTTTACGTACCTTTGCGCCTCTTCTACAAAACGCAATATGGATTTACAACAACTCACCGCCATTTCGCCCATCGATGGTCGCTACCGCAGGCAGGTTGGCCAGCTCGATGAATTTTTCAGCGAATACGCCCTTATTAAATACCGGGTGCTGGTGGAAATTGAATACTTTTTTCTGCTGGCAGATAAGAACTTTTTTAAGCTGAGTGCCAAAGCAAAGCAGGCGCTGCGCAAAGTGCTGGAAGATTTCAGCCTGGAGGACGCACAGGCCATCAAGGAAATTGAGAAGACCACCAACCACGATGTGAAGGCGGTGGAATATTTCATCAAGCAAAAGCTGGAAGCCACCGATGCCGGCGCTGATGCAAAAGAGTTTGTGCATTTTGGATTGACCAGCCAGGATATAAACAACACATCGATTCCGCTGCTGTGGAAGCATGCCATGGAATACGATTACCTGCCGGCGTTGATTAACCTGCAAACACGACTTCACGAACTTGCCAATACCTGGAAGGACATTCCTATGCTGGCACGTACACATGGCCAACCTGCATCGCCCACACGTTTGGGCAAGGAAGTGATGGTATTTGTGGAACGCATCGATAACCAGGTTCAATTGTTCAGTTACATTCCGTATGCTGCCAAGTTTGGCGGCGCTACAGGCAATTTCAATGCACACCATATTTCTTATCCAAAAAACAACTGGATTGAATTTGCCAATCATTTTGTAGAGGATATCCTGGGACTGCAACGCATGCAATTCACTACGCAGATAGAACACTACGATAGCCTGGCTGCACATTTCGACGCTATTAAGCGCATCAACAATATTTTGATTGATTTGTGCCGAGACATCTGGACCTATATCAGCCTCGATTACTTCAAGCAAAAAACAAAGAAGGGAGAAGTGGGCAGCAGCGCTATGCCACACAAAGTGAACCCCATTGATTTTGAAAATGCTGAAGGCAACCTCGGCATTGCCAACAGTTTGCTGGAACACCTGAGTGCCAAACTTCCCATCAGTCGCCTGCAACGCGACCTCACTGACAGCACGGTGCTGCGCAATATTGGTGTGCCGGTAGCGCATACGCTTATTGCTTTGGGTGCTATCAACAAAGGCCTCGACAAACTGGTGCTGAATGAAAAGAAAATGCAGGATGACCTGGAGAACAACTGGGCAGTAGTAGCTGAGGCGATACAAACTGTATTACGCAGAGAAAATTATCCAAATCCATACGAGGCGCTGAAAGAACTGACACGTGGTGCGTCCGGCATCAACAAGCAAAGCATGCACCAATTCATCGACTCACTGAAAGTGACTGCTGCGCTGAAAAAAGAACTGAAGAAAATAACGCCTCAGAATTATACGGGCATTGTAGCGGAATTCTAAAGTTTAAGTAACTACAGAGGAGCAAGAGAACTGCAGAGAGGAGTGCAGAGTAACATGTTGTGCATCTTTGTGTTTCCCTTAGTATACTCTGCAGGTAAATACAAAAAACCCCATTAGGATTAGGGGGATTACTTATGAACCTCACTGGTAAAATGAAACTCAATATCCGGGTTGTTCTGCCGCTCGGTGTTTAGAAACCATTCGCTTTGGGCGAGGTAAACCTGGTGACCGTCTTTATCTAAAGCAGTGTTGGCCATTTTGAAGCGGGTGAAATCTTCGAGTTTCTTTTTGTCGTTGCTAGTAATCCAGCAGGCCTTGTAGAACGGCAGTGTATTGAATTGCACCGAAGCGCCATATTCCTGCAGCAAGCGGTATTGAATTACTTCAAACTGCAGTTCACCCACGCAACCAATGATTTTTTTGTTGCCGCCATGCTGCGTGAAAAGTTGTGCTACACCTTCATCAGTCAACTGAAGCAATCCTTTTTCAAGCTGTTTGGTTTTCATGGGGTCCTTGTTCACCACCTCCTTAAAAATTTCAGGTGAGAAAGTGGGAATGCCGGTGTAGAAAAAGTTTTCGCCTTCTGTGAGGGTATCGCCAATTTTAAAATTACCGGTGTCGAACAGGCCAACAATATCGCCGGGATAGGCATCTTCTACCACATCCTTGCTCCGGGCAAGAAATGTGTAAGGGTTGCTGAAGCGAATGTCTTTATCGAGGCGAACGTGGTGGTAGTATTTGTTGCGTTCAAAGCGGCCGGAGCAAATGCGGAAGAATGCAATGCGGTCGCGGTGCTTGGGATCGAGGTTGGCGTGAATCTTGAACACAAAGCCACTCATTTTATCTTCCTGCACATCCACGTTGCGGGTGCTGGTGGTGCGGTTGCGTGGCGTGGGGGCAATGGTAATAAATGTGTCGAGCAATTCTTTCACGCCAAAGTTGTTAACGGCAGAGCCAAAGAATACCGGGGCCTTTTCTCCGCTTAAGTATTCAGATTTTTCCAGCTGGCCATACACGCCATCGATCAGTTCAACATCTTCCCGCAATACGGAAGCATCTTTTTCGCCAACCTTCTGGTCGAGCACAGTGCTACCCAGGTCTGATATTTCCACCACATCTTCATCGGCTGCTTTGGTGCCGGCGGTGAAAAGCACGAGGCTCTTTTGAGTGAGGTCATACACACCTTTAAAGTCCTTGCCGCTGTTGATGGGCCAGGTCATGGGGTGCAGCTGAATCTTCAGTTCATTTTCTATTTCTTCCAGCAGGTCGTAGCGGTTCTTGCCGTCGCGGTCCATTTTATTGATGAAGACCATCACAGGCGTTTTGCGCATGCTGATGACTTCCATGAGGCGGCGGGTTTGTTCTTCCACTCCGTTCACGCTGTCAATCACCAGTATTACACTATCTACGGCGGTAAGGGTGCGATAGGTATCCTCTGCAAAGTCTTTGTGGCCGGGCGTATCGAGCAGGTTGATGAGAGTGCCGTTGTATTCGAACGTCATTACGGAAGTAGCCACCGAGATACCACGCTGGCGCTCAATTTCCATAAAGTCGCTGGTGGCGTGCTTCTTGATTTTGTTGCTCTTTACGGCGCCTGCAGTTTGAATGGCGCCACCAAACAACAGTAGTTTTTCGGTGAGTGTGGTCTTACCAGCATCGGGGTGGCTGATGATGGCAAATGTTTTGCGTTTTGCTATTTCTGCACTGTATTTCATCTGTATTCTTTGCTTTGCCGCCTCTTGCGGTAAAATAAATGCCGGATTGAATGCCTGGTTATACTTGCTTCATGTACCAAACCTCAGCAGGCATTTCATTATTCAGGCGGCGAAAATAAGCTAAACACGGAAGTTGGAATGTTCAGGAGTTCACAAGTTCAACAATTCAAGGGTTCAATGTTTGGAAGTTCAAAAGTTCACGAGTTCACAAGTTCATGAGTTCGCTGGTTGGGAAGACAACCGATAGACAACCGACCACAGACCACCTACATCAGGTTTTTCTTCCTTCCGGATTTTCGGTCTTTCCGTTTTCCGGACTCCCGTCTTTCCGACTTTCAATTCTTTCCCCGTACTTCCACCTTCATAACTTCCGGTCTTTTCATTTACAATCCAAGAGGCTCGCCTTCCAGCAGTTTTGACAGGATTTCTTTTGGCAACCTGCTTGCTGCAATCACCCGTGGATACTTATGTTGCCCGTCGGTTTTACCCAAAAGCGCCATGAGTTTTACAAACATGGCAGGTTCCATCCAGTAGATTTCCGGCTTGCCGATAAGGTCTGATTTGCGCAGCGATGTGTAGTCATCGTTGAGTTTGCACATGGCATCATCCAGCATGACGGCTGCATCAGGTATTGGATTATCGGTGGCAATCAACCAGCGATGTACAAAGGGATCGGTGGATGTGTCGGGCAAAACGGCAAACTCCATGGCTCCTTGTTGCCGGGTGTTAAATACTGCGGTAAAGGCTGCTTCCAGGTTGGCAATGCTTACGTGTTCACCGGTGAGATTGATGAATTGTGTGGTGCGGCCGCTCCATTTCAAAGTAGCCTCATAGCCTTCCACAAATGTGACCACATCGCCAATGAGGTAGCGCCATGCGCCGCTGTTATTGCTCAGCACAAGGGCATAAGGTTTGTTGGCTTCAACATCGGCAATGGTGCATGTTTTGGCAGTTGTCAGCATTTCGCCGGTTTCATCGAAATTGGCCGAATCAAAAGGAATGAATTCGAAAAAACATCCACCATCGCTCAACAATTGCATGCCTGGCCTATTGGGCAGTAGCATATGCGCCAGGTATCCCTCTGAAGCCACATAACTTTCGAGCTGCATCACCGGGTGGCCAAAGCATGCATCAATCCTTTGCTGGTAAGGCTCAATGCTCATACCGCCATGCATGAAAATTCTTACTCGCGGCCATATATCGTGGATGGTTTCAAGTTTATACTTTTCAATGATGGTTTCAAGGAGCGGCACCATCCAAACAGGAAAGCCCGATAAAATGCTCACCTTCCAACGCGGTGCATTGGCAACAATGTATTCCAATTTCTCCTGCCAGTGTTTGCCTGCATGTATTGACTTTTCCGGCACAATGCGCTTCCTGTACCAATCCGGAGATTGGTTCATCATAATGCCGCTGAAATCGCCGGCCTGGAAATGCGGAAACTGCTGCAACGTGGTACTGCCATTAATGGAAAGCATCCTGCCGCCTAAAAACTTATTGGCCTCCGGAAGTTTTGCCAAAGCTCCTGCCAATTGCTTGCCCGCCCTGCGAACACTGTCTATTCCATCGGCAGACAAAGGAATAAACTTGCTTGCTGCCTGCGAGGTGCCGGAACTCAATGCCATGTATGAAATCTTTCCGGGCCAGCACACATCTGTTTCGCCTTCATGCAGCCTTTTCCACCACTGGTTGTGCATTTGTTCGTAGGTAAACAGCGGCACTGCCTGGCGAAAATGTTGCTGCAATTCCTTGTCATTCTCCACGCGGAGCAGGGATGAAAAATCATGCTGCTTGCCAAAAGAAGTGGGAGCTGCCCTGGAAATGAGTTTTCTGATTACTTCAGCCTGCAAACCGGCATGATTATTCAAGCCTGCATTATTATCACTGTACATCCGTCGCAGCATTTGCTGCACTAAAAATCCAATCATTACTAAGGTTGCTTCTACAATTTCAACAAGAAATCGCCGCGAAGTTAACCTAAGGGCATTGTGAGAAAGTAGATTATTAATCGGATAAACACCATTGCTTTTGAAATCACCATACTGCATTTGAATAACCGAATCAACCATTTTGCACCAATAGCGTTGATATTTGCAGCATGGCATATTCCAACCTCGAGGCTTGTTTAGTTGATCTTGAAAAACATGGTCATCTCATTCGCATCAAAGAAGAAGTGGATCCCAACCTTGAAATGGCGGCCATTCATTTGCGTGTGCATGAAGCCGGCGGGCCTGCCTTGTTGTATGAAAATGTGAAGGGTACAAAGTATCGGGCAGCCTCCAACATTTTTGGCACACTCGAAAGAAGCAAATTCATTTTCCGCGATACACTGGCGATGGTGCAGCAAATGGTGCAGTTGAAAAATGATCCAGTGAAAGCAATTAAATCCCCCATCAAAAATTTCGGTGCGGGATTGGCTGCCATGAAAGCGTTGCCTCTAAAGAATCCAATGCACAAGCCGGTATTGGAAAACGAGATTCGCATTTCTGATTTACCGCTGATAAAGCACTGGCCCATGGATGGTGGTGCCTTTGTAACACTGCCGCAGGTGTACACCGAAGACGTAGACCAACCCGGCATCATGAAAGCCAACCTGGGCATGTACCGCATTCAACTTACCGGCAACGAGTATGTCACTGACCAGGAAATTGGCCTGCATTACCAACTGCACCGGGGCATTGGCATTCATCAAACCAAGGCAAACAAAAAAGGGCAACCACTCAGTGTGAGTTGCTTTGTGGGTGGGCCGCCGGCACATTCAGTGGCTGCTGTTATGCCTTTGCCGGAAGGCCTGAGCGAAATGACTTTTGCCGGTGTGCTGGGAGGCCGCAGGTTTCGGTATACCTATCGCGATGGATTTGCTATCAGCACTGATGCCGATTTTGTGATCACCGGGGAAGTGTATCCCGGCGAAAACAAACCCGAAGGACCCTTTGGCGATCATCTCGGTTACTATAGTCTGAAGCATTCCTTTCCGCTGATGCGGGTGCGCAAAGTGTATGCAAAAGACGGTGCCATCTGGCCGTTTACAGTAGTGGGACGTCCGCCGCAGGAAGACACAAGCTTCGGACAGCTTATTCATGAAATGACAGGCGATGCAATACCGCAGGAAATACCCGGTGTGAAGGAAGTTCATGCAGTAGATGCTGCGGGTGTACATCCTTTGCTGCTGGCGGTTGGCAGCGAACGTTACACTCCTTACATGCCCGCCAAACAACCCGCAGAATTGCTCACCATTGCCAATCATATTTTGGGAACCGGGCAGTTAAGTCTTGCAAAATTTTTGTTCATCACTGCCGATGATACCAACCAACTGCACGCTCATGACGTAAAGGTCTTCATGCAATACCTTCTTGAACGTATCGACCTCACCCGCGATGTTCATTTTTATACCAACACAACAATCGATACCCTGGACTACAGTGGCACAGGTTTGAATACCGGAAGTAAAGTGGTGCTTGCTGCCTACGGCGATAAAGAAAGAGAACTGGCCACCGAAGTGCCGAATGAACTGAAGGAATTAAGTGGTTTCGAAAATCCTCAACTCTGTATGCCCGGTGTGGTTGCATTGCAGGCAAACAGATTCACGACTTATGAATATGCTGCTGAAGAAATGACAGCTTTAAACAACCAACTGCAGCCGCTTCTGTCAACTGTCAACTGTCAACTGTCAACCACGCCAATCATTCTTATCACAGACGATTCTGCTTTCTCAGCCGCCACCCTCAACAACTATCTCTGGGTTGCTTACACTCGTTGCAATCCTAGCCACGATATCTATGGTATTGATTCGTTCACTACACATAAGCACTGGGGCTGCCGCGGTCCACTGGTGATTGATGCACGCATTAAACCACATCATGCACCTGTGCTTGAAAAAGACCCTGCAGTGGAGAGAAAAATTGACAGGTTGTTTGCATCAGGCGGAAGCCTTGAAGGCTTAAAACTTTAGTAGCGTAGCAAGATTTTTTTTAATTCCTGCCTAGTGCTGCAGCCATTTTGCGGATGCGTTCTTCCAGGTTTTCTGACGATAGGTTATTTCGGCTCAATCCATCTGCCACAATAGGAAAGGAGAGTGGAGTAAACCTTTCGGGAAAAGTGATAATGATGGGATTCGACTGAATACGGTGCAGGGCATTCCGCAATCTCACTTCCTCAAATTGCTGCTCATACACTTCCTGGTAGGCCTGCCGCAGCAGCAGGTTGTTGGCATCAAAATCTTTCAGCACTCTGAACAATAATGATGCAGATGCTTGCAGGTGTCTTGCTTTCTTTTGTTCGCCGGGAAGGCCTTGGAAAATGAGGCCACCAATCACCGCAATATCCCTGAATTTCCGCATGGCCATTTCTACATGGTTAGCGCTGTGCTGCATGGCTGTGAGCAGGTCTTTGCTAGTGAAAAGATCGTACACATTGGTGTCATCAACGGGGATGGGCTTGTCGCTGAGCAATTCGAAGCCATAGTCGTTCATGGCTATGGAAAATGTGATAGGTATGATGCGGCTGATGCGGTAGGCCAGTATTGCACTCATGGCTTCATGCACCTGCCTGCCTTCAAATGGGTACACCAACAAATGAAAGCCTTCCTTGCTTTCATGATGCTCAATCAGCAGTTCGTTGTTGCGGGGAATATGCGATAATTCATACTGCAGTTGGAAAAGGGGAGTCAGCGCAAGGAGTTCGGGAGCCATCTCACTGACGTTTGATGTTGGCAGGGGAGGCGCTTCTCCTATTGTTTCGCGCAGTACCCTCCCTAGGTTGGCCGTCAGGCTCATGCGGCCACCCATCCAACTGGGTACAATTGACTTTTTTTGGGTGCTCTTTCGCACCAGTACCGTCATGTCTTTTATCTGCACCAGTTCCAGGTTGCGACCGGCAAGAGTAAACACATCACCGGGTTCCAAACGGCTGATGAAGTATTCTTCAATCACGCCTACATAGCCGCCGGTCATGAATTTCACCCGCATCATGGCATCGCTCACAATGGTGCCAATATGCAGCCTGTGCCTGAAAGCCATGCGCCTGTTTTTGATGCGGTACCAACCAGCTTCCACTTCCACTTTGCGGTATTCATCGTATTGCTTCAAAGCTTTACCACCTTCGGTAATGTGCAACAGTATTTCCTGCCATTCCTCTGCCGTCATATCCTGGTAGCACCAGGTGTTTTTAACTGCCTGCCACATTTCTTCCTGCCTGAACCCATCGCCTACTGCCAGCGTACACAAAAACTGGCACAGCACATCAAAGCACAATACAAGCGGGTCGCGGCTTTCTATTTCATTTTGGAGAATGGCATTTTTGAGAGCGGCTGCTTCCACCAGTTCCAGGGAATGTGTAGGTAAAAAATAGATATGGCTCACCTCTCCAGGCTGATGCCCTGCGCGGCCTGCACGCTGTAAAAAACGTGCCACGCCTTTTGGCGAGCCTACTTGTATTACGGTATCTACCGGTCTGAAATCAACGCCCAAATCCAAACTTGCGGTGGCAACCACTGCTTTGAGTTTTTGGGTATGCAGTGCTTCTTCCACCCACATACGCAGTTCCTGTTCAATACTGCCATGATGCAACGCAATGGCGCCTGCCAGTTGCGGTGCTACATCCAGTAAACCCTGGTACCAGCGCTCGGCCATGCCGCGGGTGTTGATGAAGATGAGCGTTGTATTGCTCTGCTCAATAATCGGGATCACTTTTTCAATGAGCTTCAGGCCAAGATGACCGGCCCATGGATATTTTTCTATTTCATCGGGTATGATGGTGTGCACTTCAATGCGTTTGTCCATTTCGGCTTTTACAATCACGCCTTGTTTTTGCAATGGCCTCATCAATACTTCTCTTGCTTCTTCGAGATTGCCAATGGTGGCGGAGATGCCCCACAGTTGAACAGAGGTGTTGACTGTTGACTGTTGACTGTTGACCGTTGTCGGTGGTCTGTTGTCTGTTGTCTGTTGTCTGTCATCTGTCACCTGCCACCGGTCATTCTCTTCTGCCTTGTTCACCAGGTAAGAGAGTGCCAATTCCACCTGCACGCCACGTTTGCTGCCAAGCAATTCGTGCCATTCATCTATGGCAATGATGCGCAGTGTTTTGAAAAATGCGTGATGTTCTTTCATTGCCAATAGCAGATGCAGGCTTTCTGGTGTGATGATAAGTACTTCGGGCATTTGCTTCTTCTGGCGAACACGTTCGGCAGTGGCTGTATCGCCATTGCGAATGCCTATTTTCCATGGAATGCCTAATTCTTCCACCACTTCCTGCATGGCACGGCCAAGATCTTTGGCTAGTGCCCTTAGCGGTGTAATCCACAACAACTGCAGTCCATTGTTTTTTCTTTTTTGCCAATTGTGTGGATGTTCATCAATGAACTGTATGATGCTACCGAGAAAAACCGAGAATGTTTTGCCGCAGCCGGTTGGAGCATTTACAATGCCGCTTTCGCCATGGCTGATGTGCTGCCAGGTTTGCTGCTGAAATGTAAACGGATGCAAACCTTTTTCATGCAGCCAACCGGTGACGACATGCGGCCCTGTGCTGTTTGCAATATGATTTGATTTACGACGCAATGAAACTGCAATATCGGTTACAACTTGGTAGGAAAGCTGTGATTCCAATGGCTAGTTATTTGCCGGCGAAAGACTCCGGTGAATAGTAATGGAGCTATTATTATCTGTGGGTGACAAGGACCGATAAGGAAAACTTTTAACATTTCTTTT
>JBBIOQ010000078.1:0-19483 GCA_037443285.1 Sphingobacteriales bacterium | reverse complement strand
GATACTTAGGGGGTTTTAGTGCATTTGTATTGTTTTTTTTAGAGAGTCATTGCAAAGGGAAAGCAATGAACAAACCAACAATATGCACACCTAAGCGCTATTACTGAATAACAAGTTGGCCTTAAATGAATAGAATTGCTACCCGAACTACGAATTTTGCCCACTGAATTCTTACCTAAACAATGAACTTAAAAATTCTGCCCCTCGCGTTGTTTCTTTCCTTTTTTGGTTCACTGCAAGCCCAACTTATCTATTTCAAAGAGAAAATTCAATCGCCCTATACCATCAAAGATGAAAAAGCTGACAAGCGAAAACAAAAGCTAATCAGCCAGGTAAATGCTCTTGATACGCTTTCCTATCCAGCACAAAAAGACGACATACAGGCAGCACTTTGGTCCATGAGCCAATTCTTGCTGCGAACCAGTTACACCGACAAAGGAATAGCCAAACTGGCCGGAGAAATCAACAGCCTCGACCCATCTACCCAGCGGGCATTGCTGGAGGTGATTTATGCCTTGTATCCAAAGGATTTTGTTGCAGAGGTGCGAAGTGTATTTAACAGCACCAGCCAACTGCGCAACTTTGGCATGGCTGCCGCTTACTTGTTCCGCGAATCGCCTTCAAAAGCATCTTCGCTCAGGCAAACCTTATACAGCAAGTTTCCTGGCTGGCGAAGCGATGAATTGCTAACAGCGCTTAACGATTACCTCTCCTCTGAAACCGAAACGACTTTGCCACCATTGGACAGCCTTTTTGCCTATCAGCAAAAGCATGGTTTCAAAGTGGTTTACTCCTTTCAACGAAAAAACCGCGACTATCCTGGCCTGGCTGTAGTGCAGCAAGCCGATGGCCGCTTTGCCCGTGACAGTGCACATCGCCTGCGGACCTTTGTTCAACTTGCAAGGGCTTCTTCCAATTTTCCATGGTTTCTTCAAAACGGCAATACGCCACAGGGTGTATACGCAATTACCGGAACCGAAATTTCCCACAACCCATTCATCGGGCCTACACCAAATCTGCAAATGGTAATGCTGGGAGAAGTGAATCCGCCACAATTCACTCATTATTTTCCCATTGTATTCAATGCACCACCTGAGAAAATTTACCGCAGTTACCTGCCGGAAAGCTGGCAGCAATGGCCGGGACTGATGCAGGCATACAATGCCGGGAAAATAGGCCGCTCCGCCATCATAGCCCATGGCTCTACCATTGATCCCGAATGGTATCGTGGAAAATCATTTTACCCCATCACTCCTACCCTGGGCTGCCTCTGTGGTCGGGAATTGTGGAACCCCAAAACCGGCAAAATTGATTACAGCGACCAGTTGGAATTGGTGAATACTTTTATTGAAACAGCAGGAACAAAGGGATATGCCATTGTTATTGAACTTGACGACAAATCGGCTCCTGTGAGCCGTGATGAAGTAGAGGCAATCGTCAACCATTTCGAAAACATAAGGTGAGTCTTAAGGCCTGCAATAGAAAAGGTGGTTCGCAAAATGGAACCACCTTTTTTATTGTAACCAACAAATCAGTTATTGCTATACCGAAAAACTTGTACCACAGCCACAGGTGGTGCTGGCATTAGGGTTTTTGAAAGTAAAACCACGGCTGTTCAATCCACCTTCCCAATTCACTTCCATACCATACAGGTAAATTTCATGCGCACTATTCATCAGGCAGGTAATGCCGTCAATGTCAAATTTCTGGTCGCCTGGCTTTTCTTCATCAAAGTCCAAAATGTAGGTCATACCACTGCAGCCACCGCCTTTAACCCCAACCCGAAGCAACTTGCCTTGAGCAAATGGTTCATCGGCCAATAGCCTTTTGATTTCAGCAATGGCGCTTGCTGTAAATACCACCGGTGTTTGTTCCAATACCTGCATAAGAATTTCCTCCGGAGCAAATGTATTGCAAAGTCTATTTTCCAAAGTCGGGTTTACACATGTTGCATCAATCGTTTCCTGATTCGCAAATAGCTTTAACACTGTTTTTCATTAGCAATTCAAAGCTGCACGCTCCTTACCTTAGCCACATGTACATGTCGAACACCATTATTATTCTGTGTGCAGTTATTGCACTCCTGATTGCCGGTTTTGCAGGATACCTTTTTTGGGCAAAGAAAAAATTTGAGGAACTCGAAGACCTTAAAATGAAATCCTCCGAAGTGATTGCCCGTAAGATAGCGGCCTACGAAAGGCTCACCTTGTTTGCAGAGCGAACAAAACTTGAATCACTCATAAGCAGGTTATATCAACCCGGGTATGATGCCGCGACAATGCGGTCACTGTTTCTCAATAGCATCAAAGACGAATTTGAGCATAACGTAGTGCAACAATTGTATGTTGACGCTGCCATTTGGGATGCGCTTACACGCATGAAAGACCAGAATATATTTATCATTAACCAAATGGCATCCATCATGCCAGCCAATACCCCTGCTGCAGAACTGAATAAACGACTCCTGGAGATTGTTACTGCAAACCCCGACAGCACTATGAACAACCTGTTGTTACAGGCCATACAATTTGAAGTGAAGAAACTGATGGGATAAATTGCTTTTTATGGAAGAGGAAAAAAAACTCACTACCGACAGTGGCATTGAAATCAGAACACTGTATGACGCCAACACACCCGGCATCATGCCCCCTGCTGAAGCGCCCGGTGAATTCCCATTTACCCGCGGCGTGCAGCCCGATATGTACAGGGGAAAATTGTGGACCATGCGCCAGTACGCTGGCTTTTCCACTGCAGAAGAAAGCAACAAGCGATATCACTACCTGCTAAGCCAGGGTGTCATGGGCCTTAGCGTTGCGTTTGATTTGCCTACACAAATTGGCTACGACAGTGACCATGCCTTGGCCGAAGGTGAAGTGGGCAAAGCGGGTGTGGCCATTGACAGCATTGAAGACATGCAAACGCTTTTCAAAGGCATACAATTGCAGGATGTGAGTACCAGCATGACTATTAATTCTACCGCGTATATTTTGCTGGGAATGTATGTGGCACTTGCAAAGCAACAAGGCGCCGACCTCAGGAAGATAAGCGGCACCCTACAGAATGATATTTTAAAAGAATATGCTGCACGTGGCACCTACATCTATCCGCCCAAGCCCAGCATGCGCATCATTACCGACATTTTTGAATGGTGCAGCAAAGAGGTTCCGAAATGGAATACGATTTCCATCAGTGGATACCACATTCGCGAAGCCGGATCAACAGCAGTGCAGGAAATAGCTTTCACACTCAGCAATGGCAAGGCTTATGTAAAGGCTGCATTGGAAAAAGGACTCGACATAAATGTGTTTGGAAAGCGCCTTTCCTATTTCTTCAATGCGCATAATAATCTTTTTGAGGAAGTTGCCAAATTTCGTGCGGCACGACGCATGTGGGCCAGCATAATGAAAGAATTGGGCGCCACCGACCCCAAAGCCATGATGCTGCGCTTTCATACACAAACCGGGGGCAGTACACTAACAGCGCAGCAACCATTGAACAACATTGCACGTGTAACGGTGCAAACACTTGCTGCTGTTTTGGGTGGCACACAAAGCCTCCATACCAACGGCTACGATGAAGCCCTCAGCCTTCCCACTGAAGAAGCTGCACGTATTGCATTGCGTACCCAACAAATTGTTGCCTTCGAAAGTGGCGCTGCCGATACGGTTGACCCACTGGCGGGCAGTTATTTTGTGGAAGCACTCACCAATGAAGTGGAAGCAAAGGCATGGGAACTCATTCATAAAATGGATGCCATGGGCGGAAGTGTTACAGCTATTGAAGAAGGATTTATGCAGGATGAAATTGCACGCAGTGCATACGAATACCAACGGCAGATTGAAAACAACGAAAAAATAATTGTTGGGGTAAATAAGTTCCAGGTACTGCAGGACACTCATCCCTCATTGCTGAGGATAGATGACAGAATTCGCAAACTACAATCTGAAAAACTTGCTGCATTAAGAGCCACACGCAATCATGTTGAAGTTGAAAATTGTCTTACAGCAGTAGCTTCCGCAGCAAAAGTAACTACCAACCTGATGCCACCGGTGATAGAAGCCATTGAGAAGAAATGTACCCTCGGTGAAATTGCAGACACGCTGCGCAATGTGTATGGCGAATACAAATAACGTTTGCCGGGATAAGAAATAAGAAACAAGAAATAATGAATTACAAAATGAACAGGCTGGCAAACATGCTATCGGTATTGTGTTTTGTTTACGCATCACAATTGATGGCCCAAACACCGGCATTCGTAACCAACGAAATCGAGCAATATATCAACGCCGGAATGGAGCAATGGCAGGTGCCGGGGCTGGCCATTGTAATTGTAAAAGACGGAAAAGTTGTGTTGATGAAAGGATATGGCGTGAAGGATATTGAAACCAGGAAACCCGTTGATGAACACACGCTGTTTTTCATTGCCAGCAATACCAAACTCTTTACCGGTACTGCACTTGCTAACCTCGAATACCAGGGCAAACTGAACCTCAATGATCACATCACAAAATATTTACCCGATTACAGGTTGTATGATTCCTCCAGTACAGCCATAGTTTCCATCAGGGACTTGCTCAGCCATCGAATCGGTACAAAAACATTCCAGGGCGATTTCACATTCTGGAACACTTCACTCAGACGCAAGGACATCATGCAACGCATGCGCTTGCTGCAACCTTCTGCTGTATTCAGGCAGGACTATGGCTATTGCAACAGTTGTTTCATGACGGCTGGTGAAGTAATTCCAATAGTCATAGGTATTCCATGGGAGCAATATGTTCAGGATTCAATCCTCAACCGGCTTGGCATGAAGGAAAGCTTTTCATCTTCAAATGGAATTGAGACACGCAGTAAAAACATAGCAATGCCATACACCACTTCTTACACAGGAAAACTAACTGTAGTACCTTTTGATAAGTGGGACAACCTTGGGCCTGCTGCTAGTATCGTAAGCAATGTAAGCGACCTGAGCAGATGGTTGTTGTTTCAACTCGACAGTGGCAGGCTTGATGGAAAAAGACTCATGCCATGGCAATCTTTGCAAAAGACAAGAGTCATCAACACCATTACCGGCAGTTTCAAATCGAGCGCCTACCCTATGCATATCAGGGGTTATGGGCTGGGTGTTTTTATTGCTGATTACAATGGCCGCCAGATTTATTGGCATACAGGTGGTGCTGCAGGCATGGTGAGCAATGTGTGCTATGTGCCCGAAGAAAACCTGGGCATAGCCATCCTCACCAACAATGACAACCAGAGTTTCTTTGAGGCATTACGCTACCAGCTACTCGATGCATACCTGAATGTGAACGGCCCGAACAGGAGCAATATGATGTGGGGAGGATTTAATGCAGAGATGAAAAATCAATTGAAGGAAATTGATGGCTGGCGTGCAAGGGTAAAAGACAACAAACCATCGCTTGAACTGGACAAGTATGAAGGTGAATATCTCAACAAACTGTACGGCAAAATCAAAATAACAGTGCAGGGAAAAAAATTGAAAGTTTCATTTTCCAACCATCCCACCCTTACGGCGACACTCACCTACATGGATAAAAATGAATGGTTGATAGAATACAACAACATAGAGTATGGCATTTTTTCAACATCATTTGTTGTAGAAAATGAAAAAGTTGTCAGCCTGCAAATACCCATCAATCCATTTGTTGAAATGGATAGATATACATTTACTAAAGTTCAGTAATCATCAACCCACAATACATGAAGTCATTACTCACCAGTGTTTTAATGCTGGCCGCGGCCTCCGGCATGGCGCAGCAAAATATGACAGCCACTATTTCGCAAAAAGCTGACGTTATTCAACCCAGGTTGGTAGAATGGCGCAGGTTTATTCACCAAAACCCTGAGTTGGGCAACCGTGAATTCAAAACAGCGGCCTTCATTGCCGACCATCTGAAGGCTTTAGGCATTGAAGTAAGAACAGGCGTTGGAAAAACGGGCGTGGTGGGCATTCTTAAAGGCGGCAAACCGGGCCCCGTTGTAGCCTTGCGAGCAGACATGGATGCATTGCCGGTAATCGAAAGAACGAATGTCCCTTTCAAATCCACTGTTACTGCAGAGTACAATGGGCAAACGGTTCCGGTAATGCATGCCTGTGGTCACGACTCGCATGTTTCTATGCTGATTGGCACGGCAGAAGTGCTGGCAGGTATGAAGAAGGATGTGCCCGGCACTGTGGTATTCTTGTTTCAACCTGCGGAAGAAGGTCCTCCCGGTGATGAAGAAGGTGGTGCTCCATTGATGATAAAGGAAGGTGCACTGGACAACCCCAAAGTAGAAGCTGTGTTTGGCATGCATATCGAATCACAATTGCCTGTAGGTGAAATTGGATACAAGAGTGGTTCATTTATGGCAAGCAGCGATTGGTTTACCATTAAAGTGAAGGGCAAGCAAACTCACGGATCGCAACCCTGGAGCGGCATTGACCCCATTGTTGTTAGTGCTCATATCATTGAAGGATTGCAAACTATTGTGAGCCGGCAAAGCGAACTCACCAAAGCACCGGTTGTCATTTCAGTTGGCAAAATCACAAGTGGTGTGCGGGCCAATATTATCCCTGAAGAAGCCATGATGGATGGCACCATCCGCACACTGGATCCCGACATGCAGAAAGACGTACATCAGAGAATTGAAAAGATTGCCACTACCATCGCACAGGCTTACGGCGCCACAGCCGAAGTTCACATTACCACTAAAACATTGGTTACTTACAACAACCCTGAACTAACACAAAAAATGGTGCCGTCATTAATAAAAGCCGCAGGCGATGGCAAAGTGAAAGTGATTGACTGGACTACAGGCGCTGAAGATTTTTCCTATTTCTCCTTCAAAGTTCCCGGAATGTTTTTCAACCTCGGTGGCCTGCCAAAAGGAACAAACCCTAAAGATGCTGCGCCACACCATACTCCTGATTTTTATATCGATGACAGTATGCTTGATGTGGGCGTGAAAGCCTTCTGCAACATTGTATTTGACTATGCTGCACTGAAGAAATGATTTGCAGTTACAGTACAGCAAACAGCGAAACGGAACATAGTTCTAAAGGTTCCGCTGTTGCTTTTCAGTCGCGGCTATCCACCCTGAATGAAATGTTGCAAATGACATCATAGCTCTCTATCCGCCCCTCTTTTACCGTGGCTTTGATATTTCGAACATCAACGGTGTCCACATTGCGTACGGTTTTCGAAACTTCTTCAACAGCCTTGCGGATGGCGTCATCAACTCCAACGGACGATGAAGTAATCACTTCAATTACTTTAATCAATGGCATAGTATTTTTTTTAAAAGGTACAAACTTGTTGGTAAATCCTGTTTTACTTTAGGACCTTACAAGCGGCTCAATCCTTCCAACTTATGGCTCAGCAAAAGAAGGCGGCAATAGGCTTCATTTTTATCACCTTACTCCTTGATATTACGGGTTGGGGCCTCATCATTCCGGTGCTTCCAAAATTACTGGAGCAGTTGATACATGGCACCGTTAGCCAGGCTGCACGATATGGCGGATGGCTCGGTTTTGCATACGCAGCCATGCAGTTTTTGTGCTCCCCCATTGTGGGCAACCTAAGCGATAAATACGGCCGCAGACCAGTACTCTTGTTCAGCCTGTTTGGGTTTGCTATTGACTATGTAATTCTTGCGTTGGCTCCCTCAATAAGTTGGTTGTTCATCGGCCGGATTATAGCAGGCATGACAGGCGCAAGCATCACAACTGCATCTGCCTACATTGCCGACATTAGCACACCTGAAACCAGGGCAAAAAACTTTGGAATGATTGGTGCTGCCTTTGGCCTTGGTTTTATTTTAGGGCCGGTGCTAGGCGGTTTGTTAGGGCAATTTGGTCCACGCATCCCCTTTTGGACAGCCGCAGTACTTTGTTTGCTCAACTGGCTGTATGGCTATTTTGTATTGCCTGAATCGCTTTCAAAAGACCACCGCCGGGCTTTCAGTTGGAGCAGCGCCGTACCATTCCGGTCATTACTCAAACTGCGCAAGTATCCATCCATTGGTGGCCTCATCCTATCGCTGGTATTCGTTTATGTTGCGGGCCATGCTGTACAGAGCAACTGGAGTTTTTACGGAATTGAGCGCTTTGGCTGGGACGAGAAAATGATAGGCATTTCGCTGGGTGCGGTTGGCCTGCTGGTAGGCCTGGTACAAGGCGGACTAATAAGAATTGTAAACCCCAGGCTTGGCAATGAAAAAAGTGTTTACACAGGACTGCTGCTTTATGCAATTGGCATGGTGTTGTTTGGCTTTGCCACCCAATCGTGGATGATGTTCTTGTTCCTGATTCCCTATTGCCTTGGCGGTATTTGCGGGCCTGCACTTCAGTCAATTATCAGCGGGCAGGTACCGCCCAACCAACAGGGCGAGTTGCAGGGAGCACTCACCAGTTTGATGAGTGCTACTTCCATCATCGGCCCGCCGCTCATGACAAATACATTCGCATTTTTCACACGCAGCAATGCTCCAGTTTACTTACCTGGCGCCCCATTCTTTTTAGCTTCCGTTTTCATGCTGGCAAGCGCTCTATTTGCTTACCGTTCTCTGCATCCCGGCAGGCTGGTTGCATGAACTGGTTGAGTATTGTTGGAATTTTTGCAAAACCCTCATTGACTTATTGAAGATTTTCTACTCTTCAATTTCTGCAGGAGGTTCATAATCGTAAGGCAGCATAGTTGCCATTTTTTCCCAGAATGCCCAATAGCCTCGCAAAAGAAGGCTGCTCGGGTCTGCATATCTTCCATTTGACAATACAACAATCGGTTCAGTTGAGAGCATTTTGAGTTGCGAATCCTGCCTGTCCATTTGTTTTCGCCTTCTTTCTGATTGTGTGAATTCATAAGGTTCCATTGCACGCATGTAGCTTACCAGCAATCTGTTCTTAAAATAGAGTCCAACCGAAGAAGCGTCCATTTTAAATGCAATATTGTCGGCAGTTATTTCACTTTGCGGCACCCAATCGAGACTATCGGGTTGGTGCAAAACCTGCCGGTAATATTCAAGTGAATCAGGATCGCAGTTGAAAACATATACTAAACTGTCAGCTGTTTGTACAATTTGTTTGCCTTTCGAATTGTTTGCCCGTCCGGTTTGCACTGCTATTGATTTGACACGTTGTTTTTCATAGTTCGGGTACAGGTAAATATTTCGAATTGCATACCCGTTTTTGCTGGTTTGTTTGCGGTACAACGAACGCATGAAATGCATGAGGGAACCGAGATAGCATTCCTGTCTTTTCTTTTCCCAACGGCGCTTCTCTGCGGTGTTTCCTTCCATTTCTTCAAACAATGGATACCCGGTATAGTAAAGGATATTGGTGCGGAAGTTGAATTCAAAATTTTCGAGCTGATATTTTATTCTATAGCCCAGCGCTTTGTTTTCAATGAGCAAAGGCTCATCTGCATAAGCTGTTAACCTCCTGCTATTCACAAAACGCCTGAATTGAATGACTCTTGCGTTCCAGATTTTGCATTTGCCGGCCTCTGCAGAATTGCCAACAAACTGGCCAAGAAAAAAATCGCCCCATTTATTCCATTTCTCTTTCACGTTAGGCTCTACAACTACCTGTTCCAGTTCTCTTGATTTTGGTGACATCACAATTTCAAGGGGAGCACTTTTTGTGGCAGTATTAATACTAAGCACCTGCGTTGCATATCCAACAAAAGAAATAACGAGGTCAAAAGTACCAGCCGGCAAATGTTGAAATGAAAATTCCCCGTTTTCGTTGGTCACCATACCAACAGAGGTATTGCTGAAGAACACACTCGCAAGGGCAAGTGGCTTTTTAGAATCGGCAGCCAACACCCTGCCGGAAAATGACTGACCTGAAACAGAAAGCAGGGAAAATGAAAAAACAATAAGCAGAATGAACTTGCTCATATTTAGCAAAGCAACGAACCCGAATTAATACTCCAACATATAAATTAGAAATCACGCAAAAGCTTTGCCGCTAAAAGCACCAAGGTCAATGTACAGCACAAAAAAAAACACCCCGGAGCAATTCCGGGGTGGCTATTATATAAAGGCTGATGTAAACTACAACTTCAACAAATAAGGAAGAACTCACAAACCAAACAGCCCGCTATTCAAAGTTTTCAGTGTTTCATTTTTGTACGATGAGGGTACCAGCAGGCTCACATTATGCTTGCTGCCACCATAACTTACCATCCGAACCGGCACTTCCCTGATGGAATCGAACAACCTCATCAAAACATCTTTTGTTTCTGCAATTTCATTGCCTACAACAGAAACAATTGTCTGGTTGTCTTCAACGGTAATGGTGCCAAATGGTTCCAGTTCTTTCATCACTTCTTTCAGGTGTTCGGCATTATCAATAGTAACAGATACTGCCACTTCAGAAGTGGTGACCATGTCGATGCTTGTACGGTATTTTTCGAACACTTCGAAAATTTTGCGCAGGAAACCATAAGCCAGCAACATGCGGCTACTGCGGATGTTAATAGCATAAATGCCATCTTTTGCTGCCACTGCTTTCACGCCTACACTGCCCGCTTCTTCAACAATTAATGTGCCTTTTGCTTCCGGCTGCATGGTGTTCAACAACTTCACCGGAATTTTGTAATGCTGCGCAGGCCAGATGGATGCAGGATGTAAAATCTTAGCTCCGAAATAGGCAAGTTCAGCAGCCTCTTCAAAGGAAAGTTGCTCCACAGGCACCGTCTTTTCACAAATGCGTGGGTCATTGTTGTGCATGCCGTCAATGTCGGTCCAGATTTCACAAACAGAGGCATTCACTGCGGCAGCTATCAGTGAAGCGCTGTAGTCGCTGCCGCCACGTTTCAGGTTGTCCACTTCTCCCCTTGCATTTCGGCAGATATAGCCCTGGGTAATGAATAATTTCTTGCCCTGGTGCATAGAAAGTTGCTGGCTGAGCTTAACTCTGATGTTACTGATTTGTGGTTCATCATTGGCATCAATGGTCATGAATTCCAGGGCAGGCAGCAAAGCATGGTCAATATTATTTTCATCGAGGTAAGTGCTGAAGAGTTTAGTGCTCAGCAGTTCTCCCTGAGCAAGAATGTCTTTGTTCAGGGCTTCGCTGAAAGATATCTTCAGGATAATATTGAGGAATTCAAAATGCTCCTGCACAATGTTTTTTGCACGAGTAATGGCAACCCCTGTTTTTACCAGGTTTCCTACAAATTGCTGGTAATGCGCTTCCAGTTTATCTATTAGTTGTTTTGCCTGGTCACGGTGGCCGGCAGCCAGTGCATTGCTGATTTCAACCAGCGAATTGGTGGTACCACTCAAAGCACTCAGCACAACAATTTTAGATTCCTCATCAGCGGTTATCAGTTGTGCAACCTGCGCCATTCTTTCCGGGAGGCCAACACTTGTACCGCCAAACTTCATAATTTTCATGCTCGCTATTTCTATAGTTTATTCTGCAGAATTCAGTTCAACCTATTTCAGCCAGCCCTTTGTGGTAAAGGGATTTGCTTTCCATTCATGCCAATTGCGAATGCAAAATGCCACAGGCTTTTGGAATGATGGGCTGCAAAGTAAAGGTTTATTCTTTTTCGGTTTGGATGCCGGCTGGCTAAAGCCAGCTGACGGCGAGCCCTGCAATCGTGCCCGGCTGAAAAAGGCGTTAATATTCGACTTGAAAATGAGCCGGTGTCCACAAATAATTTTAGGAATTTTTAAGGATTAGTTTGCTCATTCCTGGTTGCATTGCTCGGCATACAGTTTAGCTGAATAGTCATCAGGGTTTGCATTCAGTACCTGCAAAAATTTGCTCCTGGCTTCCGTCTTTAGTCCCAGTTCGTAACATTTTACGGCTTCATCAAACTGCCCGCTGGTTTGGTCCTTTAGTTTCACCATATTTTCGGGTTCAGCATCATAGATTTCATAAATAGTGATGCGGTTTTCCTTTCCACGAATAGCTACATCGCCAATCCTGCGTTTATGAATGCTTCCCGGCGATTCCAATTGAGTAAGCGTTGCGCCCGACACGAGGAAGGAGGTTCCGAACTGTTTGTTCAATCCTTCAATTCTCGAGGCAATGTTCTCTGCATCAGCAATAACAGTAGTTTCCATTCTCTCACTTCCTCCCACCGTACCCAGCATGATAGTGCCGGTGTGCATGCCAATGCCAATCTTAATGGTTTTCTCATTCTTTAAAAGCCTTGCTGCGTTGAATTTGTTCAATGCACGTAGCATGGCCGAACCTGCGTTCACAGCTTTATCGGGTGAACCCGGGAACATGGCCATAATGCCATCTCCCATATACTTGTCAATCAAACCTCCGAACTTCCGGACCACAGGTTCCATGATGCTCAGGAACTCATTGATGAAATAGAAGTTTTCCTGCGGCGTCATTTGTTCTGACAATGCTGTGAACCCACGTATGTCAAGAAAAACCAGGGTCATTACTTCCTGTGTATTGTCGCCCAACTGCACATCTATTATGCTGCTCTTGTTGAGGTAGGCCAAAAATTGCTTGGGCACAAAACGTTCGTACGCCACATTCAACTGTCGTGTGTGTTGGTACAACCGGATATTGTCAAGTGTTACTGCAAACTGTGAACCGATAATATTCAATACTTCTTTTCTCTCCTCAGAAAATACATCGGGCAAAAGGCTGTTTTCAAGATAAACACCGCCAATCAATTTATTCTGGTTCAGCAGTGGCATGCATGTGAGTGCTTTCACTTGCTTGTCGGCAAAATAGTTGTCCTTCTTAAATTCATGCCCTCGGCCGGCATCGTTGATGGTGATGACCTTACGGCTGTTCATAGCAAAGCGAATTACACTTTGTGGTATTTCAAAGGTTGTTCCCCTCAGCCTTTCATCCACTGGTATATCCACCACTTCCACTTCATTTGATTTTACCGAAACGCCGGCTTTAATAATCAGTTTATCCTGCTCTGTTAGCAGCAGCACGGCCCGGTCAGCCCCGGAATTCTCCATGATAATTCGCATGAAACCAAGCATGAGTTGGTTGGTATCCATTTCACCGGCAAGTATGGCTGATGCTTTAAGGATGGATTCCATATCAAGCATAGCTGTTCCGTCTGTTTCGGTACTGTAGGAGGAACTGATATCGCTCACCCGCTTAGTTTTTTGGGTGAGAATATCTTTTGCTCCAAGGTGTTTCAACTTGGCATGAGCCCCCCAGTTCCTATAAGCCTTAATCATGGACTGGTACATGGATTGACTTAGGTAGTCTACACCAATTCGGCTATAAAATAATGATGCCCTTTCAAGCGCAATCGCTTCTTCCTGCAGGTAACCATTCTCCCGCGACAGCATAATAGCTTTGTCAAAAGCTATGCGTGCCTTGTCATTTTCATTATTGCGTGCAGCCAATTCTGCTTCTATTAAATGAAATTTGTGCAGGTAATTGGCTGGTGCATGCTTCGACCAGACTTTCATCTTCTTCAAGCTTGCATTTACTGTCTTCAAATCCTTCTGGCTCGAGTTGGGATTTGCCAATACGATTAGCGAAAGATAAAAATGGTACAACGGAATGTAATGCAGTCCCAGAACGGCTTCCAGGTAGGGTGCAGCATCTTTGGCACAATTGCGGGCTTCTTCATAATTACCAAACAGATAATTGAGTTGCATGCGATGCAAATGCAAAAAGAACACCGCAGTTTTGTCGTGTGCATCAAAGCATCGCTGCAGCATGGCCTCTTCACTAATTTCCTCGGTGTCCATTTTGGCCCGAACATCTTCAGTATCTGTAAGCCTGTTTACAGTTTGCAGCAAAATATCTGCCAGGTTGAAAGCGCCAAACTGTTTCAGTTGCCTGAACGAACGAGTGAAACTTACCAGTTCAGATTTTAATTGGTCAAGTGGCTGTGCTGTAAAATATTTCCAGGTCAATGCATAGCAGGCCACCCAGTTGCCACTGAAAAGATTACCTGCCATCAAACCGCTTCTGTAAGCTTCCATTAGTGGTTCAATCATCGTGTTGGCATGTAATTTCCAGTGCCTGATAAAGCAATAGTTTACGAAGTATACTTTCACTTTGTACACATCGTCCTGGTATTTTTCGAGTAGCTTTTTGCTCATTTCGGCAAAGCGAAAACCGCCGTCATAATCGCCCAGCACACCACTGAGTGTGATGGCAAATGAAGCATAACCAAATGCCGACAAAGTAGAGTTGCCGTATTGCAGGGAGACATCTACCATTTTAAATACAAGCAAGGGAAACAACTGGCTTCCGGACATGTATGCTGCCGGTGAAATGCGCTCCATCAGGGGCATTGCCTGCAGCATATACGGATTAGTCATTTCAGGCAGGTCTATCAGATTCTCAATCTTCTTTCCTGCAAGTTTCATTTTGGTTTTGCCAAGCCCTGCAAACACATGCACCAGTTTTGGATGGACAGGGAAGTTGACTCCCAGGCCTTTGAGAGCTTCAAGACCGGCTTCAATGGCTTTCGGTAAGTCGTGGCCTGCAGTGTATGCATCAACCAGCGTATTATAAACAGGAATTTTGTCGAGGATGTTTTTTGCATTACTGAGAATCTCGGGCACAATTGCCTCCATGCGTTCTGTATTCCCACTTAGGTAGGCTGTTTCGGCGGCGCCGGAATAGAGGCTTAAGCACAGGTCATAATTTTGTTGCCAGGGCCTTTCTCCCAATAATTCCATACCACTTTCAAAATAAACCAGCGATTGGCTGTAAGCAGCTGACTGCTTTGCCTTATCACCTGCAACAAGATTAAGGCCAGCGAGGTTGAGCCTTTCTCCCTTTTCACTGATGAGATGAACGCCGTGATTGAGTTGATTTACAATTTCAAAAACTCCCAACCGGATTTCATCCTTTGATTTATCGGCGAGCAACAACCTTCCAATACGGAGGTGTATCACTTCTTTTTCTTCATCAGGAATAAGGCTGTAAACTGCTAACTGAATTCTGTCGTGCCCGAAAGCAAACTCCAATTTCCCGGCCACATCTTCCGATAAAAATGAAAGATTTTGGTGCTGGCTTTGAACAAGAGACACGAAGCCTTCCCGCATGGCAGACTCAAGTATTGCAAAGCAGTTGGTGGTATTCTCGTTTAGTATTGTTGAAAGCAAACCCAGCCTGAATGTGTTTCCAATGCAGGATGCCATTTTCAACGCATCCAATGTTTGTTTGGGTTGTTTATTAAGGCTATGCGTAAGCAGGTCAACAACATTATCGGTAATCTTCATTTCCACGATCCTGGCATCGCTCCACTCCCAACTGTTGGAAGTGTAGTTGTATGCAATGCCACCACTTTCATACAGTGACTTGAGAAACTGGAAAACAAAGAATGCATTACCCCCGGTTTTCTCTTTAATGAGGGTAGCGAGTTGGAATGTTTCCGAAAGCGAGCGCCCCAGTGTATCAGCAACCAATTGGTTGATTGACTCTGTTTCAAGATTTCGGACTTCAATATATTCAATGGGTCTTTCTGCAGCAATTTCATGCAGCGTCATATGCAGCGGATGCGTTGAATCCACTTCATTATCGCGGTAGGTGCCAATAAACAGCAGGCCGTTTATCGAGCTCTCAATACTCAGTTGTTTGAAGAGTGCAAGTGATGCCTCATCGGCCCACTGCATATCATCAATAAACAACAACAAGGGATGGTCCTTATCTGCTATGCATCGTACAAATTCACGCATTAAAAATTCCAATCGGTTCTGTGCCTCAATGGTGGGCAATTCAGGTACATCTTCCTGTATTCCTATCAGTTGTTCAAGGTTGGGAACAACATTCGTAAGTACTTTGCCAAGCCCACCCAATGCATCCTTGATTCTTGAACGCCAGATGCTCAGTTGATAATCATTTTCGCTTTGCAGCAATTCCACCAAACCCATGAATGCAGCAATGAATGCAGAATGCGGAATATTTTTCTGCAACTGATCAAACTTGCCGGAAACAAGCATGCCGTTTTTACCTGAAAGTTCACGGTACAGTGCCCTAACAAGCGCTGACTTGCCTACACCGGAATACCCTTTGATCATTACAACACCTGTCTGACCATTTCCTGCTTCATGAAATTTCTCCTTCAGGAAATCAACTTCCTTGTCCATGCCGTATAGCTTCTCAGGAAGAATGAAACGGTCAGAAAAATCATTGGTGAAGAGTTCAAACTCATTAATACTTCCATCGGGTTGCAGCCTGCTTAGGCATTGCTCAAGATCGTGGCGAAGGCCACCTGCACCTTTGTACCTGTCCTGCGGGTCCTTTTCCAATAAATGCATCACAATCCTGCTGATCAACTCAGGCACTTTTTCTTGCACGCCAATTAAGGGTGATGAAAATGCAGATGGCGGTGAAGGCATTTGCGCCAAATGTGCATGCACCAATTCGAGTGGACTTTCACCTTCAAACGGTAGCCTGCCTGTTAATAACTCATAAAATGTGACGCCCAGCGAATACAAATCCGAACGACTGTCAATCACCCGATCCATGCGCCCGGTCTGCTCAGGTGATATGTATTTCAGTGTTCCCTGTAGCTTTTCAGGGTTGCCCAGATGCTGGAGTTTAAGATCCATTTTTCCCGCCAAACCAAAGTCAATAATCCGTATGCCGTTATCGGATTTGTTTACAAGGATATTTTCAGGGTTGATGTCTTTATGAATGATACGTTCACGATGAACTTCCTCCAATACACCGGCAATTGCAATAGCAACCTTCAGGAAATCTTCAAGCGTACGTTCGCTTTCTCCAAAGTATTTCGAAAGCGTATAGCCATCGATATATTGCAGCAACAGGCAGGGGCCATTTACATTTTGCTCTATTCCAATTGCCTGCCTGACCCCGTCCATTTTCAGGTCTTTCAGAATCTCGTATTCATTCAGGATGGCCATATTTGCCTGGCTGGAGGCATAGCCGGCAACAGCCGTTTTGACAAGTACTACTTCCCCCACCTTTTCGTTTTCCCTGGTCAGGAGTTGGCATTGGTTGCCACTGTAAAACTTGGTTTCCTTCATAAGCAGATGTATAACGAAGATATTTGTGCTAAGTGAAAGTAATATATCCAAACTAATCAAATTTCCCTTAGTCATCATTATTAAATAGCTATTTTAGTCAACCATCAAAGGAGTCAATCACATCATGAGCAAGGATGAATTCACAAAAGATCCTACCGGCATTGAATACCCTGATTGGGTACCTCAACGATTCAGATACCTGATAAATGACCCCGCTGCGAGGTATAACCTGCGGGTGGCCTTCTATAAAAAATATGGAGACGATCCTAAAGGCAAATCGTTGTGTAAAAGAATAATCCGATGGATAACCCACAAGGATGGCTTCGGCATTTCAGAACTCGATTTCATGCAGTGGGAAATAAATAGAAAAGTATTGAACCCTATCAACGGAATGGATGGAAGCGGCAGTGCATGGTGGCGCAATATGAACCTCAACCTGCTCATCAAAGCACAAATTGCAGCCGAAATAATCGAAGGAAAACACCACAACGGATTTAAGACCGACAATGAAATTGATTGCTGGCTTGAATACATACGTAACCCACATGACCGTACATGGTACAAAGCCCACAACGCTTCCATCGTGCGGGGGTATCTCGATTTCACTAACGATGCCATGAAGGAATCCATTTATGAGCAAACCTTCATGAATGAAGTGCTCTATCGCTTATTGTTTGCACAGGCTTTGGTGGAAGATGACACTGCATTCAAAAAGGATGGAGAATTTGCAGCAAATCCCATGCTGCCGGCTGTTGACCTAATGGTCAAAATTCCGGCATTCTATCCCGACCATTACCCATTGAGCATTGATGACATAAAGGATGTAATGCACAAAGGACATTCGTTAGAAGGCGACATAGAACGTGATTTCGATGAATATCTTATTGGGCCACACATTATCAAATTGTACGAGCTGGCGACCAATTGGGTGAATATTCCCCAACTTCAATTTCTACAGGTGAATGGCAAGCCTGTTTATCCAAATTTGCAAACCAACAATACCACATCAGTATGAGCCAGAGTGAAGCCCCAAGAAAAAAAAAGATAGCCATTTTCGGAACTGGTGTTGGCGCCTTGTCAACTGCTTTTGAATTGACTGATTTCCCCGGCTGGCAGGAACTTTATGAGATTACTATTTACCAGGTTGGTTGGCGTGCCGGCGGTAAAACTGCATCTTCAAGAGGCATTAACAACCGGGTGCAGGAAAGAGGAATACACATTTTGCAAGGCTGGTACTGGAATATGTTTCGCTTGCTGCGAAATTGCTACGATGAAAGAAGGAACAAACACATTGACCCTTCGCAGAAATTTCAAAACTGGAAAGATGCAGTAGTAAAAGATGATACTACGTTGCTGACAACATTGAAAAATGGGCATGAAAATAGTTGGGATAGCTGGCCATTTATTTTTCCTGAAGATGATTTGATTCCGGGCGATGCATCGGCCATTCCGGCAAAAGTTCTGGTGGCACGAGTGCTTGGAGTGATTTGCCAGATGCTCTTTGGTTCACCCTATAAAAGAAGAAAAGGCATTCTTGCCTTTATACCAAACTGGATATTCAGCAAACTCATGAAGAACTATCCGATAGCCGATGCTAATCCCGGCGAAATTCCAGATCCAATTTATACCAATGACCCTCAGAAGAACGCAGGCATTTGCATTGAAGCAATGGGCGCCAGAGTAGAAGACAGGAGTACCATTTCCTTTTCAAGAATTTGGTTTCTTCTCCTTTCCATTGTGGTCTGGTTGCTATTCCTGGTGTACACGGTGCTTCGTATTTTATTATGGCCGCTTTTAAATGTGTGGACCGGGCTCTTCAGGTTATTTGTTGCATTCGAATGGATTTTGGTAACTGCCAAAGGAGCCCTTGCACATTGCTACAGTTGGAAGGAATCAGAATTTGTTTTCGGAAGAGTGAATGACCAGGATTACCGTTTTTTTCTGAAAAAAGCAGGTGGTTCCAAAATGATGATTGAATGCGGGCTGGTGAAGTTTATGTACTATGGAAGCTTTGCCAACTTGAAAGGTGATAAACCCGGAGTGCTTGCTGCAGATATGGCCATTCGTATTGTGCTCGACACTATTCTGTACCGTGGATCTCTTGTTTGGAAAACGAAGGCAGGAACAGGCGGCACAATCATTGCTCCTATCTTCCAGGTTTTGAAAGCAAGAGGTGTGCGGTTCAAGTTTTTCAATCGTGTAAAAAACATTCATTTTTCTGATTCAGGATGCATTGAAAAAGTGACAGTTGCCGAGCAGGTAAAACTGGCCGAAGGCATCATTGAATACAATCCTTTAATCAACGTAAACCAGGTAGCTGACTGGCCTGAAAAGCCATTGCTCGACCAAATCGACCCAATTTGGGCGGCTAAGATTCTTGAAGAAAAAGTGGACCTGGAATCGATGTGGGCAAATTGGGTGGATTACAAAGAAAAGCCGTTAGTGAAAGGTGAAGACTTTGACCAGATTGTATTAGCCATTCCTGTGCATGCATTGAAAGATATCTGTAGCGAAATTA
>JBBIOQ010000077.1:15658-19527 GCA_037443285.1 Sphingobacteriales bacterium | reverse complement strand
CCATCGAACTGCAGGTGTTGCAGAGTTCCAACACCTGTTTGAATAGGTCTTTGGATCCAATCCGTGATTTTTGAAGGATCCTGCAAGGCTGCTACGTGCTTTTGGTAAATAGCCTGGTTGGAAGCATTGTACATGCCAGCCTTGCTTTCGAGCCCGATTTTCTGATCCCAGGGCAGCAAATTGTAGGATGACAAATCTGCCGACATCACCTGAACCTGACCAGTATACGTAAGATTGGTAATGCCACTGCGGTTGGGTGTTGACTCCACAAGTATCACGCCATTTGCGGCTCTTGAGCCATACATTAAACTGGCAGTAGCATCTTTCAAAATAGTAACTCGTTCAACCATTTGGATATTGTAATCTGCCAACTGCTGCAGGCTTATTTCTGCGCCATCCAGCAACAAAAGCGGCAAATTTGGTTGTGCTATATGTTGAGCAATAAAATCACCTGTTGAAGGATTTACCTGCACACCACTGCCGTTTGCCACTTTAGTAGTAGCCACTGCTGCATCCATGGGAAAACTCCTCACTCCTCTTATTTGAAGTTTGCTGGCAAGGTTCGGATTGCTGCCATTCACATTGTCGCGAAGGGCAACCACACCTGGCTCGTACACGGATATAGCGTCCAATATGCTGATGCCGTTTATTTTCCTTAAGGCATCTCCGCTAATGACAGTAGCCTCGCTACTCACATGCTCCTTGTTGCGGCTGAAAACCCCAAAATCTACCACATTACTCCTGCCCTGGTTTCCGCTGCGGACCAGGCGTATAGTTGTTTCTGCAGATTTTAATGTCCGGGCTTGCTGAACAAAACCTGGCGCGGTAATAAAAATAATTGGCTTTGCTGTCATGGATTCAAAACTCAGTTCTCCCAACGCATTGGTGGGTGTATCCTTCGCCATACCAACTGCTACCCTTGCGCCGGCTACCGGATCACCAGTTTCAATATCAACCACCTTGATCCTGAATATTTGCTTTATTGCTTTAGTAGTATCACTCCCCGCCTTTTTGGCCTGGGTTTGGGCCACTAGCGATGTGGCTCCGAAAAGCAATACATAAAACAAGAAGCAAAACTTGGATCTCATAATATCAACTTTTTAATACCCTACGTCTTAAGCTGTGGTCATTTTCGTGTCTTCAAACAATAACCTATTTCAGGTCGTATTCTCACCAATAAATTTAGACCATACTGATGCAGGTTTCCGGGAATTGCTGGATGGTCTTCCAGGAAAAACCAAAGAGGAAGGAAGGCCGCTAACATCAGAAAACCCGGCCATTCCCCCTCTATGAATTTTTTATTGTTTGATAAACCTTTCTGTTACTGATTTGCCAAGTTCATTCATCTGGATAGTTACGCTGTAAATACCGTTGGGCAGTTTTGAAACATCAATGCCTACGCTATTTGTACCTGGCAGCACTTGTGCTGTTTGCACTTTCACTTGCTTGCCATTCATATCGGTAATCAGCAGTTGCATTTTATCAGATACGGTGGCATTTATATTAACACTTACGAAGCTTGTTGCAGGGTTTGGATGTAGTCCTGCAATGCCTGCACCTGTTGCCTTATCCGAAATGGCTATCACGTTGCTCAGTTTGCTATTGCCATCAATGTCTTTTTGCAGAAGGCGATAGTAGAATTTGCCGGCAGCTACATTGCGGTCGGTGAAATTGTAATCGAGTTTGCTGGCACTAAAACCGTTAACCGATTTGCTGGCTACAGAACCTATGGTTACAAAGCTTGTTCCGTTGGAAGAACGCTGCACATCAAAACCGCTGTTGTTTGTTTCGGTATAAGTGCTCCATGTCAGCAGGTTATCAATGCCAGACTTGCGGCCATTGAGCATTGCCAGGGAAACTGGCACTACTGCATTATCGGCCTGGGTGTATTCATCGGCGCCGATATCGGGTGTTGAGCCACTGCGTGCATCGCCTTCAAAATCGGTAGTAACACTGATCGGGGTGGTAATGGCAGCTCCTGCATTGTTCACCAATTGAATATACCCGGGGTTAATTTTCAACAAATTGGCATCCGTAGCAATCACGCTCTGGAAGGCAGGATTTTCGGTAACCGAAAGGTTATCCATTGTTTTGCTGGCAGAAGCAAGGAAAGTTGTCCAATTGGCTAGAGTATTCTGCGAAACAGTAGTAGTAGCGGCGCTATACCCTTCAACATATGTAAGGTGGTTGTTGGTGCCGGCTGTAGGATTTGCCCAAAACAAGTTGTTATTGGAGGTGGCTGCGTAATTGGTTGGCACTACACCACTTCCGGTGATTCTGCGCAGGCAGGCCGAAACGCCATTGGCATTACTGTTACTGGCATTAGTGCCGGGAGTACTCAGGTTCACCAGAATGTTGTTGCGAAGGTTCAATGTGACTGAAGAGGTTCCACCTGGAAACATCAAACTGCTGGAACCCGATGTGGCGGCGGTAGTAGTGGCATTCAGGAAGACTGTATTGTAAAAAATATTCGCAGTAACGCCTCCGGCAGAAGTTCCGTTTTGCCCTATGGAAATGCCACATACCGTGCTAAGGCTGGTAGCATTCGGAGCCCGCAGGTCGCTTATCCGGTTGTTATAGGCATTAAGGGTAGCTGTGTTGGCATTGGTGTTGCAAGCCTTGTAAATTCCATAAACTGCTACCAAGCTAGTAACAACCCCGCTGTTTTCAATATTACTGATCTTGTTATTAAATACATTACTCACTTCCCCGGCAATTGTGTTAGAAAGCTGGATGCCATAGAAAGAAGATGATGCAGCTGATCCGGAAAGCCTGGTGATGGTATTGTTGGAAACGGTAGCCAACTTGCCCGCCGTACAATTTATACCTGTCATTTGCTGCCCTTTATAATTGTCAATGAGATTACTGTCAATGGTGACAGTAAGCGTTGTGCTGGAACTGCTGGTGATAATCCCGAAAACATTACCAGTAGCTCCTGCCGTGAAGTTGGTCAGTATATTACCTTTTATAAGGTGGCCTACGTCTCCGTTGCTACCCCGTTGGTTTATACTGATGCCCGTTGCCCCCGATGGTGCAGAAATATTGGATACCGTATTGAAGCTGATGTTCTTGTTAACACCATTTCCCGAAGTAGGTCCGTCGAAATTAATAAATCCTGTGAAGCCGCCAGATGCCGCCGTAACATTAGACAGATTATTATAGGTCCAATTGATAGTTGCATCGCTCGCCGTGGTAGTAGCAGCGGTGCTTGTTACAATACAGTTGGTAGAAAGTGCCCCTGCAGCCGTGCGAACCAGGGTACCTTCAATGCTATTGTAGCTACAGTTCTGCACACCAGCAGCAGGTGTATTCATGGCGTTACCAATAAGTACTACAACACCCGTGTTGCCTATAGTAAGGTTGGTAAACTTGTTGTAGGTGATGTTTTGTACCAGGGCGGCCGCCTTGTTGCTGATAAGGGTATCAGCACCGGCATGTGCACTCACCACGTGCTCTATTTTGGTGAAGTTGTTGCTGTTGATATTGAGCGTAGTATTGGCATTGCCAATGGTATTGCGTATGCCAAAAACGAGTGGCAAAGCGGCTGCACTTGAAAAAGCGTTGGTAGCAAGTGCCAGCGTATTGTTGTTGATGTTCGCTGTATGTGCACTTGCGGGGTAAGCAAGGGTACCGTTATCCACCACGTAAATGCCAATAATGGTACCATCATTGTTTCCGGCCGTATTGCTTGTAATGCTGTTATAAGAAATATTAGCAGCCACCTGGTTAACCGCAAGCACGCCGGCCAGTGCAGGATTGAATGTTGAGGCGTTCGTATAATTCACTTTGTTGTCTAACCTGGCAAAAGCAGAGAAATTAGCGGTTGTACCCCAATCGCTCAGGGTATTGGCCGTTGTTGCGCTGGTGCC
>JBBIOQ010000077.1:237-15648 GCA_037443285.1 Sphingobacteriales bacterium | reverse complement strand
ACCCAAGTCCCGGAAAAGCGGGTGCGCTAATCACAGCTATTGGCGTGTTTACATTGGAAATGGTGCAACCATAAATTTTTAGATTGTCATTGCTGCCGCTGGCTGCAGTGATATCAGCCGCTGCCAGAACATCGGTACTGGTGTGCGCAGTACTGCTGTAAATACCAAATGAATTCTGGTAAGTTTTATTCAGTGAAATGGTATTGCTCTGCAGGGTATTGTTCTGGGCACCATTGGTGGCAGAACTGTACAGAAGCGCAACACCCCATTCTGTCATGTTGTTGGTGGCTTCGTCTGTAATGGTGTTGCCTGCATTCTCCTGGATGGTCCAGTCCTTCAGCGTCACATAATCAGCACCCACCAGTTTGAAAACGGCATCTGTCAAACTGCCGGCAGTTTGCGTATTCGAAGCGGTAACTACCGAACTTTTGCTAATGATTTGAATGGTGTTGGTTGCACTGCCCTCTGCGGTGATGACATAACCTCCGGCTGGAGCGGTTTCATTTACAGTAACAGCTGTAATTACCACCGGACTAGAAATTGTAGCTGCATTCAACGCTGTTATAGCGCTTGCAATGCTCGGATAGGAAGCCGCCAGACCAGAGCCGCCATTTGTGGTTACATTCTGGGCGAAACTTGTTACAGCACTAATCAAAGTAATAAGGCTGAGTAGCGTTTTTCTCATGTTTGTTTGTTTAAATCGGATTATTCAGAATTAGTAATTTATCAGGCAATTCAGTGGATGGCAGTGTATCGGATGAGTTTGTGTAAGGAATAAAAGAGCTCAAAATCAATATGTTAGCAAAGAATGAATGTTGGCGGATTGAAACGTCTAGGTTTTTACTTGCTGGTTTGTAGTACTGTTTTTCATTTTTGGCACATGACTTTGTCTACTATAAGTACTCGTAATTCCTTGTCACCCTACCACCCGAGAAAAAAATATTTTGCACTTATCGGCCATCAAAACACCCGGTATTCGCCTTCTGCAAACCGACAATGGCAGGATCGGCCTTATGCCCGGGCATATTGTCAATGAATTTTAGGTAGTAAATCTTAGCACATTCAACCTGGCATCATGCGTTGGTCAAAATGGACCAAGCCAAAGCCTTTTCTGTCTTAATCAGTTTGAGTGAGGGAGCCTGGTTTGAATGGACGCATTGTCAGCTGAAGACCGCCAGAATAGAGTTGGAACCTGTTTTTCTGGTGAAATGAACTTAAGCTTACTCAGCTGTTGAATGCATTTGAGGAACATCTGAAATTTGGACAAGTCCATGTGTAAAATGCCAGGTAATTTTCAGCCTTTCTAATTTCCCATGATAGCAAGCCTATACCCTTACGTAAAAACAAAATTCATCCTTGCAAGCACCAACTGCTATTGGTCAAAGCCATTATTATGGGCGCAAACTTATATCTCCAGAATAAGTAACCAGATGGAGCAAATAATGAATTGAATGGACAATCTTATTATTGGCATGCAAAATCTCAACAGCCGACTTTTGGACGGCTTCCAAAAAAATAATAGTTCGGACTTGTCAGAGAACTTATGTTTGGAAACAGGCCGGTCATTCATTGCAAATGGAGTTTGGGTCAGTTCAGTATTCAAAGGCAAGGCAACTGAAAGGATTTCAGAATATCAGCAGCCATTCCCGATCTAGATCAGGATTTTCAAATTGAAGCCGAGATTCGATCCGTACATTTCAGCTCCAGCAACTGTTAAATCATGACGTTGCAAAAAATATTAAGATACTTTCGCAAATTCAAATACCATAAGGCTTTGCATATGAAGGAACTACGAATCCGCCAGTCTACCTGGTTCAAATTTGTAACAGTTGTTTGCGTTTTGACCTTTGCCGAACATTCCTTTTCACAGTCAAACATTCAGCCAACTAAAGCCCAGGAAATGAGAAATAGCCTCGCTCAAAAGCGGGCTATGATTCAGTCAAGCAGTATTCAAATTCCATTCAGCAATATTGGTCCATCAGCAATGGGTGGCCGGGTGGTAGACATCGCCGTAAACCCGAAGAATCCCATCGATTTTTTTGTTGCTTACGCCAGTGGCGGATTGTGGCAAACCACAAACAATGGACAATCTTTCGTTCCAGTTTTCGACAGTGCAGATGTCATTAACATGGGTGCTATTGCTGTTCATTGGCCCAGCGGCACTATTTGGGTGGGCACAGGCGAGGCCAATGCCAATCGAAGTTCTTATAGTGGCACCGGCATTTACAAAAGCACCGACTCCGGCAAAACATTTCAATTCAAGGGATTGCCCGAAAGTCATCATATTGGCCGCATTGTTGTGCATCCTACCAACCCCAACATCGTTTGGGTAGCCGTATCCGGGCACCTGTATTCATCCAATGAAGAAAGAGGTGTTTACAAAACCACAGACGGCGGCAACACGTGGCAGCGTGTGCTGTATGTAAATGAAAACACAGGTGCCATTGATATTGAAATCAATCCAACGAATCCTGATGAGTTATACGCCTGCATGTGGCAAAGAAAACGCAGCGCCTGGAACTTTGAAGAAGGGGGTGCCGGAAGCGGTATTTACAAATCAGCAGATGGTGGCAAAACATGGCAAAATATTTCGGGACCCAATTCAGGATTGCCGGGCAATGGAAAACTCGGACGCTGCGGCATTGCCATTTTTCCGGGCAATACTGATATCCTTTATCTGCTTGTAGATAACCAAACTAAAATTCCGGTAACAGAGCCAAAGGATGCCAATGACTTCAGTAAATCTTATCGCCCCTACCATTTCAAAAAAATCACCAAAGAACAATTCGCTCAACTGGATGATAAGAAACTCGACAGTTTCCTATTGCAAAACAAATTGCAGAAAAAATATAATGCGCAAAGCCTGAAAGCCAAAGTGGCTGCTGGTGAAATAGCTCCTACTGCACTTTACACTTATGTAGTTGGCAGTGAAAGCGATGAACCCTCGGCAGTAGGCGCCGAACTATACCGAAGCGACAATGCGGGCAAAAGTTGGAATAAAATTGCAGATAAGGTTATCAAAAACACCTTTGGACCAGTAGGCTACTATTTTGGAAGGCTGGCGGTAAGTACTTATGACCAAAACAAAGTGTTGTTACTTGGGCTCCAGCCTATGATGACAAAGGATGGCGGCAAAACATTCAGTTCTATCGCCGCACTAAATGTCCATGCCGATGCTCATGCTGCGTGGATGAATCCTGTTGATGATGACCACATCATTATAGGCAACGACGGCGGTGTAAATATCACCTACGACAATGGCAGAAACTGGTTCAAGGCTAATACACCTGCAGTTGCACAACTCTATAGCCTAAGTGTTGACAATGGGAACCCATACAAAGTGTATTTCGGCATGCAGGACAATGGCGTTTGGTATGGTAAAACCACCGGTGCCTTCTATTCTGAAGACCTGGGCGACCCTCGTGGCTATCGCAGGCTAGGTGGCGGTGATGGCATGATGGTTCAGGCCGATCCAAGGGATAACAATACTGTATACCTCGGCGTACAATTCGGCAAATATTGGCGAACCAATACCGATACAGGCGGGTTGCTGATGATGAAGCCAGCGAATGAACTTGGTGAACCACTCCTGAGGTTCAATTGGCTCTCTCCATTGATGATAAGCAAACATGTTCCCGATGTGGTTTATTTGGCAAGCAACCGTCTGCATCGCAGCCTCAACAAAGGAGCCAACATGCAAACCATCAGCCCCGACTTGACGTATGGCAAAAAAGATGGAGATGTTCCATTTGGTACTATCACAACCATTGACGAAAGTCCGCTGCACTTTGGATGGCTGCTGGCCGGCACCGATGATGGCCGTGTTCAACTAAGCAAAGATGGTGGATACACATGGACGCCAGTAGATGCCGGACTGCCCAAAGGCTTGTGGGTGACTAGAGTAATCGCCAGCGCCTATAGCGAATCCAGGATTTACGTGACCTTAAATGGCTATAGAAATGACCATTTCAACCCATACGTATACATAAGTGAAGACCTGGGAAAAAACTGGAAACCGCTGAACGCAGGACTGCCGCTTGAGCCGGTAAATGTACTTCGCGAAGACCCTATAAAAGAAGACATTCTGTACTTGGGTACCGATGGAGGCTGTTATGTGTCCAAAAACCGAGGGGCCTCCTGGGAAATCTGGCATAAGGGACTGCCTGCATCTGTGCCAGTATACGACATTGCCATTCACAAAGGGCAAAATGAAATTCTGTTGGGTACACATGGAAGGAGCATTTACCTGGCATCACTGGCCAAACTAAATGGTGGAAAAGCAGCACCCATAAGAAAAATGGACAAAGTTGAGGAAGACTAATGGCTCTGAATACTCATGCAATTGTTTGTCACTCAGCAGTGCAAAACGCATCCTTGTATTCAGATGAATTACCTTCTTTCGAATGAGGTATCCTGTACGAGTTTTTCGCTAGAAGTTTGTGGCCAGACCGAAGCTGAAAGTTCGGGCAAAAGGATAAGATGTGCCACGCTCCATTTGAATGGTACCAATGCGAAAGACATTGGTTTGCGTAATGGCTATGCGTGGTGTACTTAAATGAAGTTTACGCACCCACGCCAGATTTCTGGGAAAATTGTAGGCCACACTGATGCTTGAAGCATCGATATAGTTATTCTTCTGCACAAACCTGGAAGTGGCATTGGTAATGCTCATATCACTAATCGCCTTAAACTGGACAATGTCACCCGGTTGTTTCCAGCGGTCAGAAAGCACCCGTTGATTGGCATTGCTGATTGCAATGTTTACATTCTCAATTTTATCTACCAGTGTCTGGTTGTATGTATATCCACCCCACTGATAACTAAAGACAACATTGAGCGCAAAAGCCTTGTAAGTAAATATGTTTGTTACAGCGCCCTTCAGCGTAGCATTAGCATCTGCTACCGGTACCTTATCATTCGGATCCCATATATAGGTTTTTGACCCATCCAACTTGCGAAACATTTCATATCCATTGGCAGGATCAATACCCAAAGAATGAACAGCCCAAATGGTAGTCATCGACTGTCCTACTTTGTATTTTGGCAAAGCTTTGGTTTGAGCTTTGCCATCGGCTCCTGGCTGGTCATAGCCCTTGTTAATCGCTTCAACTGCTGGTGATAAGCTTTTTATGGTTGTAGATACATGGCCTGCATTCACCGATAAAGTCCAGAAAAAATTCCTGGCAGCGTTGCGAACAATGGATGCACCAATGGTTAGTTCATAACCCTTACTCTCAGTAGCACCCAGGTTGTCATTGTAAGAAGTGAAACCGGTTGAAGGCACAACCCCTAACGGCAGAATAAGATTATCTGTATTGTCAATGAAGAAACTGCCATTCAAATTTATCCTACCCTTAAGGAAACCTATTTGAGAGCCAAAACTGTACATTTTGGTTTGCTGCCATTTCAGATTAGGATTTGCATAACCTGTGACCAGGGTACCGAGTTGAAGACGATTGTCATCGGTCATATTGTATTGGTACACTGAATAGGCATATGGGCCAAAATTTTGGTTGCCCGTCAATCCAACATTGGCAAAGAAACGCAGGTTGCTAATCACTCCATCCGGCTTAAAGAAACGCTCCTTATCGGCCAGCCACGATGTACCAAAAGCCCAAAAGGGAGCAGTGCGATTATTGGTGCCGAACTGCGAGGCACCACTCTGGTTTAACGTTCCTTCTAGGGTGTATCGCCTGGCGTATGTGTAAGTGGCACTTATAAAATTTGAAAGGGTGCGAGTTTCGGAATAACTGGAAGCAGGTTTTACAATAGCATTATACCCATTCAGCATACCAATATCATTTACAACATCGGTAGGTGACCCTGTAACGGTTCTGCTGATAGAAGAAGAAGTCGATTGAAGTGCAGAAGCACCCATTGAAACAAAGAATGCATGGCGTTTGACCTGCATATTGTAATCCAGACTAACCTGGCCGTTAATAGTATTGTTTTTTCCCCGGACAGTGTTGTAACTACCTAAGCTGGTTATTGTCGAAGAACCTGTACTCACAAAAGAAGTGTGGTCGGCGGGAAAATATTGTTCAGAACCTGGCAATTGCATCGTGATGCCCAATGCACCACGCAAATGCAAGGATTTCATGATGGTGAAATCAGCCTGTAAATTGTCGTTGATGGCCAGATAATTAGAGTAATCCTTTACGTTCAATGTTGAATTGTACATCACGTTTGTCTGCACACCACCCGGGGCGCCTACCAGGTACCCTAGGTCAGTTCCTGATGGCTCCAGTATTTTCAAAATATTGCCAAGACTATCAGTCTTCCTGAAATAGGGAAACTGCTGAACATAGCTAGCAAACGAACCCCATGAAGTATTGTTGCTCAGATTATTACTAAGTGTAAGGCCATTGCTCACCTTTACCTTGCGGCCCACATAGCTAATTATATTGTTCAGGTTGAAGTTTTGCCGGTAGGACTCTTTCATCACTCCTGCATTATTCAAATAGGAAATGCCAAACGAAAACCGCACAGTATTTGCATTGCCTCCGGATAATGTCAGACTATGTTGCGTGCCGAATCCCTGCCGCAATGGCTGTGAAAGCCAATCAGTGTTTACTCCTGCCAAAACATTCCGCTGACGGTAATCATACCATTGCTTGAGTCCAACGTCTGTATAATTATTTGCCGAGTTGTAAACTCCCATTATCCGCTGCGCTTCCAAAAGGTCAGCAGCATTCATCATCTTGTATGAACTCAAATCGGCTGCAGAAAAATTTAACCCTATGGAATAATTCAACCGAAGTTGGCTGCCAACGGGTTGCTTTGTTTCAATAACAATAACCCCATTTGCTGCACGTGATCCATAAGCGGCAGTTGCGGCTGCATCCTTCAACACGGTAACCCTTTCTATCAGGTTTATATCCATGTCGTTTATTCGCTGCAGCGTTGTCTGGAAACCATCCAGAATGAGCAAAGGCTGGTTGGGGTTGGAGAGATAGGTAGCCATGATATCTCCTTCATATACAGCTTTGCTTACTCCTTCGTTTCCCTGGTTGGTCAAACCGGTAGGCAGGTTATTTTGCCCACGCAATTGGATGACGGGCAAGTTGTTTGGATCACTGCCCAAAGCATTGTTTTCAACGATTCTTAGGGAAGGTTCGGCAACAACCAGGGCCTGAATAAAATTGGTGGGGTTGATTGTCCTGAGTTCGGTGCCGGTAATGATGTTACTTGCACCTGTAAAAGTAGCCAGCGGCCGGTTGTACAAACCTGTGGTCACCTCTACTTCATGCAGAATCTTTTCTATCCTCCTGAGCTTCACAACCAGTAGATTCCTTGGATCCAACCTGGCAAGCCTGTGTGCATACCCGGTAAAAGAAACCTCCAATACCGAATTTGCCGGAATATCCCGAAGTTCAAAATTCCCATCGACGTCTGAAACAGTGGACAGGCTTGATCCGTAAATTGAAATGGTTGCACCCGCAAGCGGCGTTCCGTCAGTGCTGTCAACCACTAAACCTTTTACTGATGAAATCGGGCTCTCTGCGTTTATGTCACCCTGTGAAATGTTCCGTCGGCTAATGACAATGGAATTGCCAATGATCTTATAGGTCACCGGCTGATTTTTGAAGCACAAATTCAGTACTTCCTCCAGCGACCCGTTTTTAATGTTGATAGTCACCGGTAAAGTGCCCTGCATCATTTCCCTGGTAAAGGCAAAATTGTATCCCGATTGCGCCTCAATCTTTGGAAACAGTTTTTCCAATACTGTGTTTTTCTCGGAAAGCGTGATGGTTTGAGCTTTGGATGATTGGGTGATTAGAATTGAAAAAAGCAATGTGATTGCCATCATCCAATACTTCAGCGCTTGCGTCTGAGCATTTGCGCAGCCACTCTCCTCTTCAGGAAGGTTTTTTGACCATAAGAGTGCCAGACGTAGTATCAACTGTTTCCATTGGGCAGGGATTTATCGTTTTTGTTTGCCCAATAGGCACAAATTTAAAGTCGAGCAAATGGTTGCTCCAGTAAATTTTGCTAAAGAGAGGGTCTCTAAACAGTGTCCCCTCAGTTATTCTGGCAATTGCACTGCAATGGCCTTAACATGATTGCCGTTCACTTCAAACCTCACCCTGCCTGTACTTTCCATAATTTCCAGCAAGGCTGAAAGGGGCAAATCTCTTGAAACATTTAGTACAAAATGGTCTTTTATTACGCCTTCATAGGTTATGTCAATCCCATACCACCTTGCTGCGGCACTCATCACTTCATCAATAGTTCCTTCTGAAAACTTGAATTTGCCGTCTTTCCAGGCAATCACCTCATCCACCTTTACCTGGTCATTTAACCTAAGAATTCCGGCACTATTGGCCTCAATCTGCTGCCCTGGTTTCAGATTAGTTGCCCCCTCCTTGCCTGTTTTGGCGGACCAAACTTTCACAGAACCTTCCACCAATGTGGCTTTCAGCGTTTTATTGTCTTCATATGCCTGCACATTAAATGCAGTACCCACATCTTCAATCAGCACATTTCCTGCCTTTACCCTAAATGGTACGCGGTCATTATGTATCACTTGAAAATAGGCTTCACCATTCATTTCCACCAAACGTTCCTTGCCATTGAAAGTCAGCGGATAGGTAATTGCACTTTCGCTATTCAGCCATACAATGGAACCATCGGGCAGTTGCAGAGTCCATTTTCTGCTTTTTGGGGTAGAAATGGTATTGGTAAGGTTAGCAAATTCCGAAGGTCCCCCTTTAACGGGTTCATAGCGAATTTTGCCCTCATCCTTTGTAATACGCAGGTTGCCCTGCGTGATTACGGTTCCGTTTTGCATGGTGTCCAGCAAAATGGAGGCCCCATTGGCAAGTTTGAGTATAGCCCCATTTCGGCTAGGTGGGATGTCGATTGCTTTGAGTTTGTTTGAAGCTATTTCCTGGCTTTCAGCATGTCGTTTTTGGCCTGCAAACCAGAAGTAGCCCGCACCAAGCAGTCCCACAAAAACCGCAGCAGCAGCCAGGCGCACCCAGGGCCTTTTTATTAATGGAACAACAGGAGCCGCGTAAATCCGACGCTTAACCCCCATGAGAATCTCGGATTTAATGGCGTTCTCCTCGCCAGCTGAAGAAAATGGGTCAACAGGTATAGACAGCCTTTCATAATAGGCATCGAGCAATTGCTTTTCGAAGTCGGTTGCCTCACCCGAAAGGTATTTGTCCAATAATTGTCGAAAGTTCTTTTTCTCCATGGTCATATAATGAGTACCAAATTCCAGCCTTTACCCTACCTCAGATTGCAGATATTTTCATGATGAATAACCGAATTTTGACATATTTCCCCTTCTTCATCATTTTTCCTCTTAATAAATTATCATCTAATCATTCTAACCAGCACTTCCCAATGGTCGAAGCTGACCAGCATGGCCACCAAGAATGGCGATTGCCCGATTGTTTTTCTCAGGTACTGAAGTGATTTGGACATGCGCTTTTCAACTGCCTTTTCTGAAATGTTTAGTCGTTCAGCTATTTGTTTGTATGAAAGATTCTCCTCCCTGCTTAGCAAAAATGTTTCCCGATAAATATCAGGCAAAGTGGCAATCACCTTCGTTACCTGCTGGCGGTAATCCTTTTCGAGAGCAGCATTTTCGGAAACAATTTCAGAAGAAGCCTTCACCAGCCGATCATAAAAGGAGTTGTCATTCTTCCGCCGTTTCAGATGTTTATATACCTGAAAACGGCATGCTTGCTGCAAATAGGCTTTCAAATGAGATACGGGCTGATTGCCTGCATTTGACCAAAGGCTCACAAATATTTCCTGCACTATATCCTTGGCCTGGTCTGAATCACGCAAAACGGCATACACAGAAGTATAGAGCATTTTCCAATACCGGTTATAGATTTCATCGAACGCACGTTCTTCCCGCTGGTGAAGAAAACCAGCAAGGTCCAGATCGGTAAGTAGTTCAAATGAATCCATAATCAGAATAGTGCGTCTCCAGGGGCAAAAGTCGCCAACAATTGACAGACTATTTGCAACCAAGCCCGCAGCTCACACTCAATCTTGAGGGAATAATCTACCAATGCTCCAAAAATCAAATTAATAACCAAATATGAGCATTTTTGAAATCCTACCGGCATGAGGAAAAGGTATGATGCTACATCGTATGAATTTCAGGTCTCAAACTCTTCAAAATCCTGAATACTTTGCATTAAAAAGTTCGTACTCTGGCTAGCAAAGGGCACGAAACCACCTTTTCAGGTGGTTTTCTTTTTAGGCTGAAATGCCCGTCAGCATTGGGTTTCCAGAGATTCACTTTTCCTTTGATTTCCTTTGATTTGACCTTGTTTTCTCAAAAACGTCGCATTAGCGTCACTCACAAAATGTTTTTCCATTCTGGCACTGTTGGGTACTTCAACAATAGCCAGTGCCAACATTTGAAATGAAATCCGAAAAATATTTTAGGGTTCATTGCCTACTAACTGTAAGAAAAAGCGATGCTTTTGAAAAACATTATTGCTTCTCCTGCAGTTGCTTCGCGGTTTCCTCCAATTGCACCAAACACTGTTGCAGTTCTTTTGCTGAGTTAATAAGCGGTATCACAAAATCACTACAGGACAGATCCAGGGTTTTGTCCTCATCATCCACAACCAGGCCTTTGAACGGAACACCAATATCCTTCAGGGTTTGCTCCACGTCCTGTGCTAGGCGGCCATCGCGGCGCCGCTGGCATCATGAATACAATTCTATGAAACAGGCAGGAGCCGGGAACGAAATTCAACCTGTGATCGTTGGTGTATACAATATTTTCCTTCAGGCTGAGGTCGGAGTAGTTGCTTTAGTGGCCATAACCCCCAACAGTTGTTGCACTGGCGTTACGTAATACAAGTATTTTCGTAGGTTCTGATCAATATTCATTTTGGTCAGTGTCCTTTAATGTCCGTAAAACATTTTGGGAATCTCCAATGTTGTACAAAATCCTTCCAAAAGTGCGGACCAACTGAATAGTCGACGTTTACCCTGATGTCATGACTATTATTTTGAAGGAAAAATTCTTACTTAGAAACAATAATCAATGCCAGCCCGAAAATGTATAGCAGCAACATGATGTTGAGTAGAGATTTTGTACCAGTCGGAGCTTTGTCAAATTCCTTCCAAACATAAATACCCCACAAAGCTGCCACAACAGTTGCTCCTTGTCCTAGACCATAGGAAATAGCGGGCCCGGCCTTACCCGAGGCGATGATGCTTAAGGACATGCCGATACTCCAGATGGCGCCACCTAAAATTCCGACAAAGTGATCCTTCCACAATCCTTTGAAATATTGCTTAAATGAAACCGATTCACCCATGAATGGCCTTTTCATTTGGATGGTGTTAAAAACAAAACTGCTGGCCACAACGCCAATTGCAAATAACACCAACGCTGTATATGGTGTCAATTTGCCTGCTTCAGGCACTTTAAAATCTCTCACCATTGAAACAGCGACATATTTATAAAACAATCCCATCAAAGCACCACTTACTACTGACAATATCAATCCCTTTTTGGAAATGCCTTCACTCGAATTTGACTGAAGTTTTCGGTAAGCCTTTGCATTCAGTAATATGGCAATTGCAACCAATACAACACCGCCAAATATCAACACCGGATTTCCCTGGGGGTTTGAAATGTAGTTGACAACAACGCCCAGTACCAACGCAATGCCTATGCCCACAGGGAATGCAACCGACATTCCTGCAATGCCAATAGCAGCCACCAACAAAATGTTTGCTGCATTAAACACAACACCCCCCACAAAAGCAGAAAGCAAATTGCTGCTTGCAGCCTGATGCAAATCATCCATAAAACTTCTGCCTCCGGTTCCTATGCTGCCTAATGTAAAGGCAAGCAACAAAGTGGTGAGCAGGATTCCAAAACCATAATCCCAGTAAAGGAGCTCAAAGCGCCATGACTTGGTGGTGAGTTTTGTGGTATTGGCCCACGAACCCCAACACAGCATGGTAACAACACAAAGCATGATAGCAAGCCCATAGTTTTCGACAATAAACATAACGGTGGTATTTGATGTTGAATGATTATTACCGGATTTCGCTTCTGTAAGGCACAGAGGCCTGGGCTCCCAGCCTTGTAACAGAAATAGAAGCCGCCTTCACAGCGAATGAAATAGCCTGTTCCCATCCCATGTTTTCTGTCAATGCAACTGCTATTGCACCACTAAAAGTGTCGCCTGCAGCAGTAGTATCTTTTGTTTCAACAACAGGCGCCGGAATACAGAATCTACGGTTGTTGTCCTGGTAGAAAGCCCCGCATTTTCCTAATGTAATGATAACATGCTGGACGCCTTTTTGTAGAAATACTTCGGCGGCCTTTGATGCCGAGTGCTCATCGTTCACTTTGATGCCTGAAAGTAGCGTTGCTTCTGTTTCGTTTGGGGTAATCAAAAACAACCCGTTCAGCAATTCGTGGGACAAGCACTGGGCAGGCGCCGGGTTGATGATAACTTTCTGATTGATTGTTTTTGCCTTCTTCGCGACTGCTTCAATGGTTACTATTGGAATTTCCAACTGCATTAAAATAATTTCAGCATCGTCGATATTCTTCACCTTTTCAATATCATCCGGCAACAGGTTCGCATTTGCCCCGGGCGCTACCACAATGCAATTTTCCCCTTCATCATTTACAATAATCAAAGCGGTGCCTGATGGCGACTTGTCATCAACAAAAACAAAATCGGTATGAATGTTTTCCTTCTTAAATCCTGCAATGCTTTGGGCGCCAAAAATGTCATTACCCACTTTGGAAACAAATGTTACCTCTCCTCCTAAGCGTGCCGCCGCTACAGCCTGGTTAGCCCCCTTTCCGCCTGTATTCATAAAGAAATGGCCGCCCATGATTGTCTGTCCGGGAAGTGGAAGTGCATTTGCTTTTACCACCATATCCGTATTGGAGCTGCCGATGACTACTATGCTTTTCGCTTTCATATCATTATCATTATTCCAAATTACATGGTCAGTTGTTATTGCTCAAATGAAAATTTGTAGTGGTCGCTTTTCTTGGGAGCTGTCTTGTAGATGAGGGCTTCGATGATGTAAATATTTGTATTGAGCGACGCTGCATTCTTTTCACCTTTTACTACCACTTTTACTGTATGCTTACCAGGCTTCAATTGAAAAACATGCCAAAGGCTTATACCCCTATGCTCCTGGTTGCTGTAATTGTAATAGGTATCCATACTCCGATTCAGCTTTCCATCCAGGTAGATATCGGCCTTGCCACCATCTTTTACCCAGTTACCATTGAGTGAAATTCCTGTTCCTTCAAATGAAAATTCAATTTCGTCACCTTTGGTATTTGCATACATGGACTGATCATTTTCAGTTTTCTTATCCCATGATTGCACTTTGAAATTTTTCCAATCGCCTTTGAACTTCCAACGGTCTTTGGAGAAGATGGATACTTTCTGATCAAATACAACTTTTGGAAATGACTCTTCCAGTTTTGCCGCCTTGAATGGCTGCATAGGCAAAGTGATATTGTCGCCTTCTATTTTGCCGCCATGCTGTTGTATCATTTTTAGCGCATAGTTGAAAGTGCTTTCTACAGCAGCATTAAATGAGTAGGTGGTGTTGATAAAAATCGAATCGGCTACTTCCATTACACCTTGTTTCATTTCTTGCGGAAGATTGCTGAAGCCTTTGATGACGCCTAAAACAGCCATGGCATTGGAAGGGTTGCAATCCGCATCCTGACCGCACCTTGTGGTCACTTCCATTGTTTCATAATCCTTGCCCTGGCCGTACAGCAAACCCATTACAATAAACGCTCCATTCAGCTTTGCATCAATGTTGAATGTAGAGCCTGCACCACTGATGTCTACATCGCCCCATTTAGCATTCAATTCTTTCCATGCGCTCTTCCAGTCATTGGGGTAGTGCTGATGCAATTTCATTACATCCCTTACAATTCTTGCGTATTCGCTTTCAGCAGGTATGGCTGCAAGACCGGTTTCAATAATCTTATTGATGTCTTTTTCAAAAAATGCAACGCTGTATAATGCGCTTAGAAATATCCCGCCGTACACGCCATCGCCATAATTCATGATATGCCCAATTTTGTTTGATTCATCGATGATATTCTGAATCATGCCCGGGTTCATAAAGCCCACATAATCTGCTTCTATCTGAAAATCTATATCATCGGCTCTGAAATTGAATGCCGGACTGCCTGATAAGGGAGGGTAAATGCCATCGAAATAATTTTTTCTTGCCTGCATATTGGCGCACCAAAGCTGATAGCCTGCCTTTGCAAGCATCTCCTCGTATTTTGCTGCCGGGGCATCCATACCATACTTGTCCATGGCCATCATGAATGTGAGCTGCACGTAAATATCATCCTGCCACATACTACCCTTGATGTCTGCCGGTTTCCAGTTAATGGAATCTTCATTGATTCTTTCCTGGTAACGAAATTCGCTTGGTGCACCATATGTAACGCCAATCATCTTTCCAGCCCAGCCTCCTGCTATTTTGTCCTTCGGCATTTGCTTGGTAATGGTTAGCGTTTTGGGCTGTGCATGGGAAATGCCTATTGTCGCTAACAAAACAATCAGCATCGATGCGATATTTTTCATTTCAATGTTTTTGTTGTTGATCTATTTCTTTTCGTCTGGCTTTGGTATTTCAATGGGCAGCCACACTTTCATAGCACCTCCGTTTTGGCTTGCATCGGCAAATGGCACCAGCACTAATTGTTGCCTGTTAGCGTTGTTCGACTTTGTAGTAATGCTCATGCTGTATGCCTGTTGTCCAATCCAATTTGGTGGCAATAACTCTTTTTGATTTTCACCTGCAGGCTTTTCAACCAACACTTTTTGACCTGCGCTAAGCGAATATGCTCTCAGCAAGTCCACATTCAACAGACTATCTAACGCCAGAACTTGCGGACCATGTTGAAATGCCGATTGGCCCGGGTAGCTTTTGCCTGCTTTAACCACTTGAAAAGGAATCAGGAACGACACATGAATTTTATCACCCGTTTTCCAACTGCGATCAATCACTACAGTTTGAAGGCCATCACCTTTGAATAGTTTGCCATTAACCGTTGCGGTGAATGATGTGCACCACGATGGCACTCTTAAAGCAATAGGGAAAGCAGCCGCAAATTGAAGAGAGCCGTTTAGTGAATAAAGTCAACCCAAAAAACACCAACATCGACCCGAAACCTCTACTTTCGAACTGACCGAAAATAAGGTCCGCCTACACCATGTCTGCGCCGTATCCTTCAAGATTTTTAAAATCGATATTAGAATGTCCTCGCAAATAACTTTCCATTTCTGAGTGTGAAACTCTGAATTCAATAACATTGGCTCTATCCAGCACTTTCGGGCTAAACATGTAAGTGGTTTCATCGATATTGACAGTTCCAATAATGAATAGGTTTTTAGGAAATCCTATGTC
>JBBIOQ010000077.1:0-211 GCA_037443285.1 Sphingobacteriales bacterium | reverse complement strand
GGTGCAACGAAAGCTTTGTTTTCGATTCCATCACACTTAGGAAATCAGCAAAATATCGTTCGACATGACTTAGGTTCATTTCATCCAATATGAGAAAATATGGCTTTTCTGGATTGCTATTGGCTTCAATGATTAATTTCAAAACGCCAAAGTCGTCAGTTTTATAGTCTTCTTTTTCTAAAGCATTCGGGAAGCCAAGTAATGGTTCTCG
>JBBIOQ010000076.1:18104-19726 GCA_037443285.1 Sphingobacteriales bacterium | reverse complement strand
CGGGGTTGGGTGGCACAATGCCCGATGGATATACGTGAAGTTCCGGGTAATTGGGGAGCGGTGTATACACATCCTGAGGATCGGAGAGCCCCAGCAGTACGTTGGAAATACCTACGCCTGTCTTTTTCAATTCCAGGTTTTTCATGATGCGGGGGCGCCGCAGGTCAAATTCGAGCAGGGCCACTTTCTTACCGGCAAGGGCCAGCACAGCAGCAAGGTTGATGCTGATGAAAGACTTGCCTTCGCCCGACACAGTGGAGGTAACCAGGATGGTCTGGAAGGGTTTTTTCTCCATCATGAAGCCGATATTGCTTCGAATGATGCGGAACTGCTCCGATACAATATTGCGGCTCTTGTCGGCCACTACCAGGCTCTTGTTGTCATCCACATGGCCTATTTCACCCACTATTGAAACATTGGTCTGCTTTGAAATATCATCGCGGGTCATGAGTTTGTCGTTCAGCAGATCCTTCAGATAAATAATGCCGATGGGCAGCAGGAACCCAATAAGGATGCTGAAGGTGCGTGTTTTGCCTTCATCAGGCTCTACGGGTTGCAGGCTGCCACTTGCCGGATTGAGTGCTTCGTAACCCGGGTCGGTACTGGCAGTGGTGATGGCAATTTCTTCCTTGCGTTGGAGCAGGTAGAGGTAAAGGCTTTCCTTCACTTTCTGCTGGCGTTCAATTTCCAGCAGGCGACGTTGTTTTTCTGGAATCTTGGACAGGTAGGTACGATAGGATTCACTTTTCTGCACCAGGTCTACCCGTTGCCTTTGCAGGGCTGCCCGGTAATTGCGGATGGCCTCCAGCAGGCTGCGCTGAATTTCATCAAGTTGTTTGTCAAGGTCCTGCAGTTGCAGGCTGTTGGGCTTGAGTTGCTGGGCCTGTTTTTCGCGGTCGAGGCGCAGGCTGTTATAGTTGCCGATGAGGACCGAAACGGTGGGGTCTTCAATGCCCAGGGTGGATGGAACAATATCGGTTTTCCTTCGGGGCGACCGGATATAGTCCTCTGTCATCTGCAAGGCCTGCAGTTTCCAGTCTATTTGAGCAACATCCTCCTCGCTGCCGGTAAGGCGCTGAGAAAACAGGGAGGTTTGTTCATCAATAGAAAGTACATCATTCTGGTCACGGTAGTCACGGAGAGAGTTCTCAATGCGCTTCAGTTCGCTGCTGAGCGAATCCTGCCGCTCATCAATAAAACGAATCGTAGCATCGGCAGCCACATTCTTGGTTTCCACACTGTAGAGGATGTATTCCTGCACAAGGGCATCGAGGATGGCACGGCCCATGTCGGCATTATCGTTGGTATAGCCGAGGTTGATAATGGTGGTGCTGGGGTCGGCCACATAAATGCTCAGGTTATTGAGGATTTCGGTGGCCCTGCTTTTGGGATTGGACCAGGTGGCAATATTCACGGCCTCGGTGAGGGGAACCTGGCCGGGCGCTTTAGGTTGGAGCCTGAACTGGCTACCTCCAATGTTGAGCACATCGCTCCAGAGATGGGTTTCCCTGCCCTCGAGGCCCACCAGCAGGGTGTAGCCACCTGGCGAGAGGTTGGTGAAACGCACTTTGTAGGAGCGGTTGCTGTCTGCAATGTTTACGCCTTCCAGCGTATAGGGCACT
>JBBIOQ010000076.1:0-18082 GCA_037443285.1 Sphingobacteriales bacterium | reverse complement strand
TGATATTGCCCTCGTTGAAATACTGGATGTGGAATTTGTTTTTGGCTACTGCCCTTTTTATCACTTCCACATTGCGCAGCTTCTGGAGTTCGTTGGCCATGTTGATGTCTCGAGGGCCATAGAGCGCACGTTCTATGATGTCGCCCTGGTTGCCATACACCGGGTTGGCTTTGCCGCTTTTCACCAGCATCTGCACCCCCGATGTGTACTTAGGAGTGGTATACCGGATATAAATAAGCCCGGCTCCAATACATACCGCCAGCGATACCAGGAACAGGGGCAGGAAGGCCAGGTATTTGAACAGGATATCGGCCGGCGAAAACTTGCCGCCGCTTTCATTGCCTGTTGGGGTGTATTCTGAGGGATAGGGAGTCATGGGAGACTAGTAAAAATTGGTTGACGAGTTGACAAGTTGATTGGTTGAGGAGTCAGAGGAATATTGGAAAAGACAAGATCCTGGTTTTAATTTCAACATTTCAATTTGGTGTCTGTTCCTTCAACTTCAATGTTCCTGCTTTTCAAGCCAGGAAATGTAGCCACTTAATAGTTTTTCCAAATGTTCAATTTTTTGTCTGAACTCAACCAACTGGTCAGCCGTAATCAATTCCTCATCCAAAGCATCAATCAGGTGAGCCAGGGTTTCGCTCAATGAGCCTCTGCTAATAATGCAAAACCGGATTCGCTCCGGCGTTGTCCTTCTTCCATGACCTTCAGCAATTTGGATGGCAACGGACCTTGAGCTTCGAATAATCTGGTCGGTGAGCCTAAATTTTTCTGAGGCTGGAAAAGATTTTACTAATAGCGCAATGTCGTTTTTGAGTTGCCGGGCTTCCTGCCAAACCTTAAGGTCCTCAAATGTTTGATAGGGCATTTATTGTCCTTTTAGTGGACAGAAGATACTATTGATTTGTAAATTCTCCGGCAAATCAAAAAGCATAGTCAGTATTCTTTTTCAAACAACTCATCAACCTGTCAACTTTTCAACTTCTCAACTCAGAAGGTCACTTCGTTATACTCAGAATTAACGTAGCAAACGCCAGTATGGATGTTATGAGAGCCATGTACACCGGCAGGTCGCGGAAGAAGGGTGAATTGCTGCGTTCGTACTGGATGAGCCGACTGTCGTTGGGCATCACATACAGAATATCGTTTTGCTGCAACTGGAAGTAGGGCGAGGCATACACCATGGCATCGTTGAGATCAATGGTATGGGTTTCCATCTGGCCGCTGGGCTGGTGGCGGATGAGGAGGATATTGGTACGCATGCCCGCATCGGTAAGGCCGCCTGCCTGACCAATGGCATCTACAATGGTCGCTTTCTCGTTCTGGAAGGTCATCCATCCGTGCTGGTTGATTTCGCCCATCAGCATCACCCTGAAATTGGCGAAGCGGATATTGAGGATGGGATTTTTCACCCAGGGATCGAGTTTTTTCACAAGGGTATCATTCAATTGCCCCTTGGTAAGGCCTGCCGCCATCACTTTGCCAATGATGGGCAGGGTAATGGTGCCGTCATAATCGACCAGGTAGCCCTGCAAGCCTGCTGCACCACCTCCGCCACCTGCAGCAGAGGAGCCGTTGAGCAGGTTGAACACTTCGGTCTGCTCCTGGTTGAGCGTTGCGCTGCTGACGGTGATGCCCATCAGGTCGTGGGGTTGAATCACCGGCTCCTTGAGTGTCACCACCAGGTTCTTGAGGGAGTCGAGGTTTTTGTCGAAATAGCGGTATTCGGTGATGGTCTTTTGAGATGGCTTGCAGGATTGCATCCACATCATCAGCGGCGCAACCAGGAATAGGAGGAGTTTACTTTTCAAGGAAGTTTGTTTTGGCAGAAGCAGTTTCAAGGAAATGAGCATGGGCCAAGTTATTGAAAGCAGGGGAACTGAAGGCAGTTGACAGTTTACAGTTCACAGTTTGCAGTTTGCAGACGGTAGAAAGCCAGGCAAATGGTGACATAATAAAATTGATTGCATTTCAGATGACTGAATTTTGACAGCCTCTTTCCCAGTCAACCAATCAACAAATTAACCAATCACCCCCCCCCCTTCCCTTTCACAATAAGCCGACCGGGTTCTATTTTGGCGCGTAGTACAAATCCTATGCTTTCTATGCGCACTTCGGCCCAGCGGTTGTCCATTTTTTCCACTACGCCTTCGGCGCCCATCATTACCCCCGATCCTATCATCACAGCAGTGCCCGGTTCGAGGCGCCCGAGAGGCTCTGCTATCACATCATCATATTCGTTGAGGAACTTACGGATAGCATCAATTTCGAAAGGCTTTACCACGGCAGGTTTGCCCAGCCAGTACACAAAATTTATCACTCCATCCGTCATGCGTACCCGGGTTCTTTCTTCTTCGGTTACCTGTACAAAAAGGTAGGATTTGAACAAGGGTTCTTCCACCTTCTTCACCCGGTCGCTCCATTTTTTGTACACTTTGTTAAGCGGGCAATAAGCTGTAATTCCTTTATCGGTGAGCAGCCTGAATACCTTTTTCTCCCAGCGGGGTTTGGTATAGATAGCCAACCATATTTTGGATTCGGATTTCAGATTCGAGATTTGAGATTCGGGTTTAGCGTGAAGCATGCAGCTTGTAGTTCTCCTCTATTCCCACAGCTTCGCCACCTCAGTCACAGATGCCTTTTTTTACCAGGCTGCTGTTACCGGTTACAGTTTATACGGTTGAAGGCCGTAAAGTAGTAAAAAAACAAGGCCACAATCCGGCAAGAAATCCACCGGAATAGCGGCCTGTGAATAGGTTAAGCTGGGTGCAGTAAGTCCCCTAATCTTTTCGATTTTTCCTCCATATTCGCTGCGCTGATCCGGGGTTTTTGGCGTTTTGAGCCGTGGTAAAAATAGGGGAAATGGTATTTGAAAACCTGTGGCATTTTGTGCTTGTTTTCAACATTTGAAATAGAGGTCGGGGAATGCGAGGAAAAGCTGAATGCTGCAAGCCCTTTGCTGCAAGTGAAGAAATGGAATAGGGTGGACGGTAATTCGAAATGTTAGCCCTGCAACCTTTGGTAGTCAAGCATGTTGTAGTCCTTTACCATCTGAAGGATGTTGTGGTAGGATTTAAATTCATCGGGCGTATGAACGCCGAGTATGACCACCGATTTCATGGCAGCATTGGCGGCACTTTCCACGCCTTTCGGCGCATCTTCAAATACAATGCATGCATCTGTTGACACCCCAAGCATTTCAGCGCAGCGCAGGTAGGTTTCAGGGCTGGGCTTGCTGTGGGCTACATCTTCGGCACTTACAATGGCATCGAAAAAATGGCGGATATGCAGGTTGTCGATTACAAAGTTGATGTTGAACATGATGGCTGCGGACCCAATGGCCATGGGCATTTGCCGGGCATAGGCCCATTCCAGAAAATCAGGCAAACCATCAATGAGTTTGAGGTGCGGCCTGAAGGCTGACTGGTAGGCCTCTTCCTTGGCCAGGCTGATGCGGTGGATTTCTTCGGCAGAAAATCTTCCCGGGAAAATGCGCTGCAGCAGTTCATCATTCCTGCCATAGCACTGGTCTTTCATTTGTTCATAACTCAGTCCGGCGCCCATGTCGTTCAGGATTTCGTGCCATGCCTTAATGTGGTACGGCATATCATCAATCATGGTTCCGTTAAGGTCGAACAGTAAGGCCCTTTGGTGGTTCATAGATGCAAGGTTACGAATTGGGCGATTGGTTAACTGGAAATTGGGTGATGGATGACAAATGAACATCAGTGTTACGATATGTTTTCGGACCAACTCACAACCCGTCAATTTTCCAAATTTCCAACCAACTACCTTTGCTCCATGACCTGCCTGATAGTTGACGATAACAAGATTGCCCGCACTACCATGAAGCAGCTTGCCAGCCAGGTAAATGACCTGGAAGTGCGAGGCGAATGTGCCGATGCCATGGAAGCTTACAATGCCTTGCAGGTACAACCTATCGACCTGCTGTTGCTGGATATCGAAATGCCGGGCATGTCGGGCATCGATCTTACCCGGAACCTCGGAGACAAAAAGCCGCTCATTATTTTCACCACCTCCAAAAAAGATTATGCCGTTGAGGCTTTTGAATTGAATGTGGTGGACTACATCCTGAAACCTGTGACGCCGGCCCGTTTCATCCAGGCAATAGATAAGGCAAGGGAGATGATGCAAAGCGACAGGGATGAAATGAAACTGGATGAGGATGCTTTTATTTTCATTCGTGACTCCAATGTGGTGAAGCGCCTGCAACTGGATGACCTGCTGTTTGCAGAAGCCATGGGTGATTATGTAAAACTGCATACTCCGCAGAAATTCTTTGCGGTGCATGCCACGCTTAAAGCTGTTGAAGAAAGGCTGCCTGCCAACCGTTTCCAGCGGGTTCACCGGTCATACATAGTGGCCCTTGACAAAATTGACACCATCCAGGATGGCGCCCTGGTTGTGTGCGGAAAGTCCATTCCTGTGGCCGATGCCTACCGTGCCACGCTCAATAAACGCATGAAGGTGCTGTGATTCGAAACTTAGAAAGGTTGGACGATGGCGCCGTGTCCTTTGCGAGTGAATCGGCTGTGTGTCAAGAGACTTCAAAGGGTAATATATTTTCTATGTCATCCCTCCGGGATTCTGGTCATTATCATTCCGTTTCTGCTAAAATAATTCCGGCCCTCCGGGCCTGTGGTAGGGCCGCTAAAAGAAGACCAGGCAATTCAATGCCGCTGTGAATTGAAGTTTTCATAGTGTTCAACCAAAGCGTTGTCTCCTCTGCGAGTGAATCGGATGCGACTTTACATGATGGTGGCGATGATTATCGTGGAATCGCCGTGTCTCTCATGGCGGACACAGCATTAACAAGAACACCTGTAAAGCAATTCAGCAACCCCTCAACTCTTGTCCTCCGCCTGTATCGTCCAACTTTTCACCGACGCATTTTGCCTATTCATCGAAATGAAGCCATTCCACTGGGAAGGACTGGAGAAATTTGTTCTGCAAACAAGCCAGGGCAGGCATGAAAAAAATTCTCGAAGGAGCATTTATGATTATATAGTGTTGATTTCCGGCCCCGGTTTCTACCGGGGCTTCCTTTTATTACTATGCGCACATTGTACACCATATTATTTTTTGCAGACCTGGTACTACTGGTACTGCTCTCCTACCTATTGCTGGGCATGGTGGACAAAGGCGCAAAGAACTGGACCACTGCCACCACGGGCATAGCTGTTTGCCTATCCATATTGCTGTTGGTTCATTTTATCAGAAACTATCTTAAACAGCCCGGCTCACAAAACTGAGGTTCATTTTGCGGTACTTTAGCCTCAATAAATTTTTATGTCCGGCAACCGCTTGATTTATTACATCCTGGCAGCATTTATTGCCGGCAACCTGCTGCTGATTTTTATCCAGTATAATTCTGCCAAGAACATCAACAATCTTATTGGTGGCAATGTGCAATTGCTGAATGAGTATGAAGTGAGTGGCTACCTTAAAGACCTTGAACGCGACATCATTTCCATTGAAAGCAAAATCCGTGGTACCGTTTCCACCAGCGACTCTTCGCATATACAGGGCCTGGATACGAAAATTGCGGCGGTGGATGGTGAACTCACCAAACTCAACAAAATTTCAGACGATGACAGTTCAGTGAAGTATGTGGACGAACTGGAACGGCTGGTACATGAAAAACTTTTTTACAGCAAGCAGGCACTCGACTCTTTTCATATTTCCGGAAAGTACGCAGCAGAAAAAGTAATTGACCTGCAGAAAGGAAAAGCAATTACCGATTCCATCATTATCATCACCTCAAAGATCCATGACCTGCGGGCCAAATTGCTTGAAAAAGTGATTGCATCCAACGATACCAGCGGTAAAAAGGCATTACGCTTTGGCACTATCCTGATATCCATTGTGCTGATCAGCGCTGCCGTATTATTTTGGATCATTATCAACACCATACGAAACCAAAACCAGTTGATTGAACAACTGCATATTTCGCAACAAAAGGAAAGGGAAGCTGCTCGTGTAAAGGAAAACTTTCTTGCCAACATGAGTCATGAAATCCGAACGCCCATGAATGCTATGCTGGGCTTCACCAACCTGCTGCAACGGAAGGCTCTTGACGCCGAAGCCAAGGAATATGTGTCTAAAATCCAGAAGTCGGGTGAAACACTGCTCAACATCATCGATGACATTCTCGACCTTTCGAAGATAGAAGCAGGCATGATGCGCATAGAACCGGCTCCATTCAGCATCAGGGGTTTGTTGCATTCGGTGGAAACGCTTTTCAAACTGAAGTTGGAAGCCAGGCAACTTCAATTGACCACACAGGTGGATACCTCCTTGCCCGATACGCTGGTGGGCGATGCAACCAGGCTGACGCAGATACTCGTGAACCTGGTGGGAAACGCCGTGAAATTTACCCAACAAGGAAAAATCACCATCGACATTACCAACCAGGGAATGGCCGAAAACAAAGTGCAGACTGCCATAAAAGTGTCCGACACAGGCATTGGTATTGCAGAAGAAAAACTCAATACCATTTTCGAAAGGTTTCAGCAGGCCGAAGCTTCGGTGACGCGGGAATATGGTGGCACAGGCCTCGGACTATCCATTGTAAAAGAACTAGTGCAGTTGCAGCACGGCTCCTTATCTGTTGAAAGCCAACCTGGCAAAGGCACTTCTTTCACAGTTATCATTCCTTATCAAATAAGCACTGAGCAAATAGGCATGCCACCGCAGGCTGTTGAACCTGCGTTTGACCAAGAATCTGTCTTCAGTAATGTTTCGATTCTCGTGGTTGAAGACAACGAAATCAACCAAAGTCTTATCAGGCATTTGTTCAAAAACTGGAATATCAGTTTTGATATGGCATCCAACGGAAGCGAAGCCATCCTTATGCTGCAGCAAAAGGAGTACAATCTTATTTTGATGGACATTCAGATGCCGGTGATGGATGGTTACACTGCAACCCAGGAAATCAGGAAAACACATGGCATTTCTACACCCATAATTGCAATGACGGCTCATGCATTTGCCGGCGAACGTGAAAAGTGCCTCAGCTTTGGCATGAACGACTATATCAGCAAACCTATCAGGGAAGAACAATTGCAGAAACTGATTGCACAATTTACCGGCAGCCATCCTGCCACCCAGCCCGGAACTGCCGCAACCGTTCATGTGACATCGCCTCACCAATTCATTGACCTTCATTACATGAAAGAAATAAGTGGTGGCAACAGGGACTATGAAAAAGCCGTGACGGAACAATTTATTGAAATGATTCCCGAAGAGCTGCATGCCATTGAACAGGCATGGCAGCAGGGAAACCTGCCACTTGTTCGCAGCAAGGCACACAACATGAAAACAACCGTTTCGGTAATGGGGCTCACTGAAATACTCAACCCACTGCTGGATGCGCTAGAATACAATGAACTCACTGCGCCAACATTTACCAACCTGTTTCGAGAACTCCAATCAATCTGCACCGGTGCGGTGGCGGAGGCAAAAGCATTGCTCGCTATACTGCAATAATAAGTTGCGACTTCACAATGCATTAACATTTTTCAGCATTGGTCGTGCTGTTGCAAACTCCTTTTAACGAGTGATTCTGCCTGTTTAACGAATGGGCAACAGCTTTTGCTGTGCGTCAAAATATTTTTGCCTTCCAAATCAGACACTATAGCAGCATGAACCAAAAACAGGTATTTCAGACAAACTCAAAATTGCGGTGGCGGACATTTCAATGGGTGGGCAGGTTACTCTTGTTTGCCCTTATTCTCATGATTCCTGTTTTGATCATTACCATCAAATCAGGCATTGCACCCAACCTTCCGATACTGGCGGCAGAAAGCGATATGATGCGTCCACTGAAAAACCCTACAACACCTAAAGCGCTTAACGCTAAGGACCTCACCAAATACAAAGGTTTTGACGAATACCTGAAAGCAAGGGCCAAAAACGAAGGCCTGCGTCATCATGCAAGTGCAGCTACCAATCAAAAAATAAGGGCTGCATTCTATGTCGACTGGGACCCACAGTCCTTTTATTCCCTGCAGAAGAACATCGACAAACTGAACATGGTAATACCAGAATGGTTCTTCATCGATCCAAAAACGGATACCCTGCGCCCGGCAGTTGATACGATTGCCTGGGAGTTGATGCAAAAGGCGAAAGTGAAAGTGGTACCCATCATCAACAACATCAACGATGATTTAGGTGAGGGGGAGTTTGACAGCAAAATGCTGCACCGCATACTGCACAATCCTCAAAAGAAGGAAAGGCTTATCAATGACATCGTAAAATACATTCAGCAGTACCATCTTCAGGGCATCAATATTGACTTTGAAGAGTTTGCAGAAAAAAGCGATGAACCCATCATTGCCTTCCAGAAAGAAGTGTATGATAAGCTGCATGCAAAAGGCCTCTTAGTGACGCAGGATATTATGCCCAGCGATGCTGATTTCAACGTTAAGGAACTCAGTAAATACAACGACTACCTTTTCCTGATGGCATACGATGAGCACTACAGCACCAGTGTGCCGGGTCCTGTAAGCGGCCAACAATGGATCGAAAAAACCCTGGATGAAACTGCCGGTGAAATTCCCTCTGAAAAAATCATCCTTGGTATTGCTAGTTATGGCTACGACTGGCCGCAACACACACAGGCAGCCACACTCACCTATCAGCAAACACTTGCCAATGCCAAACAATTCAACGCCACTATTGAATTTGATAATGGCACTTACAACAACTCATTTAATTATACTGATGGTGATGGCGTAAAGCACGATGTGTATTTTACTGATGCAGTTACTAATTTCAACACCATTCGTTTTGCTGATGAATACGGAACTGCAGGCACTGCCATTTGGAGGCTGGGCAGCGAGGACGAACGCATCTGGACTTTTTACAACCGCAACCTGGACAATCAAAGTCTCAGCCAGCATCCATTTGATTTCACCAAACTCGAGCAGGTAAAAACGCCTGTAGAACGTCCGGACTATATAGGCGATGGTGAGGTGCTGAATGTAATTACTCAACCTCAACCCGGCATTATCAACCTCGAGATTGACAGCACAGAAGGCATCATCTCGGAGCAGCAATATACGCAGCTTCCCACCCGCTATGTCATCAAGAAATACGGTAACGTTAAAAACCAGGTCATCCTCACTTTCGACGATGGTCCTGACCCGGAATACACACCCAAGATTCTCGATATTCTCAAAAAGGAAAAAGTGCCCGCTGCATTCTTCGTGGTAGGCATGGAAGCTGAAAACAATCTTCCGCTGCTGAAAAGAATTTATGATGAAGGACATGAAATAGGCAACCATACGTTCACCCACCCCAACATGGCTGCAGTAAGCACCGACCGTGCCACCACTGAAATGGAAACCACCCGGCTGCTGATTGAGGCCGTTACCGGTCACAGCACGGTACTGTTTCGTGCGCCCTACAACGCCGACTCAGAGCCTACCAGCGAAGTGGAGTTGAAGCCGGTGGCATTGAGCAAACAAAAGAATTACTATACAATTGGCGAAAGCATTGACCCCAACGACTGGCAGCATGGCGTAAGTGCCGACACGATTGTTGAAAGGGTGATCAGGCAATATGAACGCAATCCGGAAAAAGGTATCATACTACTGCACGATGCCGGCGGCGACAGGAAAGCAACCGTGGAAGCTTTACCGAAAATTATTGCCTACTTCAAACAACGTGGGGTGCAGTTTACAACGGTGGCCAGCTTGCTGCATACAAATAAAGATGTGGTGATGCCTAAAGTGCAAAATCGCCTGCTCGGTTTTGATCACACCATTGCAGATTTCGGCTACTGGTTCGGACTCTTCATGAATGCCGCATTTTGGGTGGCCATCCTGTTGGGTCTCATTCGCATCCTTATCATGGCAGTCATGGCGGCCATGCAGAAAAGAAGAAACAAAAAGTTCCATCCCCTATTGAGCAGGCCATTGGAGCACATGCCGGCTGTAAGCATTATTGTGCCTGCTTACAACGAAGAACTGAATGCGGCCAACACTGTACGCAACCTTTTGCAACAGGATTATCCTGCCATGGATATCATCTTTGTGGACGATGGTTCAAAAGATAACACCTACGAGATGGTCAGGGATAGTTTTGCAGGCAACCCCAGGGTACAGGTGCTTACCAAACGCAATGGCGGAAAGGCTTCGGCACTCAATTATGGTATAGCGCAAACAACCAATGAATTCGTGATTTGCATAGATGCAGATACACAGTTGAAACCTGATGCAGTGTCAAAACTCATGCAGCGAATGCTGACGCCTTTGCCGCACGAAACAACCATTGGTGCAGTGGCGGGTAATGTGAAGGTGGGCAACGACCATAATCTTCTCACCAAATGGCAGAGTATTGAATACACAACTGCACAAAATTTCGACCGTAGGGCATTTGACCTTATCAATGGCATTACAGTTGTGCCGGGTGCTATTGGCGCATTCCGCAAGGAAGCCATCGAGGCCGCAGGTGGTTTCACCAGCGACACTCTGGCGGAAGATTGCGACCTCACCATCCGCATTCTGCGCAACGGTTACCAGGTCGTCAATTGCAATGAAGCCATTGCAGTAACTGAAGCACCTGAAACATTGAAGCAGTTTATGAAACAACGGTTCCGCTGGAGCTATGGCATCATGCAGTCGTTCTGGAAAAACAGGGATGCCTGTTTCAATCCACGTTACAAATCACTGGGCATGGTAGCACTGCCGAATGTGCTCATCTTCCAGGTATTGCTTCCGATGCTTGCACCTTTGGCCGACTTCATGTTTATCATGAGCATTATCTGGAACTGGAGCGACCCCGTGAGCCTTCACAAAATTGAATTGTATTACATGGCCTTCCTCGTGGTGGATGTATTGGTGAGTGTAGTGGCCTTTTCGTTTGAAAAAGAGAAACTGGGCAAGCTGGTATGGATGATACCACAACGATTGGCCTATCGCCAACTCATGTATGTTATCCTGTTTAGAGCACTGCGGCGTGCAGTGAAAGGCGAAAGCCAGGGATGGGGCGTGCTGAAGAGAACCGGCAATGTGAAACACGCTTTCGGTTCACCCGGAACGTAACGATTCAATAGCAATAGCAACACTTTCAAATTTGTTGTTGTATAAACTGAACCAACCATTCGGCAAGCCGTGGATGACGAACCAATGTCATACAAGGCTTGTCGAATACATGTGAAACACTTTGACTTGAATGCCTGTACCAGAAGGTCAGGCATTTGCTTCAAAACAACTAAATACAATACCATTGAGTTTGATGAAATTTCTGCTTCTTACTGTCTTTGTCTGTGTGGGACTAAATTCTTTTGCCCAGGTATATCCTTCCAAAAACGAAATCAAAGACTCCCTGTTTTATGCCATGCAGCAGCAAAATCATGTATCTGCAGGGATGATGTTTATGAGCGATGAAATTTATAACGGCCAGCGCATTGATACCCTGCCGCAGTGGGGCATACACCCTTTCGTATCATGGATGTTCGCCAAAGGTTTCAGCTTCAATTATTTTGGCGACTACTACAGCAAAACACAACCGCACTATTCGCTTACCAGCATCGGCATTTCAAAAGACTTCACTATAGCTCATACCGTGGATGCAGCAATTGGCTATAACTATTGGATTGCAAACACCAACGACCCTGCCGCTGAAAAATACTATTCGCAAAACCTGGAAGTGAATGGAGGCTATGGTTTCGGAAAATTCTATGCCGGACTTTACTCTATGCTGCTTTTTGGAGGCTCATTCAGTTCATTTTATGAGCCTTCTATTTCATGGTCCAGTTCATCATGGAAAGGCGCCCGGTCGGATGTAAGAATCCATACTGAAATAGCTGCGTTTGCCGACATTGGCAACCGCGATGCTTCGGCACGTCCATTTGTAGCGCTGCCGCCGGGGCTTGCAAAAAAGAACAATAACTTCAACCTGCCACCGGTGTTCAGGAGCAATACAACTGCAGATGAAAACCCCAAGGCATTTGGCATGCTTAATTATCAACTGCAGGTAATTGAAGATATTAACTGGCACAATAACTCACTCTCTGCGGTACTCAATTTTGCAGTGCCTGCTGCCGATGCAGCCAGCAACCAGGGCCAACTGATGCCCTACTTTACCCTGAAATACGATTACACGATTTACACTAAGCACCACGGCGTTTTGCATTGAAAATGTTCACAACCCGGTTGCTTGATTTCAGCTATTGGTTGTGCCTGTTCGCCGAATCATCACAAGTATGCATCATGGTGTATTGTAGGTTTACTACAGCAACGAACATCAGATGCCACAGAACAATTTTCCAATCAGACAAATGCACTTGTTAATACCCGCTTTTACAGCAGGTACAACTGGCATTAGTTCATCTGCTGAAGGTGAATGCCAGCCAATGGTAATGGATGTTGATTTTCTTTTGGGAAAACTTCTGGTACAGGGAGGCATTGTGTTGGATGCATCATTTGCACCCGCCTTTGTTGTACCAGACAAGGCTCAATTGCAGCCTACAGGCCACCTGCTTCCACTGGAAGGAACCCTCAGCAAGAACAGCCATGTACACGCATGCCATGGACTGTTTACCATTGAACCGGAAGCATGCACAAACAATGGTGGTGTATGCGAATGGAAAATGCGCCTCTATGTAATTGATGAAAGCGCATGGCACAATGAACTGCAATACACTTTACCCCTGATTGTTGTTGCCAATAACAATCAATTAAATTTTAAACAATAAAAAACAAAAGAAAATGAAACGGATCATCATTGTAGCCATTGCACTCGTAACATTCAGTGCAGCCAGCTTTGCTCAAACTAAACCAGCCAAGCAAAAGGAACCGCAAAAGAAGGAAACCAAGCAGAAGAGTGGTGAGAAGAAAGCAGAAGGAAAAGAAACAGCCAAGCATGAAAAACATGAAGGCAAAAAAGCCACCACTACACCAGCAAAGAAAGAGACAGCCCCGGCAAAGGAAACAAAGAAGAAGTGATACACACTTGTCCTGAGCAATCAATCATGAAGCCCCGTCCAGTTTTGGATGGGGCATTTTGTGACCAGCATCCGCTATGCGAACAGAACCCTGGGAACCCTTAATGATCTCTGATTTTGCCGACAGTTTTTGCCGAATCGCCGAATGACAATTTCCTAACATTTAGTTCCATTTCAATTTCGCATCGCACTTAACAAAAAGGACATGCAATTGAAAACATACAGGCGTTATGCCTTTCATGTAGTGGTAGCTATATGCGCAATAATTCCCCATAATGCTCATGCACAGCAAGCCTATACGGATACGCTTTCATTAAGTATTCCTAAAGCAGAAGAAATTTTTCTGCAGAAGAACCTGGCATTGCTGGCCAACCAGTACAATGTCGATATCAACAAAGCATTGGTGGAGCAGGCAAAGGTTTGGGACAATCCTGTGCTCAACACCGACCAGAATATCTATGATGGAAAATGGTTTAAGCACGGCACTGTTGATGGTTTTAAATACGGACAAGTGTATCTGCAGGTTCAGCAGTTGATTCGCACTGCAGGCAAAATCAAGAAACTTACGCAACTGGCCCAGGATAATGTGCAGGGCGCAGAAGCACAGTTTAATGATGTGATGCGCAACTTACGCTTTGTGCTTACTACCGACCTCAATAACCTGGCACAAATGCAATCATCAGCGACACTGTACCAACGTGAAATGCAAACGATGACCTCGCTGGTAAATGGCATGAACGCCATGCTGCAACAAGGTGATATATCACGCAAGGAAAATGTGCGCATCAATGCAGCACTCTTTTCACTTCAAGCCGATTATAACGACAACCTCCGTCAGCAATACGATTTGCAAAAAGAGATTGCCGGCCTACTGCAACTCAACGACAGTGTATGGGTGAAGGCCGATGCAGTGCAACCCATACCTGTTGACCAGGTGCACAACCTGCAACTTGCCATGCTGCGCGACTCGGCACTGCAATGGCGCCCCGACCTGCTAATGGCACGTAACCAATCACTCTTTTCACAACACAATATCAGCTACCAAAAGGCAATAGCTAAACCTGATCTCAATGTGGGTGTGGAATATGACCAGCAAAGCAGTTATGTACCAAACTATTGGGGACTGGCCATTTCGGTTCCACTGCCGGTATTCAACCGCAATAAAGGAAATATTGCTGCCGCTGAAATGGCTTACAAGCAAAGCGGTGTGATGGTGCAGCAAGCAGAAACCCAGGTGAACAAGGATGTATTGGGCGCTTGGCAGAAACTCATCAATACCAGCAACCTGATGAACAACACCAATGCTGCTTTGCAGGACAACTATGAATCGCTCATGCAAAACATGGTAAGCAGCTACCAGCAACGACAAGTGAACCTGGTTGAATTCATCGACTTTTTTGATTCGTATAAAGAAACCCGCAACAGGCAGTTGCATTTGATAGCCGACCAGCGCAACGCAGCTGCCGAACTAAACTTCTCTGTGAACCAAAGTATCATCAAACTCTAATAACACTACCTATGAATAAGAGCATCCTTTCAGGCATTACTGCATTTTCTTTTTCTGTGTTGCTTTTTTCGTGCAAGCAGCATGAAACCGTTCAGTCTGCGCAAGCAGGCCCGCTCATCAGCGACAGCACCATGAAATTGCTGCAAACCGACAGTGTGCAACTACGGAATGTGGATGACGAACTAAAACTGAGCGGCGAAGTAAGTTTCAATGAAAACAAAGTGGTCAAGGTATATCCGTTCAGCAGCGGGCAAGTGTTGCAGGTGAATGTGAGCATTGGAGATTATGTGAAAGCAGGGCAAACCCTGGCCACCATCAAAAGCGCCGATATAGCAGGCAACTATTCCGACCTGAGTGTAGCCGGCAACGATGTGGCCATTGCCAAACGCTGCATGGACAATGCGGAGCACCTTTACAAAAATGGTATCGCCAGCGAAAGAGAATACAATGAAGCGAAAGAAAACTACAACAAGGCCGTATCCAATGCCAATAAGATTCGCGAACAAATTCAGATTAATGGAGGCGGACGCACCGAGGCAAATGGCACCTACATTATCACTGCCCCACGCAGCGGGTATGTAGTGGAAAAATTCATCAACCCGGGCAACTTCATCCGCAACGACAACGGTAGCAACCTGTTCACCATTGGCGATATAAGCGATGTATGGATCTGGGCCAACGTGTATGAAAGTGACATTGCCAAAGTGAAACAGGGATATACAGCATATGTAACCACGCTGGCCTACCCGGACACCGTGTTTGAAGGAAAGGTGGACAAAATAAACCAGATACTGGACCCTGAAACCAAGGTGATGAAAATAAAGATTGTGCTTCCAAACCCCGGCGGCACACTAAAGCCGCAAATGTTTGCCAACATCAGGATTACCAACACAGAAAGCAATAAGATGACTACTGTACCCGGAAGTGCGCTCATTAACGATAACCAGAAAACATTTGTGGTGGTATATCATAACAACAACGATGCGCAGATAAGAGAAATACAGGTGTTGAAAATTGTTGGTGGCTTTGCTTACGTAAGCCAGGGCTTGCAGGAAGGAGAAAAAGTAATTACACAAAACCAAATCCTGATCTACAAAAAGCTGCAGGACATCAACAATGAACATGCGGCGCCTGCTAAATAAGCAGGAAGCCTTCCCATTATCCTTTTCAAAGAATTCACAACAACAACCTTAGCATGAACAAGTTCATCAAGAATATCATCCACTTTTCATTGCGGCACAGGTATTTTGTTTTCTTCCTGACCGCAGTGCTAGTGGCAGTAGGCATCTGGAGTTACAAGGAAACGCCCATTGAAACATTTCCGGATGTCACCAACACCCAAATAATCATCATCACCCAATGGCCGGGACGCAGTGCCGAGGAGGTGGAGAAATTCATCACCATTCCGCTGGAAACCGAGTTGAACAGTGTGCAGAAAAGAGCCAACCTGCGCACCAACTCATCATTCGGCCTGAGCTACATCACTATCATCTTCGATGACAATGTAGATGACGCCTTTGCCCGCCAGCAGGTAATGAGCCGCATCATTAATGCCGACCTGCCGGAAGGTGTAAAACCGGAAGTACAACCTCCCTATGGCCCTACCGGCGAAATTTACCGCTATACTTTGAAGAGTAACAGCGTAGGCATAAGAGAACTTACCGCCATCCAGGACTGGGTACTCGACCGCCAGTTTAAAAGTGTGCCCGGCGTGGCTGATGTAAATACGTTTGGTGGTGAAGAAAGAATATTTGAAGTAAGTGTGAACCCAGATTTGCTGGTGAAATACAATCTCTCATCGCTGGATGTGTACAACGCCATTGCCAAAAGCAACGTGAATGTGGGTGGCGATGTGATTGAGCGCAACGGGCAGGCATACGTGGTGCGGGGAATTGGATTGCTCAACAACATTGATGAGATCAACAATATTATCATCAGCAAAATAAGCAGTGTACCGCTGCTGGTGAAAAATGTGGCCACCGTGGTGGAAAGCAGCAAACCCAGGCTGGGAACGGTTTCCAAGGATGGCGTGGCCGGTCAGGTGGAAGGAATTGTTGTGATGCGCAAGGGCGAAAACCCATCAGAAGTCCTGGACAAGTTGCATGCAAAAGTGGAAGACCTGAATAACAATATTCTTCCGAAGGATGTAAAGATTGTTCCGTTTTATGATCGTACCACGTTGATGGATTACGCTACCGAAACGGTCATCCACAACCTGCTGGAAGGTATTATCCTGGTTACCGTGATTGTACTCATTTTTATGGCCGACTGGAGAACCACCGTTACAGTAAGTATCATCATTCCCTTGTCGCTGCTGTTTGCTTTTATTTTGATGCGATTGAAAGGAATGAACGCCAACCTGCTCAGTATGGGTGCTGTCGATTTTGGTATCATCATTGATGGGGCTGTGGTAATGGTGGAAGGCCTGTTTGTAGCACTTGACCATCGGGCAAAAGAAGTGGGCATGGAAAAGTTCAACAAGCTGGCCAAGTTGGGCCTCTTCAAAAACAAGGGTGCAGAAATGGGCAAGCCATTTTCTTCTCAAAGCTTATCATCATCACCTGCCTCATCCCCATTTTCGCTTTCCAGAAAGTGGAAGGAAAAATGTTCTCGCCACTGGCTTACACCCTTGGTTTCGCATTGCTGGGCGCATTGATATTGACGCTTACCCTTGTACCTGCCTTATCAAGTGTATTGCTGCGAAAAAACGTACGTGAAAAGCACAACCCTGTTGTCATATTCTTTGAAAAAGGTGTAGAAAAGCTTTTCTCATTTGTCTATAGTCATCAAAAGAAAAGTGTGTTGGTAGCATTCATTATCATGGGTCTCAGTTTTGCTTCGGCAAAATTCCTGGGGTCTGAATTCCTGCCGCAACTCAATGAAGGTGCGCTTTGGGTGAGTGCCGAATTGCCGCGTAGTGTTTCGCTCAACGAGGCAGATAGTATTTCATCAAAAATTGAAGCCAGCATACGCACTTTTCCTGAGGTTAGGCATGCACTCACCCAGGTTGGCCGCACTAACGACGGCACCGATCCGAAAGGATTCTTCAATGTGCAGGTGGCGGTTGATTTGTTTCCACAGAAAGAATGGAAACGCAAAATCACCTACGACGAACTGGTGAATGAAATGGATGACAAGCTCAAGGTATTTCCGGGTGTTGTTTTCAACTATTCGCAACCCATTCGCGATAACGTAGCCGAAGCAGTAGCCGGCGTGCCTGCTGCACTGGCAGTGAAAATTTTCGGAACCGATTTTAATATCCTTGACAGCACTGCTAACCAGGTGTACAATGTGCTGCGCAACATACAGGGCGTTACCGACCTGGGCATCATCCGCAACCTGGGGCAGCCTGGGTTTCGCATTGAACTGAATCAGCAGAAGATGGCATTGTATGGTGTGAGCGTTGCTGATGCCAATGCAGTGATTGAAATGGCCATTGGTGGTAAAGCAGCAACTCAGTTGTATGAAGGCGAAAGGAAATTTGATGTGCGCCTGCGTTACCAGGAGGCCTACCGTGCCACGTATGATGCCATCCAAAACCTGATGGTGCCCACACTAGATGGATCAAAAATTCCGCTGAAAGAGGTATCGGATATTGT
>JBBIOQ010000075.1:0-20176 GCA_037443285.1 Sphingobacteriales bacterium | reverse complement strand
TCAATAAATGGAGTCTTCGCCACATTCCAGAATGGTGAATTACCATCGGGGCTTGTTGCTACGCCAATGTCGCCCATGCCGCCGGCCCTTGCATCGGGACTGATACGGAGGAATGGGACTGCAGTGGTCACCACATTCACAGTGTTGGAGGAACTTTGCGCCTGAGCAAGGATACCCGTAAGCATTCCTATCCCAAGCAGGGATGTCCGGAGTTTTAATCTCATGAATCAACAGTTTTAAGTCAAGATGGCTCCCAAAGGGATTGGTTTTCAGTAAACAGCCTTAAAAATTTCAAATTGAGTACAAATCAGAATGATAGGCGGGAGTTAGTTTTAAGGTTCGAAAATAGGTAAAATGCATTATCCAACATTCACACAGACTATTTCATCTTTTACACAGGCATCGGAGCTAGAACGAAAATCCGGTCTTTTTAGTCTCCAAACGGCATAATCACTTAGATCACAATCCTTTCGAAGGGTGCTCCCTCGACCATATTTCATGGATGGCTTCGCCTTTTGGGCTTTTGCCACGGTGGTCCCAAAGGCTGTCTTCAAGGTTGTCTTCAAAGGTCAGGCTGCTGCCAACCCTGCTACTGTCGCGGCAGAAAAACTCAATATTTTCAGTGTACCTGCCATTTAAAAAGGAATAGGTGCCACCACCGGCTCCAAAAAACTCTCCTGTTTCTGTATTAATTGCAGCCCATTGAAACCTTGAGGAGGTGAGCAATTTGATGGTACGCCTTGGTTGTAGCGGCATTTCCTGCATGCTTCCGTTTTGCTCCCGTTTTGCAATCCGCCAGTAACCTGCAAGCCCCCCGTGGCCGTCATCCACCCGCTTGAAAAGGCTGTTGTTGAAGTCCAATCCCTGTTTGTTGAAAGTCAGTTGAGATTCCACCTCCTGTCCTACTGATTCGGGCTGGTAGGTATTGAAATCAACGAGAACTTTCAGGGTGTTCCCATTTACTTCATATGGGCCGCCCCATGAATAGTGAAAATGCCTTCCTTCAACATTATAGGAAGTGAGCATGAAGTAACCATCTTTCAGAAGTATCAGCATTTGCGAACCATCATCTTGGTTTTGCTGATACGCCCCTTCCAAAGGCTGTTGCGATTTTATGGTTTTAAGAAACGAACTAAGCGACATGCCAACAGTTGCAATGGCAAGTAAAATGAGTATATCTCGGCCAAAAGTCTTGGGAATAAACGCCAGCATGGTGTTGGGTTTTATGGCATCAAATTGGAATAGAAATTTACTGCAAGCGTTTGGATCTGCAAAAAGGGCAGCCTGCCCTTGGAGGCCCTGCAGGCAATATTTACGAACAATCCTTCAAAGCAATTGAAATAGTTTAATCTGAGTATTGCGGCATATCAAATGAAAGTTGAATTTTATGGCATGCCGAAAGAATTGCAATTGAAGGACTTCCTGCGCACCAAATGGAGTTTTGCAGATATGGGATGGCTGGTCATCAACCTGATGCCGCTTGTGTTTTACATGGTAGGAACGCTTTCTGCCATCCAGGCTTTCCTTGTTTATATGGCCGAAACACTTGTGATTGGTTTGTACAACGTAGTCCGACTTTCCGTAACCACTTTTATCAAAGGAAAAGACGACTGGAGCAATGGAGGAGCATCTGTAATGGTTTCCGGATGGATGTTTGTATTCTTTTTCATTGTCCATTTTGGATTATTCATGTTTGTTCAGTTCTCCATTTTTATGGCAGCCTCAAGACTGGGAGATGGCTTTTCTTTTCTTTCCAACTTCAGAACTGCATGGAAAATACTTGGCAGCAGTGGTCAATTATTTGTATTGATAAATGCAGGCATCCTTTTCATTAATGGAGGAGTCACTTACATCCGTGAAAAAGAATATGCCACCAAGAGTATGTCCATCATGATGTTTGAGCCCTACCTGCGCATTTTTGTGCAACAGTTCACGGTTATTGCCGGAGGCATGATGGTGGGCTTTGGAATGAGTGCAGCCTTCCTGGTAATTTTTATGGTGGTGAAAATTTTCTTCTCCTGCTTCATTGATGAAAGGCTCATTCTTACTTCGGTTCAAAAACCAAAGAACTGATTCAGCCATCCATCATTTGCGAACTGCCCGATTCATCTTTCAATAGTTGCATGCTTTCTTCCAACAGGTTTCCTGCATCAATGGCTACAGTGCCTACTTCTTCACAAACAAGTCCGCCTGCAAGATTTGCAATTTCAGCCATGAGTTCCACATCGCCGGTAGCTGCATACAACAACGATGCAACAGCAATCACAGTATCACCGGCGCCACTCACATCATTGATGGCCCTGACGTGGGCAGGTATGATTTTGGCCATTCCGTTTTTCTGAAAGAATACTCCCTTTTCGCTGAGAGTAATTAATGAAACCTGGTGGTGCAGCTGTTCGGCAAGCATTGCATGCATCTGCATCAACGAATTCAGCGAGGTATCTGTTTCAATAATATTCAGTGCTTCCCTTGCCTCTTTTAGGTTGGGCTTGAAAATATCTACGCCTTTGAATGCAAAAAAGTTTTTGCGTTTTGGGTCTACTGTTGTTATGATATTCTTTGCCTTACAATAATCAATTAAAGAACTAATAACATGAGGAGTAAGCACACCTTTGTTGTAATCTTCAAAAACAACTGCCTGCGGCTTGTCGCTTTCAAACAACTCAATGGTTTTTTCGATAAAATGCTTCTCCTTTTCTGCTGGCAGGTCGGCAGTAATTTCGTTGTCCAGCCGCAGCAGGTGCTGATTCCGGCTTATGATCCTAATCTTATTGGTTGTTACACGGTCATCACTTCTCAAAACACCTTGTGTGTGAATGCCGTGATCCTTCATTAATATTTCCAGCAGAAGCCCTTCCTCATCAGAACCGGTTACAGTGTGCACCGAAACTCTTGTGCCAAAACTGCGCAGGTTCAATGCCACGTTGCCTGCACCACCGATACGATACTCACGACCTTTTACAGCCACCACAGGTACCGGTGCTTCCGGTGAAATCCTGTCCGTATTGCCCCACCAATAGGTATCCAGCATCACATCGCCTACAACGGCAACATGCATTTCACTCAAACCCGTAAATAGCAGTTCATACATACCGGCCTAAAATTGGTTGCTGCAAAAATAATGGGTGATGTTGCAGCATAAGTGGCTAAATAGTTAATCCTCCTGGGCAATAGGTTTAAAACTGCGCCTTGCTACAAAATAGAACGGTATGCCAATGGCAACAATATAGAATCCCGGCCAGGTATAGTCGGGCTTGTAAGCCAATAACAATCCGCAAAAGCCCAGCCCCATGATGATGTAAAGGAGTGGCAGCAATGGGTAACCAAATGCCTTATAAGGCCGGGGATGGTTGGGTGCCTTTTTCCGAAGGATAAAAATGCCGAGAATAGTCAGTACGTAAAACAGAACTACAACAAACGAAATCATGTCGAGCAGGTCGCCATACCTGCCACTCAGGCAAAGCACCGAGGCTACCAAGGCCTGCGACCACAAAGCCCACTGCGGCACAGCATTTTTATTGAGAGAAGCTGCAGGCTTAAAAAACAACCCGTCTTTGGCCATTGTATAGTAAACCCGTGAGCCTGCAAGTATCAAACCATTGTTGCAACCGAAGGTGGAAACCATGATCATGAGTGCAATGATAATAGTGCCTGCATTGCCGAAAATGGCGTTGGAGGCAGCCACGGCCACCCTGTCTTTTTCTGCACCTGCAATGTCCTGCATGCTGAGCACACCGGTGTACATCACATTGGCCGAAACATAAATAATGGTCACAACCAGCACACCAAAAAACAAACTCAGGCCAATGTTGCGTTGAGGGTTCTTCATTTCACCAGCCACAAACGTTACGTTGTTCCAGGCATCGCTGCTGAACACACTGCCCACCATAGATGCAGCTATGGCGCCGAGCACTGCAGCCAGCGATGGATAAGCCAATACTTCCCACCCTGTTGCGCCTGCTTTGCCTGCTCCAATCTTCCAGGCATTTTCACCCCAGTTGGCGTGCCACACATCGCTTTTTACTGCCATGAGGCCAAAAATGATGAGGCCAAACAAACTGATGATTTTGGTGGCTGTAAAAATGCGTTGTATCAGCTTACCTTCTTTGATGCCTCGTGTATTTACCCAAGTGAGTAATAGGATGAGGAGAATGCCCAGAAGTTGTGCTGCCGATACATGCAATTTGCCAACTGCAAACACCTGCACATCTTCGCCTACAGCAGGCCACAGGTATGCTGTGAATTTGCTGAAAGCAGTGGCCACAGCTGCAATGGTCGCCGTTTGAATAACAGCAAAAAAACTCCATCCATAGAGGAAGGCCACAAAAGGGTTGTATGCTTCTTTCAGGTATACATATTGCCCGCCTGCCTTGGGAAACATGCCGCTGAGTTCGCCATAACTCACCGCAGCAGTAATGGTCATGAAACCGGTGATAAGCCATACTACTATCAGCCAACCTGCATTGCCCACGTTTCGGGTAATGTCGGCACTGACAATGAAGATGCCCGAACCAATCATGGAACCAATCACAATCAGCGTTCCGTCGAGCAGGCCAAGCGACCTATTGAAATGAGGACTATCTGCCATAGAATATTACATGAATAAGCGGCCAATATAGGGAAATTGAATGCTCATTGGCAGGGTAAATACCCACAAACCATGCAAGCAGGCATTTTGATTTTTGCCGAAGAAACCGATTCCGATAATTTCGATTGTATGGCTGGCCGCATAATTCTGAATAAGTGCAGGCATACATGCCAACTATCGTCAAATGTTGCATTGAATCACCGAAACAAAATGCCGTCTTATGAGAAAGCTTTCGATAACAGTATTGTTGCTTGTAATTTCTACTGTTGCCCTGAATGCACAAAACCAGAAAGCCAATTATGCATTGGCTGCACGTTTTTCTCCCAAGAAGCTGGAGAAAATGATTTTCACTACAAATGTTGACCCGCATTGGCTCAGGAATGGTGAAAAATTCTGGTACCTGTACGAAACCACTGAGGGCAAAAAGTGGTACATCGTTGAGCCTTCAAAAGCAACAAAACAACTGTTGTTTGATAATGATAAGATGGCAGCTGAGATTACAAAAATTGTGAAAGACCCTTTTGACGGTCAACACCTCCCCATCGACAAAATCAAATTCGTAAAGAACGAAACTGCATTCCAGTTTGAGGTGAAGAGCACCGAGGAAGTAGAGAAAAAAGACACGACCAAAAAATCGGGTGAACCTCAGAAAGAAAAGAAGAGCTACTTTTTTGAATACAACCTGCAAACCGGCGCTCTCACTGAGTTGAAAGATTTTCAGAAACCAAAAGACAAACCAACATGGGCTTCCATTTCACCCAACGGGCAATACATTGTCTATTCAAAAATGGAAAACCTGTATTGGATGGATACAGCCAATTATGCCAAAGCGCTGAAGAACGAAGACGATAGCACAATTGTAGACCACCAACTCACAACTGATGGCGTTGAAAACTTCAGTTATGGCAGCGGCCGTAATGAAACCAATGTTGAAAAGGAAAAGAACAAGAAGAAACGTAAATCGGCATTCGTTTACTGGTCGCCCGATTCGAAGAAGTTTGCCATGATTCGTTCAGACGAAAGATTAGTGAAGGATTTGTGGGTCATCAACAGCGTGGCAGACCCGCGGCCCACCCTCGAAACTTACAAGTATGAAATGCCGGGCGATAAGGAAGCTCCCATTAACCACCTGTACGTTTTTGACATGACAGCCCTGAATGGCAAGGAATTCAACGCTGCAGCCTTCAAAGACCAGGACATTAGTTTATGGAATGCTCCGCTGCCGGAAGTGAGCCGCGATGATGAAAACAGATCCAACATGTGGCTGGGCACCAATGAAAACTTTTTCCTGTATCGCACCAGCCGCGACCTGAAAAGGATTGATGTATGCCGTGTTAATGCTGCCAGCGGCCAACTTACTTCCCTTATTGAAGAAAGACTGAATACTTATGTAGAAATAAGGAGGCCGGGTTTATTGAATGGAGGGAAAGAAATTATTCATTGGAGTGAACGCGATGGCTGGGGGCATTTTTATTTGTACGATGAAACCGGCAAACTCATCAGGCAAATTACTAATGGCCCATGGCATGCCGAAGACATTGAAGGTATTGATGAAAAAGGCCGTGTACTTTACTTCACTGCCAATGCAAAAGAGAAAAATGAAGACCCGTATTACAACCATCTTTATCGCATTAACCTGGATGGAAGCAACATGAAACTGCTCGACCCAGGCGACTTCGATCACCAGGTAAGCATGAATGATGAGACCCATTTTTTTGTAAATAATTTTTCACGGGTGAACACCACACCTGAATCCATCCTTTACGATAATACCGGACGCAAAGTGATGGATTTGGAAAAGGCAGACCTTACTTCTTTGTTCGCTGCTGGCTATAAGTTTCCTCAACCATACAGAGTGAAAGCTGATGATGGCATCACAGATTTATACGGGGTGATGTATAAGCCGTTTGACTTTGATTCCACCAAAAAATACCCGCTGATTGAATATGTATATCCCGGTCCGCAAACAGAAGCAGTAAACAAATCATTCGGCCGCAGCATGGACCGTATTGACAGGCTGGCACAATTTGGTTTTGTGGTTGTTACTGTTGGCAATCGTGGTGGCCATCCAAACCGCAGCAAATGGTATCACAACTTTGGCTACGGCAACCTGCGCGACTACGGACTTGCCGATAAGAAAGCGGCAGCTGAACAACTGGCTGACAGGTATTCATTCATCGACATTAACCGCGTTGGCATTCATGGGCATAGCGGTGGTGGATTCATGAGCACCGCAGCCATGCTGGTATACCCCGATTTTTTCAAAGTGGCCGTATCCAGTTCGGGCAACCACGATAATAGTATTTACAACCGCTGGTGGAGCGAAAAGCATCATGGCGTGAAAGAAGTGGTTTCTGCAAAAGGAGACACGAGTTTTGCCTATAGCATTGAAAAGAATCCTGACCTGGCAAAAAACCTGAAAGGCAATTTGCTGATTGCTACCGGTGACATTGACAACAATGTTCATCCGGGCAATACCATCAGGGTGGCCAATGCCCTCATCAAAGCCAACAAACGCTTTGAATTTGTGTTGCTTCCGGGACAGCGCCACGGCTATGGTGATATGACTGAATATTTCTTCTGGAAAATGGGTGACTTCTATTGTCAACATTTGCTGGGCGATTACAGCCAGGGCGTGGATCTTACTGAAATGAACAAAGAGGTTGAACAATCGGGGAATAAGAAAAAGAACTGATAGGCAGCGGAAAGTTCCATCTATCAAAACTTTGCCCAGAATAGTTTTCCATTCAATAACAACATTGAATGGGCTAACTTTAATCTAATAATTCTGGCGTGATGAAGAAACTGCTGCTTGGTGTACTGCTCATCATTTCTTTTCAACCGCTCTTTTCGCAGGCAAAAGATTTGAAAGTGGGCGATGTATCCCCTTCTTTTACTGGCATGGACCAACACGGAAAGAAAATCTCCCTTGAAAAGCTACTGGAAAAAGGGAAAGTCGTGCTGGTGTTTTACCGTGGCAACTGGTGCCCGTATTGCAACAAGGAACTCAAGCACCTTGAGGACTCACTGGAATTGATTATGGCAAAGGGTGCAACCCTGGTGGCCGTAACTCCTGAAATGCCGGAGTACGTGCAAAAGACAATTGAAAAAACCGGGGCCACCTATTCTATTCTCTACGATAAGGACCTCACAATTATGGATGCCTATGCAGTTACGTTTAAAGTAGATGAAGAGGCATTGACACGCTATAAAAATGTTGGCATAGACATAAGGGCAACAAATGGTGGCGAGGGCAACAAACTTCCTGTGCCGGCAGTGTACGTTATTGGGCAGGATAAAAAAATCAAGTATGTTTTTTACGACCCGAATTATCGCATTCGTGCAAGCGTAAAGGAAATACTTGCTAATCTTTGATGCTTGTCAGCATTTGGAAAATCCCCTCAACAACAAGCTGAAAACATGCATTAATATTGTCCCTCTCACAGAAGAATTGTATTTGGTGCATGAAGAAATTCATTGATGTATATGGCTGGAAATTGATCATAGTAGCCTCAGCTATTGCCACCGTTCTTATTTGCCTGCCCAATCGTTTCTTTTTCCTGAATGATGATTTCATTTACATCAGCAAAAGCCCTGCACTCAACTTTGTATACCGCACTGCATTCAGGCCTGTTTCCGATTTAACGCTCTTGCTCGACTACACATTGAGTGGCAAAAATGCATTTGGCTATCACCTTACCAACCTTGTCATTCACTTGATTTGCACTGCGCTGGTTTTTGTCCTCAGCATGCGCATGCAAAGTCTCACCAATTCCAATGAATGCCGCAAATTCTTTCCGGTAGTTGCTTCGGTACTTTTCATGGTCTATGCTTTTCACAGTGAATCGGTATTCTGGATCATTGGGCGTGGTGGCTCGCTGGTGACATTGTTCATACTCCTATCATTAAGCATTTTACTAAAATCAAAACCTAATAACGCATCACAAATTGCCGCATTGCTGGTGTATGTTCCAGCATTGCTGGTGTATGAGTCGGCATGGTTATTTCCGCTGTTGGTATTAAGCATTTGGTGGGTGCGAAAAAAGAATGGTAATGGTGTTTCAATGCAGGTAGCCATCATTGGTTCATGGTTGCTGTTTGCAATTCACCTGTTATCGCGGAAAATAATGCTGAACGATTTTATTGCTTCACCCTACCTGGATACAGACCATTTTGAATTTGTTCCAAGCAAAATAATGTACAACTATGCAACTGGCATATTCAGAAGCCTTTTGCCGCCATTCGAAAGCTCAATGGTGTTTGTATGCATGAGTGGCGTTGTTGCTATCCTCATTATTGTTTTTGTTTGGAATTCAATAAAGAAGAAATGCGCCCATTCCTATGAATTCATGTTGTTTTGCTGGTGGTTGATTGCATTACTACCTGTGGCCATACTTGGCGTGAATACACACAATACTGAATCGGAAAGATTTCTCTATTTACCAACTGCTTTTCTGTGCCCGCTATTAGTGTTGCAGCTCAGCAAAATTCGGCATTCCCTATTCAGAAACAGCGCCACAGCATTACTCTTAATGCTGCACCTGTACCTCTTCAATCAGTCATCCGGTGTATATGCAACAGCAGGCCGTGTTGACCGGCAATTGCTCGAGGCATTCAATGGATTTGAGGGTGAATACAACAAACTGATAGTTGTAAATCTTCCGCAGCAATATAAAGGCGGGTTCATGTTCAGGCTGGGCTTTGAGGAAGCTTTGCACTGGTTTCAGCCAGGCCTGCGTTTCAAACAACTCGAAGTCTCTTCAAAGCTCACGTACAACACAAAACCTCAACTGAAAGTGGTGAGTGAGCCCCCCTACTTCACATCCTATTTCATCGACTCATTGTCGCCTGCATCGCTTGTGATGGTGGCAGACGGTGAACGAATTTTTGTAGGAAAATACGGCAAATAGCACCAAACCAAATTAAAGCCCGTGCAATAACTGAAGGCAATGTTCAAGGCTTTGAAGCCAATCCTTTTGTTCGATACCAAAAGTACTCTTCAGTTTTTCGTTTGAAAGCACAGAGTAAGCAGGGCGTTTGGCAAGTGTCGGAAACTGGGAAGTGTTTATGGCATTCACTTTGCAATTGCTATGTGTAATGGAAGCAATAGCTGAGGCAAAGTCAAACCATGTGATGGGCCCTGTATTGCTGAAATGATAAATGCCTGCTGCAGGATTTTGCTGCAGACAAATTTGCACCAGAGTTTCGGCCAGGTCAATGGCATATGTTGGACAACCATACTGGTCATTTACCACGCCAATGCTGTCCTTTTCTTTCATCAGCCGTAGCATGGTCTTTACAAAATTATTACCATGGCTGCTGTACACCCATGATGTACGAACAATAACGGAGTCCGGGGCATTTGCTTCAATCAACTCCTCACCCATCAACTTTGATGCGCCGTAAACACCCAGTGGATTTACAGTATCTGTTTCAACATAAGGGGAATGCTTTTGCCCATCAAAAACATAATCGGTGGAAATGTGGAGCAACCTGCAATCATTTTGCCTGCAGGCATTGACGAGATTGCCAACTGCTTCGCCATTAATCAGGAATGCAAGTGCCGATTCGTTTTCAGCTTTGTCAACTGCAGTGTAGGCAGCTGTATTGACCACCCAATCGGGTTTGAGTGTCTCAAGCACATTGTGCACCATTTCAAATTGCTCAAGTGCAAAATTTTCACGCCCCAGGAAAATGAATTGAACACCCGGAAATGAATCAGCTACATCTTTCAGGCATTTTCCCACCTGGCCATTTGCACCTGAAACAAGTATTTTCATGGTTTGTAAATTGAATGGCTACAAACTCCAGTATTGCCTATCTGAAATTTTGTTACGCAATACACCTTTCAAATCTGCGATAAGGCCAAACGGCTTTGTCTTATTGTGAAAATAAGCGGATGGAAGTGCCATATAAGCGCTGTGCGACACTGCAAGCACTATTGCATCATAATTTTCACCAGCTTCCTCCACCAATGAAAAACCGTATTCGTGCTGCAATTCGGCGCTGTTGGCATGTGGATCAATCACATCAACATTAATGGAATAATTGCGCAGTTCATTCACCACGTCGCTCACCTTGCTGTTGCGGATGTCACTCACATTTTCCTTGAAGGTAGCACCCATCACCAACACTTTTGATTCGCGTACATTGCCGTTGTTGTGAATGATGTGCATCAGAATTTTTCGGGCTACATAAGCACCCATCCCATCATTAATCATTCTGCCCGAAAGAATGACTTTTGAAGCATAGCCGAGTTCGGCAGCCTTGTAGGTAAGATAATAGGGATCGACGCCAATGCAATGACCACCAACAAGTCCCGGGTAGAATTTCAGAAAATTCCATTTGGTTCCTGCAGCTTCAAGCACTTCATAAGTATTAATGCCCATCCTGTCGAAAATGATGGACAACTCATTCATCAGTGCAATATTTAAATCGCGTTGGGTGTTTTCAATAATCTTGGCCGCTTCTGCTACTTTGATAGACGATGCTTTGTGTATGCCCGCATCCACCACCAGTGCATACACGTTTGCAATCTGCTCAAGGCTTTCAGCATCGCAGCCGCTCACAACTTTTACTATGGTGCGCAATGTATGTTGCTTATCGCCGGGGTTAATTCGTTCGGGTGAATAGCCCAATTTGAAATCGTCACCAATTTTCAACCCGCTTAGCTTTTCAATTACAGGAAGACAATCTTCTTCGGTACAGCCCGGATAAACAGTACTTTCAAAAACAACATAATCGCCTTTCTTAATCACTTTGCCAACAGTGTCCGAAGCACTCAACACCGGCTTCAGATCTGGTACATTGTGGTCATCAACAGGCGTGGGAACTGCCACAATAAAAAACCTGGCCTTACGCAGATCTTCCAGCTTACTGGTAAACTGAATATCGCATCCTTCAAATGCTTCTTTTTCAAGTTCATTGCTGGGATCAATGCCTTGCTTCATTAATTCAACACGCTCATCATTAATGTCGAATCCTATAACGGAGAGTTTTCTGGCAAACTCAAGTGCAATGGGCAGACCAACATAGCCCAATCCAATAACAGCCAGCTTTTCTTCCTTGCTCAGCAGTTTATCGTAAATACTCATGGCGGGTTTCGGTAATTATTGGTTAGTGTGTTTTTCGTTTTTCTGGTTAGTCTTTGCGGCTATTGAATTCTTTGGGTTGCTTGTACCATTCTGTCTCGGGCAATCCCTTGAAATAATCGTATGTTTTTTTCAATCCTTCTGCCCTCTCGACAACAGGCATCCAGCCAAGAATTTCCCTGGCCTTGGTAATGTCGGGCTGCCTTTGTTTGGGATCATCGGCAGGCAATGGCCTGTATACAATTTTTTGTTGCGAACCTGTAAGTTTCAATACTTCTTCCGCAAAATCTTTAAGAGAAATTTCTCCGGGATTGCCAATGTTTACCGGGTAGGAATAATCACTCATCAGCAATCGGTAAATGCCATCAATCAAATCGCTTACAAAACAAAAGCTACGTGTCTGGCTGCCGTCACCAAATACAGTGAGGTCTTCGCCACGCAATGCCTGTCCAATAAATGCAGGCAATGCACGGCCGTCGTTGAGTCGCATCCGCGGACCATATGTATTGAAGATGCGAACAATGCGTGTTTGTACACCATGGAAAGTATGATAGGCCATGGTGATGGATTCCATGTAACGTTTGGCTTCATCGTATACTCCACGCGGACCAACAGGATTCACGTTTCCCCAGTATTCCTCCGTTTGCGGATGTATCAGCGGGTCACCGTATACTTCACTGGTAGACGCTACAAGAATGCGGGCATTTTTTGCTTTGGCAAGGCCAAGGCAATTATGAGTGCCCATGGCGCCAACCTTGAGAGTCTGAATAGGAATTTTCAGGTAATCAATGGGACTTGCGGGCGAAGCAAAATGCATGATATAATCCAACTTGCCCGGCACATGAATAAACTTGGTTACATCATGATGATAAAATTCAAAATGTTCAAGTTTGAAAAGATGTTCAATATTGCGTAGGTCACCTGTGATCAGGTTGTCCATGGCTATCACATGAAATCCTTCTGCAATGAACCGGTCGCAAAGATGAGACCCAAGGAACCCTGCAGCGCCTGTTATTAATACTCTCTTTTGTGGGTTGTTAGCCATAGGTGTTATTTGTTGGGATTGACTGTTTTTCGTCCAATGCTGAAATAGTAGAATCCAAGCTTTTCCATCAGATCAGTATCGAACAGATTTCGTCCGTCAAAGATGGCCTTTTGCAAAAGGGCTTCACCGATTCTTTCAAAATCAGGAGTACGGAATTCATTCCATTCCGTAGCAATAATCAATGCATCGGCATTCGCCAGCGCTTCGTATTGCGAAGGTGCATACGTAACAACATCACCAATCAATTGTTTTACGTTTCCCATTGCTTCGGGGTCAAAAACTGTAATGGTGGCTCCCTCATTAAGTAGCTCCCTGATGATATATAGTGCCGGTGCTTCGCGAATGTCATCAGTGTTAGGTTTAAAAGCCAGACCCCAAATAGCAAAATGCCTGCCATTCAGATCATTATCGAAGTATGCTTTGATTTTCGGCACCAAATAGGTCTTTTGCGATTCATTTACATGCATCACTGATTCGAGTATTCTAAAATCATAATTGACTTCAGCTGCCGATTTTGCCAATGCCTGCACATCTTTGGGAAAACAACTGCCCCCATACCCGATGCCGGGAAAAAGGAAACGTTTTCCAATTCTCTCATCGCTGCCGATACCACGACGTACAAGATCCACATCAGCCTCAAGCAATTCACAAATGCGTGCTATTTCATTCATGAATGTGATCTTGGTAGCCAGGAATGCGTTAGCTGCATATTTTGTGAGTTCAGCGCTTTTTTCATCCATGTAAATAATTGGGTTGCCCTGCCTTACAAACGGTGCATACAATTCTCCCATCAGTTCTCTTGCTTGTTCGCTTTCGGTACCGATCACCACCCTGTCCGGCTTCATGAAATCATCTACTGCAACACCTTCGCGCAAAAACTCAGGATTACTTGCCACATCAAAATCTTCACCCGGCGCCAACCTGTAATCACTGCCGGCCACAATAGCACGTGTTACTTTTTCTGCAGTACCCACGGGCACGGTACTCTTATCAACAATTACCTTGTAATCACCTTTCTGCAAAATTCTACCCAGGTGGTCGGCAACTCCCAGCACGTATTTCAGGTCGGCACTGCCATCCTCACCGGGTGGTGTTGGCAAAGCAAGAAAAATAATCTCTGCGCCCTCTACGCCCTCTTCTAAGTCGGTTGTAAACCTGAGCCTGTTTTCTTTAAGGTTCCTGTCAAAAAGCTTATCGAGACCAGGTTCGTAAATGGTCATGGTCCCCGCTTTGAGCTTTTCAATTTTTCTTTCATCTATATCCACACAGGTTACTTTATTCCCGGTTTCTGCAAAACAGGTACCGGTTACAAGGCCAACATATCCTGTGCCAATTACTGCAATTTTCATAGGTTAATTGTGTATTGCTTAGTTCAAATTTTATCCAAAATATTCTATCACTTTCGAGGCAATAAAATCCTGCATGTCAGTGGTCAGTTCAGTGTGCATAGGCAGCGATATTACCCTTTGTGTGAGCCAGTCTGTAACTGGCAATTCGTATGATGCACCTCCAAAAGACTCAAACATTTTTTGGCGATGTGCAGGCACTGGGTAATAAATCATGCTTGGAATTCCATGATTCGCCAAATACTGCACCAGTCCATCTCTTTGGGAGCCTTCCACCTGCAATGTGTATTGATGAAATACATGGTACACATTGGGTTCTCTGAAAGGCGTGGTGATGTAAGGATTACCTGCAAAGCATTTATTGTAGTAATCAGCTGCAGCTATGCGGGCATCGCAATATTCATCAAGATGCTGCAATTTGATACGTAACACAGCTGCCTGCAAAGTATCAAGCCTGCTGTTGCAGCCAATCAAATCGTGGTAGTAGCGAACCTTCTGTCCATGGTTGGCTACCATTCGCAACTTCTCGGCAAGCTGGTCGTCGTTGGTAAACATTGCTCCTCCATCGCCAAAACATCCCAGGTTTTTGCTAGGGAAAAAACTGGTAGTTCCAATGGTACCAATCGTTCCTAATTTGTGTGAACTACCATTTGAAAAAGTGTATGCCCCACCCAATGCCTGTGCAGTATCTTCAATTACAAACAGATGGTGCTTCTGAGCTATGGCCATGATTTGCTCCATATTGGCTGCATTTCCGTAAAGGTGAACCGGAACAATGGCTTTGGTTTTTGGCGTTATGGCTGCTTCTATTGCCTCAGGGGCAATGCAAAATGTTTTGGGATCCACTTCCACAAATACCGGCTTCAACTTCAGCAATGCAACAACCTCTGTTGTGGCTACATAAGTAAAGGAAGGTGTTATCACCTCATCACCGGTTTGCAGGCCCAAAGCCATCATGGCAATCTGCAATGCATCGGTACCGTTGGCACAGGAAATCACATGTTTTACCTGCAGGTAGCTGGCCAATTCGGCAGCAAACTGTGCTACAGGTTTTCCATTGATGAATGCCGATGATTCTATCACATCCATCACAGCCTTATCAACTTCGTCTTTTATCTTATAGTATTGCGAACGCAGGTCCACCATTTGCATGGAACTCATAGGGGTGTGTTTTGCGGCGGCAAACCTACGCCAAAATGACCTACATAGCACACCACCCATTTTTGCCCCAATGTGGAAAAGGATTTGACGCTCACTGCACTATGCAATTCATGTTGGTTAGATTTGCAGAAACTCCACAGTTTGGGAATCTTTCTTTACAACCTATTCTTGCTGCTCTACAAAGTATCGGCTTCGATCATTGCTCCGTTCAATCCCAAAGTGAGGCTTTGGCTGGCAGGACGAAGAAACTGGCCATCCACGTGGGTGGCAAAACTCGACAAGGCCGGTATCCATTCCAAATCCACTGTGGTCTGGATGCATGCATCATCTCTGGGAGAATTTGAGCAAGGCCGGCCTGTGATTGAAGCCATCAGAAGCGAATGGCCTGACATGAAAATAGTAGTCACCTTTTTTTCTCCCTCGGGGTACGAGGTAAGGAAAAATTATTCGGGTGCCGATGTGGTGGGCTACCTGCCGTTTGATCACCCCTTGCAATCTGCCAGGTTCGTAGAGCAGTTGCATCCAAGTCTTGTGCTGTGGGTGAAATATGAATATTGGTACCATTCACTGAAAGCAATCAATAAGCGCAAAGTGCCCCTGTTGTTAGTTTCGGGCATCTTCAGAAAAGACCAGCCTTTCTTCAAAGCATGGGGTAGTCTTCATCGCAAAATGATTGGTTTTTTCACCCAATATTTTGTGCAAACCCAGAATTCGTTTGACCTGCTGAAGAAAATTGCACCTGTTGAAAAAATGCAGCTGGCAGGCGATACACGGTACGATAGTGTCATTGCCACGGCCAACAAATGGCAGCCTATACCATTAATCGAAAACTGGCTGTCAGCTTCTGAAAAAGTAATCGTGGCTGGCAGTACATGGCCTTCTGACGAGGAGGAAATTGTACACTATACAAGGATACACAAGGAAGTAAAATGGATAATTGCCCCGCACAATACCGATGAACAGGTATTAGAAGAAACACTACAACTTTTTGAGCAATTCGTATTATACAGCCAACTTAAACAAAATCCGGAAGCAGGGAATGGCAAGAATGTTTTGATAATAGACAACGTGGGTATGCTGCGATTTCTCTATAAATATGCCACTATCTGTTACATCGGTGGAGGATTTACGGGTGACGGCGTGCACAACGTATTGGAAGCTGCTGTTTATGGCAGGCCTGTGATACACGGACCTGAGTACACAAAATATCCCGAGGCAGAAGGCCTGGTGAATTGTGGTGCAAGTTTTGTAATAGACAGTGGCCTTGAACTGGAAGCCTTACTGGATGGGCTTTTCGCGAAAAGGGAGGGCATTAATGAGGCAGGCGAGGCAGCGGCTGATTATGTACAGAACCACCGCGGGGCAACAAATGCTGTAATGAATTATATTCAGGAAAAACGCCTCCTCACAAGCGCAACAAATTTCTGAACCAACTCATCTTCCTCATTCCAGCCCAGTTTGACAAACAATTCACGCTGCATCCAAAATCGGGCTTCCGCCATCATTTCAAAATTTTCAAGCGTCTTCAGGCTGCGCTCAAACATGGTATCATCGCCCCGGAATAGGTTGTTGATATATTGATACTTTTCGTTGATAGAAATGGCTTTCTTCAGGTCACTAATATGAGGTGTAGCCAAAACCTCTGCCAGTTCGGGTTCGTTGCGAGCAAAGGTTTCATTTAATACACGGGTGCGCTGTGCGATTAGCTCATTCAAATCTTTAGGCGGCTGCTGCATTTCAGGTTTCTCCGCTGCATGGCGTATTGTGCCATGTGTTCTTTGCTCTAATGCCCTTGCTTCGGCAGCCATCTCCTGCGACACCGGCAAAACAAATTGCATTGGCTCATCAACATTTTTGTGGTCGCCATTTTCCTGCTCATGAACGCCATTCACTTCAGAAGAATCGGGCACACTTTCCACCAATGACTCAGCTTTAATTGTTGCCATGGCATCCATTTCATCAGGAGTCACCTGCACTGCTGTCATTGCCGTATTGTCTTCAACACCAGTTTTTGGTGGTACTGGCTCCTCCACTATTTCATTTACTTCAACAGCTTGTTCAGACACGATTACTGCAGGCGGACGTGGCGCACACAAAGCACCTGAAATAGAATGAGGGTAAGATGAGGTCCGGATATTGTTGGATGACGAAGTTTTTCTGAACCCTTCAGGTAGTACAACAGTTACCGATTCACTAAAATTCTCAGTATTGGCAGTGGGCTGCAACAACATGGCCCTTATTTCATTTACCAATTGAAGCATTACGCTTTTATCTTCGCCGCCTTCGGCAGCAGAAGCCAGCCTGTGAATAAGGGATTGCATTGGATCCATATGCAGGTTTTACTTTTGGACGCACAGAAGAAATTGAAGTTACATGCGGCAATACCGCTATAACGCAGCAGATTTATACACAGTATGTTTATTGAGCCAAATTTAACAGGTGAACGTCGCGGGTGGATCGAAGTGATCTGTGGCAGTATGTTCAGCGGCAAAACCGAAGAACTGATTCGCAGGTTGAAACGTGCACGCATTGCAGGGCTTAAGGTTGAGATATTCAAACCAGCCATTGATGTGCGCTACGATGCAATAAACATTGTGAGCCACGATGAAAACATTATTCAGAGCACACCCATCGACAACTCACAAAAAATATTGCTGCTGGCACAGGAAGTGGATGTGATTGGGATTGACGAAGCGCAGTTTTTTGATGATGAATTGTTGTTTGTGTGCCAGCAACTGGCGCACAGGGGAACAAGAGTAATTGTTGCCGGCCTCGATATGGATTACCTTGGTAAACCATTCGGGCAAATGCCCAACCTGCTTGCCATTGCTGACTATATCACCAAGCTTCATGCTATATGTGTAAAATGCGGAAACATAGCCAGCTTCAGTTATCGAAAAGGTGAAGGAGAAACGCAGGTGCTGCTGGGTGAAAAAGATGTATATGAACCGCTCTGTCGAAAACACTATTTCGAAAAAATGCAAATGAAATAATTGCCTGCTGTGAATGTTTCTGCTACCATACGTCTCATCAAGAAAGACCTGCTGCTCGAAATGCGCATGCAGCAAAATCTTTATGGCCTTATCATTTATGCTCTGAGTACCATTTTTGTATTGTACCTGGCTGCAGGCAGACCGGATGCTGTGCAATGGAACGCATTGTTTTGGGTAACACAATTGTTCATTGTTGTTAATGCAGTTATCAAATCATTTGTGGGAGAACCCCGAGGCCGTTCACTTTACTATTATTCATTGGTTCATCCGCTCGAATACCTGATTTCAAAAATGATCCTCAATACCATTTATATGGTTATCTTGGGCCTCATTTCCATGTGCTGTTTCATGTTGTTGTTGGGTAACCCGGTTTCGGATACCCTGGAATTTTTAGGCATTGTAATGTTGGGAGGTATAGGGCTCTCATTTGTTTTCACCATGCTCAGTGCTATTGCCGCAAAAGCACGCCAGCAGGCAAGTTTGGTGGCCATATTGGGGTTCCCGGTCATTGTGCCGCAACTTGTATTGCTCGTTCGTCTTTCAAAACTTGCTTATGGCGAAATCTTCAAAGCAGGCATTCCGCTTCAGCTTACAGCCCTGCTTGGCGGACTTGATGTTTTGGTAATTGTAATGGCTTCCATCCTTTTCCCATATTTGTGGAAAGACTGATTCTGTTTGAATTTTTCTTTGCATGCTCATTCAAAAATATCACCATGGTACCCGAAATAAGAAAGGCATTTAACCAGGCATTTACCAAGGAAAAATACCAGCAATACCTCGACGACCTTAACAGTGTTCATCCCGGAGAAATAGATTTTCGTGTAGCTGAAACACCGGTGTTTGTCAACAAGGCTTTCACGCAAAAAGTATTGCATGCATGCGAAAGCATTGTGGATGTGATACTCCGTCCCGATTTCAGGCAAATCACCGAGCGGGCAATTGCCGAACAATATCATATTCCCAATGAAAATGAGCACACAGATTTCATAGCATTCGACTTTGGCATCTGTGTAAATGAAAAGGGAGAATATGAACCACAATTAATTGAGATGCAAGGTTTCCCTACTTTGTTTGCATACCAGGTGCTTCATGCAGAAATCACTCGAAAACATTTCCAAATTCCGGGTAATTATGACAGTTACCTCAGTGGTTACGACAAGGAAAGCTATGCAAGACTGATGCAGGAAGTAATCCTGAATGGCCATCCTGCCTCCGAAGTTGTACTACTTGAAATTTATCCTGATACCCAAAAAACCAGGATTGATTTCAGGTGTACCAAAGATTTGGTGGGAATAGAAACTGTTTGCCTCACACAATTGAAAGCTGATGGAAAAAGGCTATACTACATAAAGGCAAATGGTGAAAAGCAGTATATCAGCCGCATGTATAACCGCCTCATTTTTGATGACCTCGAAAAACAGGAATTGCCCGCTGGCACAGTTAACCTTGCGGAAGGCTGGGATGTTGAATGGTGCCCCCATCCACATTGGTTTTACCGTATCAGTAAGTTCACGCTCCCCTTCATCCACAGTCCTTTTGTTCCTGAAACAAAGTTTCTCAATGAAGTGAAGCCAATACCAACAGACCTTGAGAACTACGTGCTGAAACCCCTGTTTTCATTTGCCGGTCAGGGTGTGATAATTGATGTGACCAAAGCTGACATTGAAGCAGTGCCTGACCCCGAGAATTGGATTCTTCAGCGCAAGGTGCAATACGCCGAAGTAATTGAAACACCTGATGTGCCGGCAAAAGCTGAAATGCGCATTTTTTATTTCTGGCCTAAAAATTCAGCACGGCCTTTTGCAGTACAAAACCTTGCACGCTTAAGCAAAGGGAAAATGATTGGTGTTCGTTATAATGCCGACAAGGAATGGGTAGGCGGTTCGCAGGTGTTTTTCGAGAAATGATGTTCACTCCTCTTCAGCATCAAAAAATACTGGTTTTCTTTCATT
>JBBIOQ010000074.1:0-20213 GCA_037443285.1 Sphingobacteriales bacterium | reverse complement strand
GCCAAACCGGTATACGATATTTTGCTGCCTGAAGTACCTGCTGAACCTTCTCAACTGGAGCAGTTCATTGCTGCACAGGAGCACCGGCACAAGCTTCGACCTGACAATGAAGCTAGGATAATCTGGTACAACGATTCATTGAAAACCAAAACAGCCTATGCCATTGTATACCTGCATGGCTTTTCTGCCTCGCAGGAAGAAGGCGACCCGGTGCATTATACCATTGCCAAGAAATATGGCTGCAACCTGTACCTGAGCCGCCTTGCCGAACATGGCATTGACACCACAGAACAACTCGTAAACCTAACAGTTGATGCATATTGGGAAAGCGCCAAGCAGGCATTTGCCATTGGTAAACAGCTGGGTAATAAAATCATTCTCATGGGCACTTCCACAGGTGGCACACAGGCTTTGCAACTGGCAGCTACCTACCCCGATGATGTCGCCGCTATTGTGCTCATGTCGCCCAACATAGCCATCAATGACCCCAATGCCTGGATGCTTAACAATCACTGGGGTTTGCAACTTGCCGAAATGGTTACAGGCAGCAATTATATAACCCCAAAAGATGCAAGACCCATTTACAAGCAATACTGGAACTCACCCTACAGGCTTGAAGCCGCGGTACAATTGGAAGAGATGCTTGAAACAACTATGACGAGTGCCACTTTTAAAAAAATACACCAGCCACTGCTCATGATGTATTACTACAAAGACAGGAAACACCAGGATGAAGTGGTGAAAGTGGATGCGATGCTCGAAATGTTTGATGACATTGCCACACCCGCCGACAAAAAGAAAAAAGTGGCAATACCCAATGCAGGCGACCATGTAATAGGTTCATACATCAAATCAAAAGACGTGCCTTCGGTGATGAAAGCAACCGATGATTTTTTTGACTGGTTCATGAAGCAATAAGCACGCCATGCAGGCGGCCCTTATTTTCCCTGCAGTTGTTGCTTCACACTTTCCATATCCGATATTTCCCAACCCTCGGTAATCCTGCCTGCTTCGATCCTGAAAAAGAACATTTCCCTGAAAGTGATTTTCTTTTTTGTGGCTGGAAAGCCCAAATACTCATTTCGGTGAGTTCCTGTTCCTGTAAGATTCATAGAAACATAGTTGTCTTCGGAAAGTATATTGCTAATGGTATAGTGCAGGTCGGGGAATGCTTTGAAAAGGTATTGTAGAAATGGCACCATTGTACTGTCGGAAACAAGGTGCAAAGCCCTGCCATCTGTTGCATGGAAAACATAATCGGGAGCATACAATTCGCCGATAAGATTTACCTGTTGCTCATTCACCACCTTCTTAATGTAATCGCTGGCAATTTCCTTGTTCGATTTGTAGGTGGGTGATAATTGCGCACTCAAATTTGATGTGCTGCACAAGGCTACTGCAAACAATAAAACCAAGACATTTAATGATAACAGTGTTGACTTCATAGTGAAAAAAAATGAGTGAGGAAAGACCTTACGGAAATTCGCGTTACAAAATATGGTATTTGTTATTGGTCCAAAAAAGATAGGGACAGATTGTTGCCTGTCCCTGCTACTTCTTTAAACATTTATTATTTGCTCTCTGTTCTTATTGCATGGAAGATTGTAAATATTTTGAGAACCTATCGATAGCATCGGCCAGCACTTTAACCTGCTGCTGTGCTTCAGAAAAATTGCGCTGTTCAATGGCTTCACGAATGCCGGGCAGCGTCTTCACGCCATAGCCTGTGTAGAAGCCTGGAGCGTACAATGTATGCTTATACCAACCCCTGCGTGGCAATCCATCAGCAGAGAGCAATTGTTGTTCGGCCTGGTACAATTTTGTGTTCCATGCTTTTGCAGTGGCCGGATTTTCTTTTGCCTTCCCCCAAAAAGCATTCATGTCAACCGAAGTTTTTTCCAATCCTGCCAGCGCATTTTGTACTGGTGTAAAATCAATAAATGGTACATCAGCTTTTGCAGAAGGAGGCAACAAAGGTTCAGTGGGATCTATTGCCAGTTTATACATGCCTTCTTTGAGTGCTGTGTTTTCAATGGCCGTGCTTTCACGCAGGTTATCAGTAGCAGTCATCAGGTCTTTGAGATAACCATCAATGGTTTTAGAAAGTTTGCTGAAATCGTATGGCAACACATCGGCATTAGCCATGCGCAAAGCAGTGAGGCCCGCCACCTTGCTCAATGCTGCACCATACTGAAAGCCCGGATCTTTGAATTTGCTATAGTGTGCATAGGTGTCAAAATTGGTGTGATAATCGCCGCCTGCATCTTCGCCGCCAAAACCTAGGTTCAATGTGGTCAGTCCAAGGTGTTGCAGAAAGGCCGAATAATCACTGCCCGATCCCAATGCATCCAGTGAAAGTGATTTTTTGGCATAGGCAGTTTTTTTGGCGGCAAAGCCTGATGCGTTGACCACTTCAGCCGCATGTTTTCTTTCAAAAACATTTACGCCTGTCTGTGGATCTTTTACCGACTTTGCCACTTCATCCATCATAGTTTCAAGCGCATGACTGCCGCCTGCTTCGAGGTAACCACGGCCGTTGCCATCGCTGTTGATATAAGCCACACATTTTTCCTGCAACTCCTTTGCATGGTCTTCTACCCACTCCGTACTACCCAGCAATCCAGGCTCTTCACCATCCCATGCACAAAAAACCATTGTTCGTTTTGGCTTCCATCCTTTCTTGCTCATTTCGCCCAGCACCCTTGCTTCTTCCAGCATGGATGACAATCCGCTGATTGGGTCGCTGGCTCCATATACCCATGCATCGTGGTGGTTGCCTCTTATCACCCATTGGTCGGGGAATTCACTGCCCTTGATCATCCCGATAACATCGAAGCAATCCACCATGTCCCAGTTGAATGCTGTTTTCAAATGCACCACAGCTTTGCCCGGCCCGATGTGATATGTGATGGGCAGTGCCCCCTGCCATTCATTGGGTGCAACCGTTCCTTCAAGCGCTTCCAGCAAAGGCTTAGCGTCTTTGTAAGAAATAGGAAGCACCGGAATCTTCAACAAGTTGGTCACATCCTTACGGTCCAGCCTTGACGCTGTTGCGGTGGCGCCCACACCCGGTGTAAGCGGGTCGCCGGGATAAATAGGCATGTCCATGACAGAGCCACGCTGTACACCGTTTTCGGGCTTAAATGCTCCTTTGGGATACACATCTCCTTTGTGGTACCCATCATCATTCGGATCGCTATAAATAATGCAACCAACAGCACCATGTTCCTGCGCCACTTTTGGCTTGATGCCACGCCAGCTGCGTCCATATTTTGCAATTACAATTTTTCCTTTTACGCTAATACCCATTCGGTCGAGCATTTCATAATCGGAGGGCACACCATAATTGACAAACACCAGCTCTGCCGTCACATCCCCATCGGCACTCCATGCATTATAGGTGGCCAGTTCATCAACCTGACCTGTGGAGGGGTCTTCTTTAAATGCGCTTTCCTTCAGCGACGCTTTGAATACCGAAGGTGCAGTCATTTCAAGCACCCTTGTCTTAGGTGTTGGAAACAACACTTTGTACGTTTCAATCTTCGCATCCAGGCCCCAGCTCTTCATCCATGCCAGCACCTGTTCGGCCACAGCCTTGCTACCCGGTGAACCAATGTTGTGCTGATGTGAAGAAAGCGTCTTAATGGAGTTGCCGATATTTTCGGCACTGATTTCACTCTGAAATTGTTGCTCATCCTTCAGCTGCTTTTCAGTATTCACAAAACCACGTATGGTGGATGATTGTGCCGTTGCTTCAAAACAAATGGTGATTGCCAATACAGGCATCATCCACTTTCTCATTGCAGTTGTCATAAGTGGTTGTTAGTGTTATCTATTAGAGGTGAAATGTACGAAATGCAAGTGCCTTCAAAAAAATAGGGACAGGTTTTGACCTACCCCTATGCTGCATTCTCAAACAAACAATCAAAGTGGAATACCCTTCATTTATTTCATCAATTCTGCAATGGCTGCTTCCAGTTGCTGGTCTTTGCCTTTGCTCACTTTGTCATATTCGTTCATCACTTTGATATCGGGCTCTGTCTGGTGGTTTTCGAGGTATTTGCCATCCATCATCTTTACCCCCACGGGTGGTACACCCCAGCGCAGGCTTGGATCCTGCAGCATTTCCCAGCCTGCAAATGTGCAGGTGCCCGGCACCGGCATGCCCACCAGTTTTCCAATTTTCAGATACTGGTATCCGAATGCATAACAATGCCCATCGCTGTAGTTGGCTTCGTTGGCAAGGCTGATGCTCGGCTTGTTCCAACGGAAGGTGGGTTCATAGCTAGCAATTTGCTTATCGTTGGAATTCACCATATAGCTTTTTCCAGTCAGCCACATCGCAAGGTCTGATACAAGGTCGCCGCCACCATTGTTGCGTGTATCCACCACCAATGCTTTGCGACCGCCGTATTTGCCCATTGCATCTTCGAGGGCGGTGCGGTAGGCTGCATCATTCATGCCCGGTACATGCACATAACCCAGCTGGCCTTTACTCATCGAATCCACTTCTGCTTCATTGCGCCTCACCCAACGCTTGTACAGCAATCCCCTTTCGTCAGCAAGTGTTACAGGCTTAACAGTGATTTCTTTTTGTGCCTCGCCTGCTTTCACAGTCAATAAAACATTCTTGCCGGCCTTACGATTAAGCAACTGCGGCAAGTCGACGGCCGTAGTAAGGGTATCGCCATCGACAGCCAGGATAATATCACCCGCTTTCAAATTGAAACCTGCCTTGTCCAGCGGCCCCTCCCTGATTACCTCGGTAATTTTTACACCGGTGCCTTTGTAATTGTAGTCGTAAAAAATGCCGAGCGAAGCAGTAGCATCACCCATTGGATTGTTGCTGTTATAACTCGACCAGCAGTGACTTACATTCAATTCGCCGAGCATTTCGCTGAGCATTTCGCTGAACTCAAAGTTGTTGCCGATGGAAGGCAGGTATTTTTCATATTCCGTTTTCAACTGCATCCATGGAGCGCCATGATAACCCGCAGAATAAAAGATGTCTTTTGTCCTACGCCACACATGGTCCAACATGTAGGCACGTTCTGCAGCTACATCCAATTGCATTTCACCGCTAATGGTAATGCGGTCCACTTTTCCTGATGCAGGATCTATTTTGCTCAGGCTTCCATCGGCCAGCAGGAACAAGGTTTTCTGTTCCTTGTCCCACTGCAGACTACCGCCATTTGCATTAAGAGGCACCAGCATTTTTGTTTCTTTTGTGCGCAGGTTGGTGGTCCATAGGTTGAGTCCCTTTTCAAAACTTGCCATGTAGTAAAGTGTTTCTCCATCCTTGCTAATCACCGCATCACTCATCGATGCTGAGTGAATGGAAAGCCTTGCTTTGCGGTATTGTAATCCATCCCAATCAACCATTACAGTGCTGTCCTCCTTTGTCTTCTTTTTAGTGGTATCCGCCTTGGCTGCTTTTTCATCCATTTCTTTCGCCAGCGCAGCTTCTTCTTTGCTCAGCCGGTATTTATCCCAGGCTTGTTTGGTAAAGAACATGCCATACACATCTGCCTGTCGTTGGCCACTGTTGGCAAAACTGCGCAGGCCATCGCGATTGCTGAAATAGAGCATCATCTTTCCGCCCATCATCCACTTGGCTTCAAAATCATCAAAGCCATTTTGGGTAATGTTTTTCATTTTCGATTTTCCATCGGCAGGTACCAGTGCAATTTCGCTGTTGCCAATGCCGGGTTCGCTGTATGTAACCAGCAGCCATTTGCTATCAGGACTCCAGTCGAAATCGTGGCCATTGTCGGCCCAGTTGAACCATTCATTTTCACTCACAACAGTGCGTGTTTGTTTGCCGGCAAGGTTGAGCACTTTGAGTGTTTTGAAATCTTCGATGTATGCCAACTCTTTACCATCGGGCGAGAGATGTGGTGTTATTGCCGACAATTCGCCACTCACCAATGTTGTTTCTTTCAGCAGCGTAGATGCATAGAAATATGCTTCCTCTTTGCGTACTATTTCGCTTTGATAAACCTGCCATTTTGCGTTGCGTTCCCCGGCATAAACCAGCTTTCTTCCATCAGGACTCCAACTGATGTCGCTTTCGCGTTGCGGTGTATTGGTGACCCTTTTTGTAACAGCGCCATCCACTGCGGTTACAAACACTTCGCCACGAAAAACAAAGGCAATCTCTTTGCCGTTAGGTGAAAGCTTTGCACCAGAAATACCGCTGCTAAATGGCAGGTTTTTGAAATTCGCGTAACGGTCGCCGGTGTTGATGGTAATGTTTATTTTCTGAGGTTCACTGCCTTGTTGTTGCGTGTATAATTGCCCGTCGTAACTAAAGCATAGCACACCATTATCAGTGCGGCTTAAAAACCTCACCGGGTGCATTTTGAAATTTGTCACCTGTTGTGGCGTGCCACCTTTCAATGCAGTTTTAAATACATTGAATGAACCACTTGCTTCGCTTAGGTAGTAAATATCCTGGTCGTTATCAGCAAGTATCGGATTGCGGTCTTCACCAGCAAAGTCGGTCACTTTGGTGTGCTTTCCGCTTTGCAGATCGTACATCCAAATGTCGCGGGCAATGGCGCTGGTGTGGTGTTTGCGCCATGGATTTTCACCGCCCTTCTTATCATGATAAACCATCAGTTTTCCATCAGCACTAAACTTCACATCTTCAGCAGGTGTGGTGAGTAGTTGGCTTACACGCCCCCCATTCAAACTTACTTCATAAAGTTCGGGCATGCTGCCTGTGGGGTACTGCCTGTTTTCAGCAGCATCGAGCCTGCTGCAACCAAAGACAACGGCATTGTTGTTGTGAAAATCGTAGGGAAATTCATCGGCTGAATGATAGGTGAGTCGTTTTGCATCGCCACCTGTGGCCGGCATCACAAACACATCGAAGTTTCCGTAACGGTCGCTGGCAAATGCAATGCTCTTGCCATCACTACTCCAGACAGGCATAAAATCCTGTGCTTCGTTGATGGTGAGAGGAATGGCTTCACCGCCTGTTGCAGGCACCCGGTAAATGTCGCCTTTGTAAGTAAAAACAATCGTGTTGCCATCTGGTGAAATGGCCGGATAACGCAGCCAGGTTGGATTCATTTGACCAATGGTTGCCTGGGCAAAACCCAATGTAATTAGCAGGAAGATTTTTTTCATACTGGTTTTGGATGTGATGTACAAAGTACGCAGCACATGGTAATGATGCACCTACCAGTCATCAATATTTCTCTGTATTTTCAAATCCATTGGTTTCATAATGAATTCAATCCACTCAAAAAAAACATACCATGGACCAGCGCATTATCAACCTGTATGATGAGTACACCCACAAACCCCTCAGCCGGGAATTGTTTTTGAAAAAACTTGCCCTGCTTACGGGAAGCACCATGGCGGCCCTCAGCATATTGCCCATGCTGGAAAGTAACTATGCTATTGCGCAAACCAATGATGGAGAAGCTGACCTTGAAACGGAGCGCATCACTTACAAGGTGGAAGGTGGTGAAATGAAAGGCTACCTGGCAAAACCAAAAAAGAAGGGCAAGCGAGCAGCCGTAATTGTGATTCATGAAAACCGCGGCCTTAATGCGCATATTGAAGATGTAACAAGACGGGCAGCAAAGGCGGGCTACATTGCACCTGCACCTGATGCCCTTTCATTGTTAGGCGGCACGCCTGCGAATGAAGACGATGCAAGGGCTATGTTTCAGAAATTAGATGCTGCTGCTACTACTCAAAACTTTGTTGCAGCACTTGGTTATTTGCAGAGTCGCAAAGACTGCAATGGGAAAATCGGCTGTGTTGGTTTTTGCTGGGGCGGAGCCATGGCCAACCAACTTGCCGTGCATGCTCCTGATTTGAAAGCTGCTGTGGCCTTTTATGGCAAACAGCCCGATGCAAAAGATGTAGCATCCATCAAAGCGGCAGTGCAACTGCATTATGCAGGACTCGATGACCGCATTGATGCCGGCATACCTGACTACGAAACTGCGCTAAAGGCCAACAACATCAGGTATGAATTGTATATGTACGAAGGCGTGAATCATGCATTTCACAACGACACTTCATCTGCACGTTACAATGAGGCAGCCTCAAAACTTGCGTGGAGCAGAACGCTGGAATTTTTTGGTAAATACCTGCAATAATTTTGTAACCGGAAATTTCAATAACAAATCAGCCTTCCTTATTCAATTCTGAAAAACAATAAAATCCCCCGCCAACATTTTTATGGCGGGGGATTTTATTAAATGAATTGATTAGTTATTGAATCGTGATTTTCTGCGTGGAAATGTTTGCATCTTCTATCAGGCGCAAAGTGTAAATACCGGCTGGCAATGCAGGCAATGCAAGTTCAACACCGGCAACCGTCATGTTTTGACGTGGCCAGAATTTCAGTATCTGCCCGGTTTGATTAATCAGCTGCACACTTGCCTGCATGTTTTTGGAAGGCATCAGCCTGGTGCTGCCCGAAGCAGGGTTGGGGAATACATTGAACCTCGCAGTCATTGGTGCCAGGCTTGCTGAACGAACAGGGGAGTAGGTAAAGTTGCCATCCACATCCTGTTGTTTCAGGCGATAGTAGTAAATGGTGCCAAGGCTTACGTTTGCATCGGTATAAGCATAGTCAGTATTGCCTGAATAACCTGCGGTTACTTTGCTATTTACGAAGCCGAGTGAACTGAAATTAGCACCATCAGTACTGCGTTCAACAAAGAAACCTTTGTTGTTGATTTCGTTGGCTGTGGCCCACTGCAGTTGGATAGTAGCAGCCGCAGGTTTTGCCGTAAAGCTGATGAGTTTCACCGGCAGTGCCGTGGTTGGTTCTACTACAAAAAACTGAGAGAAGCCCGTCACCGTTACTGTATAAGAGATGTAACCTTTTGCAGTCAACTGGTCATCTACGGTCGGCGTAAGAATTTTTGCATTGCTGTTGTTTACACCTACCGACAAATCAACACCATCATTTACCTGCATTACTTTCAGTTGCGACCTGCTTGAATTCCACACAGAGATTTCTGCCTGTGTAAAGTACAAAGTCACTTTGGCTGTGCCTGTGTATGTTGTTTGTGGTGTAATCTTTATGACTTTGGCCGACCTTTTATAAGTGCCCTTTGGCGTAGTAATATTTACTTGTGTAGTACCCGCCTGCAAAACAACAGTCGATACAGTGCCAATACTTGCTGTTGCATCGGTAATGGTGGTGATTATTTCTCCATCCTGCACACTGGTGAAATCAACTTTGGTCGAAGCAGGCACATTATTGCCGCGGTTTGAGTTAACAGTCTGCTCAATTTTTTTGCCATCAGCTGTTATTACCAGTTCATCAACGGCCAGTGGTGGTTGGGTGCCCGTGTTGTTGTCATTTTCCCAGTAGAAACCAAGATAAAAACTGCTGTTGTTATACGATGCCGGAAAGCTATAGTTATCGGCAATCACATCCGGGTTGCTTACTAATGATGGAGCACCAGGTACAGAGGTAAAACCAAGGGCGTTTGTTGACGGTGCTGTCATGATAGTACCATAGTCCCAAATTCCATCTGCATCCTTTTCGCCAACACATTTCCATTTATAGGCGAGTTTAAGATTGCTTAAACCAGTCGCATTGATGAGCGGGCTGCTGATGACGGACAAACTGCCATCTGGTGCATCATCAATGGTGTAGGTATTGGGCGCAGTGGCACCCAGGCTTCTGTTGTTGGAAATGTAGGCCGAATTGCCCGTGAAACCTGTTGCACCTTGTCCTACTGTAAACCCGTTTACAGGATTGGTCACATTGCTCAAGGTAGTCCAACCGCTGACGCTGGTTTCAAAATCCTGGTTCAACAGGGTGATGCTGGATTGTGCAATTGTGTAAGTATCATCATCTGTAATGTTTACGGTAAAAACCTGCTGTGTGGGGCTGGCAACAACACCGGTTCCTGAAATAACATAAGACAACGTCACAGATTCAGATGGTTCAACGATACCATCGTCCCAAATCCTTATTACCACCTCCTTTGAACCTTCACCAGTTGCAAAACTTACTGTTGGAGTAAGCAATGTATAGTCCACACCCGAAGTTGCTGTGCCTGATGCACCAATTGTCAAAGTAGCCGGCCCGCTGGCGCGGTCCTCTACTGCTATGGTAATTTTCAAATCGTGGTATCTGAGTGGGTCGCCGGTTGTCCCCGTTTCGGATTCAGTAAGGCTACTGCCACAGCCTACAAAAGCCACCAGGTTGCTTGTAAAATTTACTACACCTACTGAGCTGTTGGCCAACACTGTCCTGCGAGGACTGTTGAGCATCACCACCTGCATGCGGTCAACCTGGTTTGCTGTGAACGTATTCAGTTGCACATCATCGGTGTAGTCCATGTAGTTTTCAAACATTTCATCGAGGGTGCCGCAACTGTTTGATTTGGGATGAGAGAAGGTGCCATAGTTAGCGTCCTGGTGAATCGGGGTATCATCACAATAATCGGTGCCGCAGGTGGCATCGCCCCAAATATGGCGCAGGCCAAAGAAGTGTCCCATTTCATGGGTGAGGGTTTTGCCCATAATATTACCGTCGCCCAGGCAACTGCCGTTGGGCGTTACCAGGCTGCCCACGGAGGAGGGAACTACCACTACACCGGCATTCTGGTCAGTTTCCCCGGTTGATAATCCGGGAAGGCCTGATTGTACCGGAAAAGTGGAATAGCCAAGTATGCCCCCGGAAAGCGGCGCTATCCAGATGTTGAGGTATTTAGCGGGATTCCAGATGGAGTTTGGTTTTCCGTAAGTATCGAAATCGTTCATGCTGTATGGGGGAGCAGGCAAGGAGGTGAGATCGGTAGTAGCATTGACACGATGTATGCCGGGTTCGGCAAGATTCAATCCATTGGGGTCGGTTTGTGCCAGGTTGAATATAAGCCCGGTAGTTGATGCCACGCCATAAGGACTGTTGCTCAGATTGGCGAAGTCTTTGTTCAATTGGGCAAGTTGCGACTGTATCCGGGCCTGCGACAGGTTATCGCCTGTTCCAACCGCAGTACCCTGGTGAACAATATGAAATATAACAGGAACCTGGTAGTTAATAATAGTGCCAAGGGTTCCCAGCTTCTTCTTTTCCATTATTTTTTGGCCTATCCAAGTCTCAAACGATGCATCAGCATTGGTAATGCCTGCCTGCTTGTACAGTTGATGCATGTATTGCACTGTTGCACAACGGTCTGGCCTGGCGGTGGTTGATGTCCGCTTTAGCGAGGGTGCAACAACCTGCTGCTGTGCCCGGCTAACGGCGCCTATCGCCAAAAACATTATCAATGCTACACTAACCTTTTTCATATTGTAGGCTTTTGGAAATTAAAACTCTCAATGGAGGATGATATATGTAAAATAATGGACATTCTCTTAACAAAATAACAGACTTACACTTTTCGGAATTGGTTGGGGTTCATTTCTAAAAAAATCATCAGGATTCCATTTCCATCATCATTGCACTAAAAAAGAAAACCACACTTCATCAGTGTGGTTCAATTTCGAAGAAAAATTTTTCCTGCTTATTTCCCGGCGGGCTTTTCGGCTTTGGTGTTAGGGTTCAGCAATTGAAAAAACTGGTCAAGTTCTGGCAACACCACTATGCGGGTGCGCCTGTTGGCCGCTTTGCCTGCAGCGGTTTCATTGGTTGTAACCGGAACATACTCAGAGCGGCCGCCGGCAGTCATTCGTTTAGGGTCAATGCCAAATTTGGTTTGAAGGATACGCACTACCGAAGTGGCACGCAACACACTCAGGTCCCAGTTGTCTTTCAGTGCACCTCCCCTAATGGGAACATTGTCGGTATGGCCTTCCACCATAAACTCAATATTGGGCTGGTTCTTCAGTACAGTGGCCACCTTTTCCAGTACACCCATGGCTTTATTACTTACATCGTAACTACCGGTTTGGAATAACAGTTTATCGGAAATGGAAATGTACACCACGCCTTTGTCCACCTGTATGTCAATGTCGTCATCGGCTACTGAACCCAGTGAACCTTTCAAGTTCATCACCAACGCCATATTCAAAGAATCCTTCCTGGCCATTTCGCCCTGAAGGTTTTTGATATATGAGTCGCGTTCTTCCAGTTTCTCGAGGCTCTTCTGTACACTTTCGGCCTGCTTGTTGCTCAACACACTCAGGTCCTGCAAGCGGCCCAGTACCTGCGTATTGGTCGATTGAAGGTTCTGCTGTTGTTCCTTCATATCCTTCATCTGTGCCTTCAGGTTAGCATTGTTGTTTTCAGAAGTCTGCAAATAATTGCTGGCTTTGATCAGGTCATTTTCGCAACCCTTCAGGTCCTGCTGCAATTGAGTATACTTGTTGTTCAGCACCGTGTAATCTTCTTCTTTCTGTTTGAATTTCTTACTACTCACACATGAAGACATTATCAGGGTAACACCAGCAAGGGCAAGAATGTAGCTTTTCATATCCTTTTCACTTTGTTTGGTAAATGTTGCATCATGAAGCCGTGACGTATGCAAAATCAATGGCTCCGTTTGTTGTGAGGCAAAGGTAACCAGCATACGTTCAGGTGGGCATTTCAAAATGTTGCAGAAAGCCGAAAAAATATCCTGTTTATTTCAAAATCTGATATGAATTCAACAGTTACGGCCAACGCCTATCCGTTGATAGCTCGTACCTTTAAGTATTATTAAAAAAAATGAAAATGGCAGCAAGAATAAAAGCCAGAATGATGGTAATTCTTATACTGGCAACAAGTGTAAATCTGGCACAGGCGCAACAGGCTAATGACTCAACAGCAAAGCCCTCCAAATACTACAAGAATGTGGTCCGCTACAACCTTTCCGGTCCGCTGCTCTTTGGCTTCAGCTATATTGTTTTTGGCTATGAACGGGTGATAAACAACAGGCAAACCATGTCGATGAATTTTGGACAGGCAACGCTGCCAAAGGTAGTTGACTTCACATCGGGTGATGCAGCCCTTACTGGCAATAGCAACAATACAGGTTACAATTTTTCGCTGGACTACCGCTTTTATCTTCAAAAGGAAAACAAATACAAGCCCCCTCGTGGTGTCTATATTGGCCCGTACTATTCATACAACCATTTTAACCGCGAATCCCAATGGAAACTGAATCAATCAAGCGGTTCCACTGATGCCAATACAACATCAACATTTAGTATTCATACCATCGGCGCCGAACTGGGCTACCAGTTTGTGTTGGGCAAGCGCATTACCCTCGATTTTGTGTTGGCTGGTCCTGGCTATGCCAACTACAAGCTGCATTCTGCTCTGACCGGCGACCTTACCGCTGAGCAAAAACAAAAAGTGCTGGATGCCGTTCAGGCTTTACTGAATGAAAAGTACCCGGGTATGGACTACGTACTCAGTGATGCAAGCATTGATGCCAAGGGTAACCTGAATACCTGGAGCCTGGGATACAGGTATATCGTTCATGTCGGCTTCAGGTTCTAAGGGCCAACGCTCTTCAAAACTCATCGCAATTGCTTGTCATTGGAGCAACCTCCTAAATTTGCGGGGACATAAAAGTGCCACAGGCAAAAGTGATGAAAGAGCCATTGCAGCAGTTAGCGACCCAACTTGAAGGCGATTTATATTTTGACGATACCATGCGTATACTGTACGCTACAGATGCATCGGCCTATCGCGAAATGCCGCTGGCAGTGGCTATTCCAAAAAGCAAGGAGGATATTAAAAAACTCCTTCGTTTTGCTGCTGATAACAAAACATCCCTCATTCCACGCACAGCAGGCACATCGCTTGCAGGGCAGGTAGTTGGCAATGGCATTGTGGTGGATGTTTCTAAAAACTTTACCCAAATACTTGAACTGAACAAGGATGCACATTGGGTGCGGGTGCAACCGGGTGTTATTCGCGATGAACTCAACCTGTTTCTCAAACCCCATGGTTTATTCTTTGGCCCCGAAACTAGCACTGCCAACCGCGCCATGATTGGCGGCATGGTGGGCAACAACAGTTGCGGCAGCAACAGCGTGGTATACCGCAGCACCCGTGAGCATTTGCTGGAAGTGAACGTCCTGCTGAGCGATGGCAGCGAAACCACTTGCAAGGCATTAAATCTTGATGAATTTCATGCCAAATGCGAACTGCAAAACCTGGAAGGAAATATATACCGCAATATCCGCGGCATGCTGAGTGATTACAACAACCAACAGGAAATAAAGAATCAATTCCCTAAGAAAAGTGTTGAACGCAGAAACACAGGATATGCCATTGACCTGCTGGTAGACATGGCACCCTTCAACGCCGGCGGACCGGATTTTAATTTCTGTTCCCTCATTGCCGGCTCCGAAGGAACTCTTGCTTTTCTCACAGAAATAAAACTGAATGTAAGCCCGCTGCCACCAAAGGAAAGCGGACTGTTATGCGTTCATTTCAACACCGTTGACGAAAGCCTTCGCGCCAACCTCATTGCGCTCAAATACAAACCCAGCGCCAGCGAACTGATAGACCATTACATTCTTGAATGCACGAAAGACAACATTGAACAAAGCAAGAACCGCTTTTTTGTGCAGGGTGACCCGGGGGCCATTTTGGTAGTGGAATATTCTCGTGGATCACGTGAAGAGATCGCTGCCATTTGCCAACAAGTGGAAGCCGAAATGCGTGCTGCGGGTTTGGGCTATCACTTCCCTGTATTGTATGGCGATGACACCAAGAAAATTTGGACACTGCGTAAGGCCGGCCTTGGCCTACTGGGCAATTTGCCCGGCGACGACAAGGCAGTGCCCGTTATTGAAGACACAGCAGTAGATGTAAACGACTTGCCTGCTTACATCCGCGACTTCAACGAAATTCTGAAAAAGCATGGTTTGTACAGTGTGCATTATGCTCATGCAGGCAGCGGCGAAATTCACCTGCGCCCTATCATCAATTTGAAAACGGAAGAGGGCAACCGGCTCTTCAGGGTGATTGCTGAAGAAATAGCAACGTTGGTTAAAAAATATGATGGCTCACTCAGCGGCGAACATGGTGATGGCAGGCTTCGTGGTGAATTCATTCCGCAAATGATTGGTCCAAAGAATTATGAGTTGCTGCGCCAGCTCAAATACACCTGGGATCCAAACAACATTTTCAATCCCAATAAAATTGTCGACACCCCCAGCATGAACACCATGCTGCGCTATGAACCGGGGCAGAAAACACCAACATTCAATACCATTTTCCGCTACAACAAACAGGATGTACTGCAGCATGCAGAACAATGCAACGGCAGTGGCGATTGCCGCAAAACACATTTGAGTGGTGGTACTATGTGCCCATCGTTCATGGCTACGCGAAATGAGAAAGACACCACCAGGGCAAGGGCAAACATCCTGCGTGAATTTCTTACGCACAGCAACAAAGTCAACCGCTTTGATCATAAGGAAATTAAAGAGGTAATGGACCTCTGCCTCAGTTGCAAAGGCTGCAAAGGCGAATGCCCGAGTAATGTGGACGTAGCAAAACTGAAAGCAGAATTTCTGCAGCACTACTACGATGCTAATGGCGTACCCATGCGCAGCAGGCTCATCGCAAATTTTACTGCCAGCGCAAAACTGGGAGCCATTGTGCCAGCTGCCTACAATTTCGTTATGACAGCACCCGGCATTAGCACATTCGTAAAAAAAATGAGCGGCTTTGCTACTCAACGCAGCATGCCCACCCTGCAAAAACGTACACTAAGGAGTTGGTACAAGCGGCACAAAAAGGAATTGGGCGAGCAGCCTAAAACAACCAACCAAAAACAACCGACATCAGACGCCACAAACCCCAAACCTCAAACCGTATACCTGTTCTGCGATGAATTCACCAATTACAACGACACACATATTGGCATCAAAGCCATTGAAGTGCTTGAAAAACTTGGATACGAAGTAATCATTCCAGATCATATTGAAAGTGGCCGCACCTGGCTGAGCAAAGGACTTATTCGTAAAGCCAAAGAAATAGCCAACCGCAATATTGAATTGCTGGCACCACTCATTAGCGAAACCACACCACTCATTGGCATTGAGCCTTCTGCCATTCTCGCATTTCGCGATGAATACCCCGACCTTGCTACAGATGAAAACCTGCGTGCTTCCAAACGTCTTGCAAAAAATGCACTGATGTTTGATGAATTCATTGCTGCTGAAATAGAGAAAGGAAATATTAAGTCATCGCAATTCACACATGAAAGCAGGGAAATAAAACTGCATGGTCATTGCCAGCAAAAAGCAATTGCATCACTTGCACCTACAGTAAGAATGCTGAGCCTTCCTGCCAACTACAAAGTGCAGACTATACCCAGCGGATGCTGCGGCATGGCAGGTAGTTTTGGTTATGAAAAAGAACATTACGAATTAAGCATGAAGATTGGTGAACTCGTATTGTTTCCTGCTGTTCGCAATGCAGCAGTGGATGTTATCATTGCTGCTCCAGGCACAAGCTGCCGCCACCAGGTAAAAGATGGTACAGGCCGCAAAGCATTGCATCCTGTGGAAGTGTTGTGGGATGCATTACAACAATGATAAATTAGTACCTGAAGTGTCAGTTGGTTTTGACTGCCGGCGCAGCAAAATGGTACGTACCTGATCCAATTTCCACTTCTGTATAGCCATTCACCATCCCTTTCACTTTTAGATCAGCTACGGCATTCAAAGAGTTGCCGCTTTCGGTAATAGCATTAGCATTAAGGGCTGGAATGAAAACACTGGCATGTGTATTAGGAGGCACAGTAACATCAAGTGAGAATTGTTGCCCTTGCAATTTCCAGCCGGCACTCACTTCTCCGTAATAAGTTTTCAATGAAGCAGAGGCTTGCTTAATGCTGTCGCTCAGATGCGGCTGAATCCGTATGTGTTTGTACCCGGGCTCATCCTCGTAAGTATCCAGACCTACCATTTGTCGGTACATCCAATCGCCAATTGCACCATACGCATAATGGTTAAACGAATTCATGCCGGGTGTTTGGAAACTGCTGTCCGGTTTCTGTCCGTCCCATCTTTCCCAAATGGTAGTAGCACCCATTTTTACAGGATACAACCATGAAGGATATTTTTCTTGCAGCAGTAATTTGTAAGCCGTTGTGTCATACCCATAGCGTGTAAGCACATGGCAGATGTAAGGCGTGCCGAGAAAGCCTGTGGTAATGTGGTTTCCGTATGCCTTTACATTATCATTCAATCGTTTTGCAGCCTGTGTTCGCAGTGCATCGGGAAGCATGTCAAACTGCAAAGCCAGCACGTAGGCCGTTTGTGTAGAGGAAACGAGGCGGCCGGACGGAGTGAGGTATTCACGTTGAAATGCTGCTTTGATTTGCTCAAGCAATTGTGCATACATTTCTTCGTCAGCTTTTTTACCGAGCACTTTTGCAGCATTAATCAACAACTGCGTGGAGTGGGCATAAAAGCATTGGGCAATCATATGTTTATCGGTAACTGCAGAGCGACCGTCATTGTCATCTTCGGGCCGGTAAAACAGCCAGTCGCCAAAATGAGAGCCGTTGTTCCAGAGGTTGTCCCTGGCCACTTTTCGAATGCTCTCTACGTAAGCCTTCATGCTGTTGTATTGATTGGCCAATAAAGCCCTGTCAGCGTAGGCCAGGTACATATTCCAAGGTATGATGGTAGCAACATCGGCCCAGCCGGCACTGTTCACGGCGTTACTGTCAATTACATTAGGTATCACGTATGGAACAGCACCATTTACCTGGTCGGCCTCAAGATCCTGCAACCACTTGGCAAAGAAATTATCGACATTCATGTTGAAGGAAGCAGTACGCGAAAAAGCCTGGGCATCGCCGGTCCAGCCCAATCGCTCATCACGTTGCGGGCAATCGGTGGGCACATCCAGGAAGTTGCCGCGCTGTCCCCACTGAATATTATGCTGCAATTGGTTGAGCAACGTATTGGATGTGGAGAATGTACCCGTAGGTTGCATGTTGGAGTAAAGCGCAACTGCCTGGAAATTTTCGGGAAGCAAAGGTTCTCTCAATCCCTTTACCTGCACATACCTGAAACCTTGCCAGCTAAAATGAGGTTCGAAATTTTCTGTGCCACCGCCCTTCAGGATGTAGTGGTTGGTTTGCTTGGCCTGGCGCAGGTTGGCAAAATACATGTTGCCTTTTTTGTCGAGTATTTCTGCATGACGCAGGGTGATGGTGTCTCCCGCCTGCCCGTTCACTTTTATGGTCACCCATCCAACCAGGTTCTGACCAAAATCAATCACCTGTTCGCCTGCCGGTGTGGTAAACACTTTCACGGGTTGAAACACTTCATGCTTTGTCACCGGTTCATTGTGCGTGGCCAGTAAAATTTCTTTAGTGGCTCCCACCACTTTCACACCACTCCAATCTTTGTCATCAAAACCTGCATTAGCCCATCCTGTTTTTTCAAGGCGAGCATCATACATTTCACCATTGTAAATTTCAACATTGCGAATAGGTCCGGCCGTGGATTTCCATGTGCTATCGGTTGTAATAGTTTCTGTGTTCCCATCGCTATAGGTAACGACAATCTGCATCAGCAGCGCCAGCGTTTTTCCATACACATCCCTCGAATTGGAAAACCCAATTGGACCTCTATACCAACCATTGCCAACGGTTACTCCTACTGCATTTTCACCTTTCTGCACCAAGCCCGTTACATCATACGTTTGGTATTGCAAGCGCTTATGGTAAGCCGTCCAACCGGGTGTGAGATAGGCATTGCCCACACGCCGGCCATTCAGTTGAGCCTCGTACATGCCATGTGCTGTGATATACGCAACAGCAGACTGCACTTTTTTCTTGAGGGAAAATGATTTTCTGAAAAGCGGGCATGGTCGCAAAATAGAATCTTCCTTGTATCCCGCTTCCACCCAGTTTGCTTTCCAATCAGCCTGCTGTAACAACGCGGTCTGGAAAAACGCAGTACTACTCCATGCAGATACTTTGCTTCCATTGTCCCACACACGCACCTTCCACCAATAGCGTGTACCCGATTGCAATGCAGCACCCTTGTACGCCACATGCACCGAGGAGTCGCTCATTACTTTGCCGCTTTGCCAGACTTTGGGGCCATTTACGCTGCCTTTGCGCACTTCCATTTCATAGGCCACCTGTTTTATGTTTCGGCCACTGTTTTGTAATTGCCAGTTGAAGCGAGGTTTGGTTTGGTCAATGCCAATGGGGTCCACCAGGTTTTCAGTAAGCAGGTTGGTTAATGTACACTGTGCATTTGCGCCAAGCATGGCGATGGAAAACAACAGGACAGTCAGGAGATTTTTCATAGAAGGCAAGTAATGAGTGGATAAAAAGAAAGCATTAAACAAACAATGCAACACCTGGTGTTACTTCAGAACCAATTGTTGAATATCCGTAAAGTTAGTGGCAGCTTCACTTGATTATTCAAATGAACCGAGAGCTGTTCACTCAAAGGCATTGTTGAAGGTAATCACCTGCCCTTTGGCCATTTGTATTTCAGCTATGCCGTTTTCCAACTTCACCTTATCGCTGCTAATGCCAACGGGTATCCATGTTTTGAATGGCATTTTCAGCCGCAGCAAGCCGCCCGCCGTTGACTTCACTTTTACAGATTGCACCACCCCATTTTCTTTGGACGCTGAAACAAGAAAGGCGCCTTCTGTACGCAGCGATTCAAAAGAAACATCTTTCCATGCCATAGGTATGGCCGGAAAGACTTCGACATAACCCAACTGGCTTTGAATGAGCATTTCGTGCAGGCCTTGTGCAAATGCAAAATTGCCTTCGAGTGTAAATGGCCTGTAGGTGAAGGAAGAATATTGCCCGCCTTTCTGGTCGCCATTGAGGTGAAAGCTATTCACCGAACAAAAGTTGCCGGCAAACTTGCGCAGCATGCTCGCAGCACTATCGGCCTGGTGTGCATAGGCATACATACAACCCGCCCAACTGAATGAATAGCCGCACCAGTTGCGGGTTCCTTTCTGTTCAATCCAATGCATTGACCGGTTGATGACTTCTTGTTGTGCAGCGTCGTTTACACTCAACAGCGTTAGTGGATAAATGGCCATGTAGGGCGATAGGTGCCGGTGAGATTCGTCGAGATTTTGGCCGGGGGCAAGCATGAGCCCTGTTTCGTTTTCGCTGTATTCAGGAAGCAGTGCGCTGTCCAAAGCCAAAGACTTAGTTGGGCGTTGGCCTGCTGCGTTTGCAATTTCCAAATGCTTACCGATGAAATATTTCACCAGGGCAAGATCGTAATTGGTGAACCGATGAAACCATGCTCTCACACTGTTGTCAAAGTATTCT
>JBBIOQ010000073.1:1843-20622 GCA_037443285.1 Sphingobacteriales bacterium | reverse complement strand
GAAGTACTGCTGTGACCTACTCCAAAAGTGTCGTATTCACTTTCGGTGCGCTTGGGAAAGCCGCTCAGTCCTTTGTACTTGCGGTTGGTGGCAAAATTATCGCGCCGGCCAGTAAGTATTTTGTGGCCGTATGCCTGGTGACCCACATCCCAAACCAATTGGTCGTAGGGAGTGTTGTACACATAATGGAGCGCCACCGAAAGTTCCACTACACCGAGGCTTGCGGCGAAATGGCCACCATGTACACTTACTACATCAATAATGTACTGGCGCAGTTCATCGCACACCTGGTGCAGCTGTTCGCGGCTGAGGTTTTTGAGGTCGGCCGGCGAATCGATGGTTTTCAGCAATGGTCCAGGTAATATCTCCATACAGTGCATGTTAAAGAGGGCAAAAATAGTTGATCACATTGGCTCAGATAGGTTAAAACACTCCGGAGTCGATTTGGTTGAAAAGTATCAATAATATAGGTGGCTAATAGTGATTATTATCAATACTGCTGAGATGTTGTCAAAAAAACGGCAAATGCACGGGTAAATTCAATTCATTTGCGCAGCAGACCTAACCAGAAAATTGTGGTGGCTGCCTCGTTTAGTTCAAAATTTATTGCATTTTTGCTTCCATCACGCATGAATCAGCGCCTTTACAACATATTCAAATCCAACAAACTAGCTGGTAAAAAGTCATTTGCAGTGCTCATCGACCCCGACAAGGTGGATGCAAAAAAGCTGGACGAGTTGGTTAAGTTGGGGCTGGATGCCCAGGTTGATTATTTTTTTGTGGGCGGCAGCCTGGTTATCAGCACCCATCTCGATGAAGTGGTGCAGCACATCAAGGCAGCATGCAGTATCCCAGTGGTGCTTTTTCCGGGAAGTCCTTCACAGTTGTCGAAGTACGCCGATGCCTTGTTGTACCTCAGTCTCATCAGCGGTCGTAATCCCGAATTGCTCATTGGCCAGCATGTGATTTCGGCGCCTGTAGTAAAGCAAAGCGGCGTGGAAATAATGCCGACAGGCTACATGGTGATTGACGGGGGAGCACCCACCACTGTTTCCTATATTTCTAATGCAGCTCCCATTCCAGCCGACAAGAATGAGATAGCCATGTGCACCGCTATGGCCGGCGAAATGCTTGGCATGAAACTTATTTACATGGATGCCGGAAGTGGAGCCCGCAGGCCCATCACCGAAAGCATGATTGAGATGGTGGCCAGTCACATTGAGGCGCCGCTCATTATTGGCGGCGGCATTACCGACCCCGAAAAGGCTTACCGCAACTGCAAAGCCGGGGCCGATGTAATTGTAGTAGGCAATGCCATAGAAAAAGATCCTTCGCTCATCAGGGAAATCGCGGCTGCCATTCATAGCAGCAAGGTGGAAGCGTAATTGCCCGGTGATCGTAAGTTTTTTCAATTAACATATGATCCTTATCTATTCAACGGTCTTCATTGGGTCATTTTGAGTTGAGTGCATCTTTGCTCAGGTCTGTCTTACCTTCTTAGCTCTACAGCTTTATTCGTTTCGCCTCCCTTTTTATTGCATTATGCCTGCAGGAGTTGTTCAATATCGAACTTCTTCATTTGCAGAAAAGCATTCATCACATTGCCGGCTTTTGCTGGATCGCTAAGCAACTTTGGCAGTATGGCTGGCACTACCTGCCACCACACACCGAACCTGTCTTTTACCCACCCGCATTGGCTTTCCAATCCGCCATCAGCAAATGCATGCCAGTAGTGATCAATTTCCTGCTGAGTATCGCAAAGTACCTGGAATGAAACAGCTTCGTTGAAATCGAATGCATGTTGCATAGAACTGCCCATGATCATAAAAGTTTGATGGTTGAGTTTGAACATGGCATGTTTTATCGTTCCCGGAATACTGCCTTCTCCTTCTTCAAAACGGGCAATGTGCACCACAGAACTACCGGGAAAAAGTGATGTATAAAACTGGAGAGCTTCCTCTCCCTTTGGTTGGTTCTCACCCATAAACAAAAAAGCGGGAGAAATTTTGTCTTCGAACTTTTCTTCTTCATGCACAGCAACCTGCCAGCTGAGGCCAAAGCGATCGTTGAGCCAGCCATATTTTGCGCTCCAGGGATATTTGTCCAGCGGCATCATCACACTGCCACCTTCTTGCAGTGAATTCCACAGGGCATCTGCCTCCTGTTCAGTGCGGCAAACTACATAGAAGGAGACTGATGGATTAAATGCAAACTGAGGGCCTCCATTTAGTGCGGTGAATGGCAGGCCAGCCAGTTGAAAAGCAACGGTCAATACACTGCCTTCGGGTCTTTTATGAAATTCAAAACCTTCTTTGCTATAACGGGTGATTGATTTGACAGAAGATGGTGTAAACAGCGAACAATAAAAGTTGGCAGCTTCTTCGGCTTGTGTGTCGAACCAGAGAGAAGGCGTAATGGGGCGAATCATGGTTCATGAATTTTTTGGTGAATGCAAGTATGCTTTTGCAGGTTCTTCGTGTTGTATGTTGGTAGCTGAAAAGACTTTCAAAAACTTCTTTAATTTCTTCAACTTTCTGTGTGGCTCTTAAAACTGTGAAGGATTGCCAACCAGCCGGCATATTGCAAATCAAGGATATTTATGCCCTCGGGTTCAAACGATTCCGTAACCAGCGTGCCGCTTTCGTTCTGTTCAAATGTGATGCGTACTTGTCGGCCATCTTCCATTTGATATTCAATAAGTGAATAAGGTTGTACGGTCGTGTAGGTGCCCACAAAATCAAAACCCATTGAGCCATCTTTTGATTCCATGCGCTGTAAAAACCGGCCACCTTCACGCAGGTCATTTTCGGACCGCGGTGTATGCCAGTCTGCCGATGCCTGGTTCCATTGCATGATGTGGTGCGGCGCATTCCAGTATTCCCAAACCTTAGCTATCGGCGAGGTTACCAGTGCTGAAACGGTTATCCGAAAATTCTCTGCAAGTTGTTTGACCAATGCCAATGCTTTGGGAAACATCTGGTTGAATGCTTCAACAAAATCTTCTGCAGTATTCACTGTCACATGCAGTAAAGTACCCGTGTCGGTTTCCTCGAGTGTATAGGATTCAAGTGCGTCCTGCCATTGCCCGCCAGGTGGTTGCTCAGCAAAGTTTTTAAGTTCTCCCAGGTGGCGAAAAACCATTCGGCCGGGTTCGCTTTTCTCCACAATTTCGGCATACATGCCCCTGCCATCAGGTGCCAGGAAATGAATGCGGCTACTCTGTTGCCAATCACTTACTGCATACGAACCTTCATAAAAGGTGCTGGCCCATTGGCGGTAACTATAATCGTTCCAAAGCACAAACCAAACACGGCTTCGAGGTGCTGCAATAGATGCAGTGAAATTGAGGATTTTCATGATGATGTTTTCGAGGTTAGCCCGGGTATCATTCTTCAATTGATACCGATGTTACAAACTGGTGAGTAGAAATGCAAGCCGTTGGTGGAAAATGTGCCACGTCAGTCACCAAAAGAACTGGCAAAGACATTTGATATTGTCAATGGAGCAAATTTGCTGTTGCATGATTTTCCTGTGCTCAACAAAAATTGCTGAGCATTTGGTTTGCAGCACTTTTCTTAATTTTTGTAAAAGCCCCAGAATTTTGGGTTCACAATAGATATTATTCTTTTTCTTTGCGACTCCTAAGAATTTTTTGAAAGTAATTCTGATTCTGAACTGAAAATGTCAAAAAACTCACTTATACAGCTGATTACTGAGGTAATCATGCACGCCTTCAACAAGCGTGGGTTTTTTACTGTGCCGTGCAGGCCTGGTTTTTTTGTGCGTCCGTACCCCGTGGTGGTGCGACGATAAACAGCCCCCCTTTCAGGTAAACCATGCTTTGTGTTTATTAGTTGCGCCGGGGCGCAGCACCTGCAATTCTTAAAACATTTCCCTTCACTTTCTTTACCCAACGTGGGTTATGCACAACACTGATTTTGAAATAATCACGGCAAATGCCACCCATGTGGACTTTGCAAGAATTATTTGCGACGAATATGAGAGCAGCGCCAAGGCTCGTGGCACTGGTATTGCTAAGCGAAGTCCTGACTATGTGAAACAAAAAATGCTCGAAGGCAAGGCAGTCATCGCTTTTCAGAAATCTACCGGTATCTGGGCAGGCTTTTGTTACATTGAAACATGGGGCCATGGCGAGTATGTTGCCAATAGCGGATTGATTGTGGCGCCGCCTTTCAGGAAAGCCGGATTGGCAAAGGCTATTAAACAGCGCATTTTCCAACTAAGCCGTGAAAAATATCCCGATTCAAAAATTTTTGGTCTTACCACAGGACTGGCTGTTATGAAAATAAACAGCGAGTTGGGATACGAGCCTGTTACCTACAGCGAACTTACCCAGGACGAGGCTTTTTGGGCTGGCTGCAAGAGTTGCGTAAACTACGACATCCTCATGAGTAAGGATCGCAAGAATTGCCTTTGTACTGCTATGCTCTACGATCCCAAAGACCATTACCAGCCTGAAGAAACCACTGAAGCATTTGAAGAAAAGAAGGGTATCTATGAACGTTTTCTTCGCATAAAAAAACGTTGGCGCGACCTGTTTGATCGCAACAGGGAGCAGGGTTCGGTCAACGGCAACGGAGGTGCGGTTTCCCAGGTAAAACGTATGCTCTCCTTGCGTTGGTTCTGGTGATGATTATTCCTTTATTTCTACACAACCTTTATAAGCAAACAACATGAGCGAACAGAATAAAAAGCCCGTAGTGGTGCTGGGTTTCAGCGGCGGGCTCGATACAACCTTTTGCGTAAAATATCTTGGAGAAGACCTGGGTTACGATGTTCACAGCGTTATTGTCAACACGGGTGGCTTCACCAACGAGGAGCTCAAAAACATTGAGCAGCATGCATACAAACTGGGTGTAAAAACGCACACCACAGTCGATGCAGTAAAGCCTTACTACGATAGAATTCTCAAGTACCTGGTATATGGAAACGTACTCAAAAACAATACCTATCCTTTGAGCGTAAGTGCAGAGCGTTTAATGCAGGCATTGCATATTGCTGAACATGCAAAAAAACTGAATGCCGATGCTGTGGCACACGGCAGTACCGGTGCCGGCAACGACCAGGTGCGCTTCGATATGATTTTTCACATCATGATTCCGGGTGTGACCATCTTAACGCCCATCCGTGATTTAAAACTGAGCCGGGAAGAAGAAATAACCTACCTGAAGAAAAAGGACGTTGATATGAACTTCGCGAAGGCTGCCTATTCCATCAACAAAGGCCTTTGGGGTACAAGTGTTGGGGGCAGAGAAACGCTGAATTCAAAAGAATGGCTGCCGGAATCAGCATGGCCTACACAAGTGACCTCCAGCGGTAACAGGCAGGTTGAACTGGGGTTTGAGAAAGGACAGTTGAAGAGTGTGGATGGTGAACAATTTGCGCATCCTGTTGAAGCTATACAAAAACTGCAGCATATCGCTGGTCCATTCGGTGTGGGCCGCGATATACATGTGGGCGATACTATCATAGGCATCAAAGGTCGTGTGGGATTCGAAGCGGCCGCACCTATGATTATCATTAAGGCGCATCATTTGCTGGAAAAGCATGTGCTTACCAAATGGCAACTCAACTGGAAAGACCAACTGGCTTTGTTTTACGGCAACTGGTTGCACGAAGGACAGATAATGGACCCTGTGATGCGCAACATAGAAGCATTCTTTGAAAGCACGCAAAACAACGTTACTGGAAAGGTGTATGTGCAGTTACAGCCATATCATTTCACAGTTACCGGCATTGAAAGCGATTACGATTTAATGAGCAGCAAGTTTGGAAAATACGGCGAGATGAACACAGGATTCACCGGTGAAGATGTGCGGGGATTCAGCCGCATCTTCGGCAACCAAACGGTGATATGGCACAAGGTGAATGAGGAATAAGTTCAAAGTTCAGTTCACAAGTTCACAGTTTGATGTATAGACCATTTAGATTTTGTGGACATGCTTCAACCTGAGAACTATTAACGCCAAACCCAAACAACAAACATTGTCTTCAAACGGAAATAAAACAATCATCGTTAGCGAAACGGCACCGCTACTGCAATACAAGTGGGGCAATGATTGTGATGCCTACGTGCTGGTGGATAATGATGATCTGAGTGTGAAGCTGGAACAAATGCCGCCCCACAGCAGTGAGATGGTACATTTTCACGCTACTGCTCAACAGTTTTTTTATGTTCTGGACGGCGAAGCAATCATGGAAATTGACGATGAAGAAGTATTGCTTCAAAAGTGTGAAGGCGTATTGATTGAGCCGGGTGCTGTCCATCGAATCATCAATCGCCAGGACAGTACTCTTCGTTTTGTTGTCACTTCTCAACCAAACACTACGAAAGACAGAACGCTAGTAGTATAAGAAAGTTGCAAGAAATACGAACTGCGAGGTGTGAATCGAAGAACTACAAACCTCAAATTCCAAACTAAAAAAAAGAATTCCCTTCGGGACTGTACAATGAGAATAAAAGCAGGAATAATTGGTGGCGCCGGATATACTGGCGGAGAACTCATCAGGTTATTGATTAATCATCCAAATGTTGACCTGGCTTTTGTGCAAAGCGGCAGCAATGCCGGAAATCCTTTGCATAAAGTTCATGCAGATTTGCTGGGCGATACAGAACAAACATTTTCTGCTGAGCATCATTTTGATATTGATGTACTCTTCTTCTGCGCAGGTCACGGCGAGGCGAAAAAGTTTGTAACTAATCATGAAATTCCTGCACACGTTAAGCTCATTGATATTGGCAATGACTTCCGGTTAAAAGCTGATGCGGTGCAAGGCACAAGAACATTTGTTTACGGCCTTCCTGAACTCAATAGGAACAACATCAAAACTGCAAACAATATTGCCAACCCGGGATGCTTCGCCACAGCTATTCAATTGGGTTTGCTGCCATTGGCACATGCAAGTTTGCTGACGGATGTATACACAACCGGCATTACCGGTAGCACGGGCGCAGGACAAAGCCTGAGCGCTACTTCGCACTTTAGCTGGAGAGCCAACAACATACAGGCCTACAAGACGCTTACACACCAGCATCTTGGCGAAATCACGGAATCATTACAGCAATTGCAGCCTGCATTCAGTTCCCAAGGAAGGGGAGGTGTCAACTTTGTGCCATGGCGTGGCGATTTCACCCGTGGCATTTTTGTTTCATCCACCCTGAAGACGAATAAGACACTCCATGAATTAAATGACCTGTACAGTGATTTTTATGCAAATGCTGCATTCACTTTCGTAACAAAGTCTTCGCTTTTTTTGAAACAAGTAGTGAACACCAACAAGTGTATCATTCAACTCGAAAAGGAAGGAGATACATTAGTCATTCATTCAGTGATTGACAATCTCACAAAAGGTGCATCCGGACAGGCGGTTCAAAACATGAACCTGATGTTTGGTTTTGATGAAACAGAAGGACTCAAATTAAAATCAACGTATTTCTAATGGTATGGGGTTTGGGGTGTAGGGCTTGGGGAAAATCGTAAATATCATGAACCGTTCACAATGAATCAGTTTGAATATGAGAGACTACAAGAAATTGGATGTTTGGATGTCAGCTCACCAACTGAATATGCATGTAAAAAAAGTCATTGCGACAAAGTTGCCAAAAGAAGAACGTTTTGAACTCATTTCTCAGTTGACCAGAGCAGCACTATCAATACCTCTAAATATTGTAGAAGGGTGCGGAAGAAATACTGACAAAGACTTTGCTCACTTTCTTGACAATGCTTTAGGTTCGACAAACGAAACAGAATATTGTTGTTATGTAGCCCTTGAACTTAAATACATTACTCAGGATGATTATGATTTTATAACCGGGCTGATAAGTGAAACAAGGGCACGTTTAATCGGCTTTCTGAAATTCTTAAGAAAGGACAACTAAAATTTTTAACCGGCGTTCGCCTCAAACCTTACGCCTTAAACCTCATACCTCACTATGAAACTCTTCGACGTCTATCCTCTTAACAACATCACCATCGACAGAGCCAGCGGCAGTTATGTGTGGGATACCAATGGTGTTCAGTACCTTGACATGTATGGTGGTCACGCAGTCATCAGCATCGGTCACACACATCCACATTGGGTGAAGCGTATTGAAGACCAGTTGCACAAGATTGCATTCTATTCCAATTCGGTTCACATTCCTATTCAGCAGCAACTAGCCGACAAACTCGGGAAAGTAAGTGGGAAGGAAGACTACCAGCTTTTCCTGGTGAACAGCGGTGCTGAAGCGAATGAAAATGCTTTGAAACTCGCTTCGTTTCACAACGGGCGTAAGAAGATTGTTGCATTCAGCAAAAGCTTTCATGGACGCACATCGCTGGCAGTTGCTGCAACGGATAATCCTAAAATTGTTGCGCCGGTAAACGAAACTGAAAATGTCATTTTCCTTCCATTCAACGATGAAGAATCGCTGGCAAAATGTTTTGCCGAAAACGGCAAGGAAATCTCCTCCGTTATTATTGAAGGCATCCAGGGTGTAGGTGGCATTGTGGAAGCATCTGCATCGTTTCTGAAACTCATCCGCAGTTTGTGCGACCAATACAATGCCGTATACATTGCCGACAGTGTGCAGTGCGGTTATGGACGTACCGGCCAGTTTTTTGCACATGATATTGCCGGTGTAAATGCAGACATCTACACCATGGCTAAGGGCATGGGCAACGGTTTTCCTGTTGCAGGCATTTTAATTGCACCAAATATTCAACCCAAACATGGAATGCTCGGTACAACGTTTGGTGGTAACCATCTTGCATGTGCTGCGGCCCTCGCAGTGCTTGAAGTAATTGAGGAAGAAAACCTCATTAGCATGGCCAAGCAGCGTGGCATGTATTTGAAAAGCCAGCTTGCAAAAATTGAAGGCATTGAAAACCTTCGCGGCCGCGGACTGATGATTGGATTTGATGTGCCTGATGAATTGAGCAACCTGCGCAAAGTGCTGCTGAATGAATTCAATGTATTTACAGGCGAAGCAAAGCCAAACGTAATCAGGTTGCTGCCATCGCTTGGTTTGAGCCGCAAGCAGGCCGATGAGTTTTTGGATGCGCTGCAGGATGCCATTGCAGCAGTGAAAGGCGGAGTGAGTGAAGTGAATGGCTGATGATTGGACACTGAAGGAGATGAGGATTCAATAGGTGAATAATAAAAAAATAAAGTCCCTCGCTTGAGGGCAGGTATATGAAACAATTCATTTCTGTGCACGATGTGCCCTCGGTTGAAGCAATGGTGCAGAAAGCCCTGGCTTACAAAGCTCATCCGCTAAAGGATAAATTGCTCGGCGCCAACAAGCGCATCGGTATGTTGTTTCTCAATCCATCGATGCGTACACGACTGAGCACTCAGGTGGCTGCAAGCAATCTCGGCATGGAGTCAATTGTGTTCAACGTAGATAAGGAAGGGTGGAAACTGGAGTTTGAAGATGAAGCCATCATGAGTGGCGATTCGGTAGAGCATGTAAAAGATGCTGCACCAATATTAGGCAGGTATTTTGACATACTTGCCATCCGTACTTTTCCTTCGCTGAAGAATAAGGAGGAAGATTACAGCGAGTTGTACATCAACCAATTCATTAAATATGCCGGCATTCCCATTGTTAGTTTGGAAAGTGCTACGCTTCATCCATTGCAGTCACTCACGGATATAATCACCATGACTGAAGTGCTTGATAGCAAGCCTTCTCTTGCACGCAGGCCCAAAGTTGTGCTCACATGGGCACCGCATATCAAACCTTTGCCACAATGTGTTGCCAATAGTTTTGCGCAGTGGGTAACTGCATGGGGCAAAGCCGATTTCGTCATTGCCCATCCGGAAGATTATGAGTTGGACGAACAATTCACAAAAGGGGCCACCATCACACAAAACCAGGATGAAGCACTGAAAGGAGCTGATTTTGTGTATGTGAAAAACTGGAGCACGTTTACAGATTATGGCAAAATGTATTGCAACGACCGTGAATGGATGCTAACTACTGAAAAACTGGATCTGACAAATAATGCCAGGGTTATGCATTGCCTGCCTGTGAGAAGAAATGTGGAATTGAGTGACGAAGTACTGGACAGTGCAAACAGCCTGGTAACAGAAGAAGCAGCCAATAGGGTTTGGGCCGCGCAGGCAGTGCTTGCAGAAATACTGAGGCCTTGACAATTGTATTTAGCAGGCACCGCAAAATGTTTATTTGAAATGTCGAAACTCTTTGTAATAAAAATTGGCGGCAACGTAATTGACGACGAAACAAAGCTTGCTTCGTTCCTGAAAATATTTGCAGCTGTTCAGGGAAAGAAGTTGTTGGTGCATGGCGGTGGAAAACTGGCCACAAGAGTGGCACAAGCACTTGGCATTGAGCAGCAGATGGTGGAAGGCCGGCGCATTACCGATGCTGAAACCCTGAAGGTGGTGACCATGGTGTATGCGGGCTACATCAATAAAAACATTGTAGCAGCACTGCAGGCCAATGGATGCAATGCCATTGGTTTAAGTGGAGCAGATGGAAATGCAGTACTTGCACACAAACGTGGTGCAGATTCTGCAGTTGGTAAAGCCGGAGTTGATTATGGCTTTGCCGGCGATGTGGATGCTGTGAACGCTGACCTGATTGGTTCGATGCTAGGACAGAACTACACTATTGTTCTTGCACCAATAACGCATGATGCAAATGGACAATTGCTGAATACAAATGCAGATACCATTGCATCTGCAGCTGCAGTCGCCTTATCCAGGCAATATGATGTAAGGTTGATTTATTGTTTTGAAAAGAAAGGTGTGCTGGAGAATGTAGATGATGACAACTCGGTGATTCATGTTATTTCGAAAGCCAATTACCAGCAGTTGAAGAACGAGGGAAAATTATTTGCAGGGATCATTCCCAAAATTGATAATGCTTTTGATGCAATTGAAGCAGGTGTGAAGGAAGTGTTGATTGGACATGCCGATGACCTGCTGCAAAACACAACGGATGAAACCGTTGGCACTTTAATCAGATAACAAATGGCACTGGAAGCAATTATATTCGATATGGATGGCACACTGGTCGACAGCATGCCATATCACCACAAGTCGTGGGATGTGTTTTTTGAATATCATGGTATTCATTTGACACCTGAGGAATTTACAAAAATTCATCATGGTACTTTGTTCGATATCATGCCCCGCATTTTTGGAGACCATCTTACCCCGGAAGATTCATTCAGGTTAGGTTCGATGAAGGAAGAAGTATTTCGTGATTTATACAAGGATGAAATAAAACCTATTGAAGGACTGGTTGATTGGCTGCAAACTCTGAAAGCTGCAGGATTGAAAATTGGCCTCGCCACTGCTGCTGATTTTACAAATGCTGATTTCACAGTGGATTCAATTGATATCCGCAAGTATTTCGACACGATAGTGACGAGTGATACTGTGCAGGAAGGAAAACCCTCGCCGGCAGTGTATTTGCAAGCCGCCAATGCCTTAGGAGTAGCCCCGGAAAACTGCGTTGTTTTTGAAGACACTGTATCAGGCATTAAGGCAGGGCATGCAGCCGGCATGAAGGTGATAGGGATCACCACCGGCTTGAGTGAAGAAGAAATGAAGGCATTAGCCGTATCAAAAATTATAAATGATTATCGTTCGCTTACCATAGAACAAATCACTTCATTATTTTAAATCGTATGGAAGCAAATTTTTTGTTTGGAGAGGCTGTAGGGTTGCTGAAAGAATTGATTGCAACACCTTCATTTTCGAAAGAAGAAAATGAAACAGCAGAAATCATCTGTGCTTTTTTTGAGAAGCATGGTGTTAAGCACAAACGTGTTGGCAACAATGTGTATGCCTTTAACCGGCATTATGATGCTGACAAACCGAGTATCCTTCTCAACTCGCATCACGACACCGTGAAGCCTAACAAAGGATACACTATGGATCCCTTTACTCCCATTGAAAAAGATGGCAAGTTATTCGGCCTTGGCAGCAACGATGCCGGCGGATGCCTGGTTTCACTCATCGCTACTTTTCTTCATTTTGTTGATCGCGATGACTTGCTCCACAATGTTGTTTTTGCTGCAAGTGCAGAGGAAGAAATCAGCGGGGTAAATGGCATAGAGTTGGTGCTGCCCTACCTTGGTCATATTGATTTTGGTATTGTGGGCGAACCGACACGATTGGAGATGGCTGTGGCTGAGCGTGGACTGATGGTGATTGATTGCACCGCACCCGGTCGCTCGGGACATGCAGCACGCAATGAAGGTGAAAATGCCTTGTATAATGCCCTGGATGATATCAACTGGATTCGCAATTGCAGGTTTGAGAAAGTGAGTGATTTGCTGGGTCCCAGCCGAATGACTGTTACCGTGATCAATACAGAAAACACGCAGCACAATGTAGTTCCATCCACCTGCAAGTTTGTGATTGATGTGCGTGTAAATGAACTGTACACATTTGAGGAAATGCTGGATATGCTGAAGCAGAATTTGAAAAGTTCGTTCAAGCCACGCACCACCAGGATGAAGAGCACTTCCATTACGCTTGACCATCCTTTAGTACAGGCAGGAATGGAACTCGGCCGCGGGTATTACGGTTCACCCACAACCAGCGACAAAGCACTCATGCCATTCCCCACATTGAAAATGGGCCCCGGCGACAGTGCCCGCAGCCACACTCCTGATGAGTATATTTACCTGAGTGAGATAAAAGAAGGCATTGAAACTTATATTAAACTGGTAACTAAGGTTGCCAGGTAGAAATGAAATAATCTGAACTTGATGGACAATGATGCTCAAACTCCTTTGAGGGCGCAGGGTGGTAAACTCTGGTCTAAGGATGCTACTGCTACTTCGCAATTGGTGGAACAATTTACCGTTGGCCGCGACAGAGAATTTGACGCACTGCTGGCACCATTTGATGTGGAAGGAAGCATGGCGCACGCTGCTATGCTTGCAGAGCAAGGATTGCTGACAGTGGAGGAAAACACTGCCGTGCAAAATGAGTTGGCCGTCATTAAAAACGAGGTTTCACAAAATGGTTTCGCATTGCCAGCAGATGTCGAAGACATTCACTCCTATGTGGAAATGTTGCTTACTCAAAGAATAGGGGAGGCGGGAAAGAAAATCCATACCGGCAGAAGCCGAAATGATCAGGTGGCTGTTGATATAAAACTCTTTCTGCGTTCTGAAATCCTGAGCATCAAAAATGAAGTTTCAGATTTGTTTCAATTACTCATTGACCTGAGTGAAAAACACAAGGATAAACTCATCCCGGGTTATACCCATCTCCAAATAGCCATGCCTTCCTCTGCAGGGTTGTGGTTAAGCGCTTATGCCGAAAGCCTGGTGGATGATATGGAGATGCTTGCTGCAGCTTTTGCTATTGCAGATAAGAATCCATTGGGTAGCGGCGCAGGTTACGGGTCTTCCTTTCCGCTCAACAGGAAAAGCACCACCGAAAAACTTGCGTTCAAAACAATGAACTGGAATTCGGTGTATGCACAAATGAGCCGGGGAAAAACAGAAAAGGTCGTAGCCACTGGTATCAGTTATGTAGCAGCCACTCTCAGCAAACTTGCATACGATTGTTGCCTTTACATTAACCAGAATTTCGGTTTCATCAGGTTTCCTGATTCTTTGACCACTGGCAGTAGTATCATGCCGCATAAAAAAAATCCGGATGTATTTGAATTGATACGAGCCAAATGCAATCGTATTCAATCAACACCCAATGAACTTACGTTGCTTATCAATAATCTTCCAAGCGGGTATCACCGTGATATGCAACTGACCAAGGAAATATTGTTTCCTGCGCTGGTAGATTTGAAAGCATGTTTGCAAATGACACGACTCATGCTTTCGCACATGGAGGTAAAGGACGATATTCTTAAAGATGAAAAGTATAAGTACCTCTTTACCGTGGAAGCCATGAACGACCTGGTGAACAAGGGCGTTTCATATCGCGATGCATATCGTGAGGTTGGAAACCAGGTGGATGCCGGCACTTTTGCTTACGACTACCGGCAATTGAATCATACCCACGAAGGCAGTATCGGAAATTTGTGCCTGCCTGAAATTGAGGCAGAAATGGCTGCTGTTCTGCGGAGGTTTGAATAGTAGTAATACAAGGCGCAATTGCCTTTTGTCAAAATCCGGCCATGCAAAAAATGAAAATGCCATAAGTGTTTGCAGGTAGCCTGCAGAGTGTGTACCTTTTAGGAAAACTTACCTATGAGCACACTACACGACCTTGGCTATACATGGGCCAGCCTTCCTTCCACTGACATCAGGCCACTTCAATTGCTTGTCCGCACTGGGCCGGGGGTAGCAGAGCAGATGAATACTGACCTGTCCAAACTATTTGTTCCAAATAATGTTCCCGTTCCGCTTGCAAGCCTCGACAGGGATTTGCCTGCCGAATTAAACCTGAGTCAGAAACTGGATGCAACGGTAAGTGCCAATGCCAGTTTTCTGCAAAACCTTCTGAAAATTTTTACAGGCGATGTTTCGGCTTCTGTTTCATGGGATAAGCATGCTTCTGTTGACATGACATTGAACAATGCCCGCAAGCAGGTGGTTGACCTCATTGACCTTGATAGTTACATACACGATGCAACTGTGAATAAGGCCGCACAATCGTTTGTTGAAAAACTGAAATCAGACCAGTTGTATGTGATTACCGAAATCATCAAGTCGAAAAGTTTTTCGGTGAGTATGGAAAAGGGAACTGATGCTGAAATTGCAGCAGAAATACCTACACAAGTGGCTACCGGCAAGGTGAAAATTGGCAAGGACAATTCAGGAAAATTGTTGATGACTGCCAACAGCGACAAGGACCTTACCGTTGCCATCAGGGCGGTGCGCATTTTCTTTGACAAGCCAGGATTTCTCTCCGGCAAGCCCGGCAAATTCAGACTGAGCAGCGAAGAAAAACTGGATGTGATGAAAGGTGTTGAAAATTATCCGGCTGAGACATTGGACACCATTTTTGTAAACCCGGCACAATAACCATTGCATGACAGAACAAGAAATTCTGGACGGCATTGAACCGGTTTTGCAAAGTGGTAAATGCATACTGGTATTGGGGCCCGAAGCGCACTTGCTGGACAAATACAGCGAACAGCAATTACCAAGCCATTGGGACATTATTGTTTCGCAGGTGGATGAACTCAAAGGCCGTTCGCTGAATGCAGCAGAAGGCTTCTTTTTCCGCAGCGGATCAACGGATGAGTGGTTTCTTGAAAAGACACAGATTCACCGTGCCATCAGCAAGTATTACAGCCAGTTAAAACCACCCACTTTTTATGAATACCTGGCTTCGCTTCCTTTTAACATGGTCATTTCACTTTCACCCGATGACCTGATGGCACAGGTGATGGAACGATTTGGATATACTTACGACTTTGTTTATTACAAAAAGACAAATGGCGGTTCGCAACACAAGTTGTACATCCAGAAGGATAAGAAAAACGGCAAGCGTGTATTTGAAAATGCAAAGGAACTCGACCACCTGCCCGATGCTGCTCACCCTTTGATTTTCAACTTCCTTGGTTATTTTGACGACAGCGATTCCATGCTATACACTTACGAATCGTTGTTTGAATTTATGTACGATGTGTTTCCTGTTAAGAACATACCCGACGATATAAAAAGCGCCATTTCCGGTGCCGATGCTTACCTTTTTATAGGCTTTGGATATAAGTACTGGTACCTGAAAATCATTTTCTTTTTGTTTGATAAAATATTGAAAGACCAGTCACGTGAACTGAGGAGCCAGGCCATCTTCAACTTTGGCGATGAGCAAAATCCTATTATCAAGGTGTATCAACAAGTGTTCAAAATGCAGTTCTTCAAAATGCCAACAACTGCATTTGCAAGCTTGCTTTTTTCACGCTGTGCAAACTCGGATTCTTTAAGGCAAAAACCTGCCGGTAGCAGCCGGCTAAAGGTGTTGCTGATTGCATCTCTCCCGAACGGAAAAATGCCCATCAGGCCCGATAAAGATTGGGCAGTAATTAAGGAAGAACTACAAGTTCCCATTGCGCTTGGTAAGGTGGAATTGCATGAAGAATTGTGCGCAAAAGCGGAAGATATTTTGCACCACCTCAATGTGTATTTACCTAACCTGCTAATTATAAGTGTACATGGCTCAAAGAATGGATTGTTTTTTGAAACCGAGCAAAACGATGAAGCGGTGGAACTCACGGGCGACGCCTTGCTGCAAAAGTTGAATGCTCATAAAACCACGCCAGGCAGCCAGTTACAGATTGTTTTGCTGGGCGCCTGCAATTCATCCGGGCACGCAGAAAAATTATCGCAGGCAGTTGATCATGTTATTGGCATGAACGGGCCTGTACACGACGAATCAGTCAGGCTGTTCACTTCCGGATTCCTGCGCAACTTCTGTATTGCTGGTGATACTTCCAGCAGCGTGGAAGCTGGCAAAGACCGCATTGCAGATGATCTGTTGTACAATGCCGACAAGGACTTGGTCAGCTATTTCCAGAAAGCTGTTCGAATTGCTACAGCCGGTGTGTTGGACGCAAGTGCCGACAGGGGCACAGTAATAATGGGTGGTAAACAAATTGGCAAAAATGACTGACTGGTACAGATATCCGGGGCCCAGGCCTTTTACAAAAGACCAGGCCGAGCAATATTTTGGAAGGGACCATGATGTTGAACAACTCTTCAGCCAGGTAATGCTCAACAATTGCACAGTGATTGTTGGTAAATCGGGTGTTGGCAAATCTTCGTTGATCAATGCAGGCTTGTTGCCAAAAATTGAATCAAAAATAAATTCAAAGGCCGAAGACGAACGCTACATCAGGGCTATTCCGCTCACTCTGCAGGCATATAATCCGCAGGACACCATTTCGCTTGTAGAAAAGGTCCGGATGATTGTTTCATCAGAATTGGGAGCATTGAATGAGCAGGCAAACAACTTCCTTCATTTTCTTCCGGCTGAGTTACGGGTATCCGTAAATTTTATTCTTAAGAAGTACCAGTTGCAAGGCTACCTGCAGCAGCGCAGGGAATTGTTTCTCATAATTTTTGACCAGCTCGAGCAGTTGTTCAGCTACCCACTTGAGCAGGTGGAAGCACTTGAACGCGAACTGCGTGAAATAGTTAATCCAAATATTCCCGATGAAGTGAGAGTGCTTATTGAAGATGCAGTTGCAAGCAATGAGAAGATGATGGAAAGACATGAAATGGTGATGCTCGAAATGCCTTTGAATGTGAAGTTCCTGTTCGCCATTCGCAGCGACAGGCTCAGTTTGCTAATAAGGCTACGCAATGCGATCACAGAAATACTGTACAATCCATATGAGGTGCGTCCAATGAACCGGGTGCAGGCAGCAAGAGCTATTGAAATGCCTGCCGCTAAGGAAGATGAAAGATTCAAAACAAAACCTTACAAATTCGAGCAGGCAGCTATTGATAAAATATGCGACTACATTGAACAACTACCCAATAATGATCCTGATGCCAAATTTTACGAAGGGAAAATAGAGCCGATTATCCTACAGATTATTTGCCGCTACATTGAAGAAGAAGTTGCTCCCTACGATCAGGATCATGTAGTTTCTGCCGATGAGATAGACCTCACCAACATTCTTGCAAACTATTATGATAATTGCGTTGCATCTCTTGACCTAACAGGCAACGAACTCAGCAAAGTGCGTACGCTGCTGGAGGAAAAGTTGATTTACGAACGAGATAAACGCAGGCTCACTATTTACGAAGCAGTTATAAAGAATGAATTTAAGATTGCAAAAAAAGTGCTGGACCAACTGGCTGACAAAGGCTTGTTGCGCTGCATTTCGGCAGTAGGGTTCGAAGCATCGTACGAAATAGCCCACGACTGGTGGGTAAATCCTATACTGCAGGCGAGACAGCGGCGTGCCGCAAAAGAAACACTGCAACAGGATGAGTACCTTGTCAAGTTGGACGAGAAAATTTCGAACGCAAAAAATGATGCTACTGCTTTGCTGCAACGGGCACGTTATTTTGCTACGATAGGACAATACAATGAGGCCATCAGAGACTATACTGCAGCATTAAGTATGATGCCCGAAAAGCAGTACGATGTGATGCTTGACCGTGCATCTGCTTATTCATTATCAGGCAGAACTGATGACGCTGAAAAGGACTTGTTGAATATTCTGAAACAAGCACCTCAACTGCTTGAAGCAAAATTGTACCTGGGCATCAATTATTATAATCAAAACAAATTGCCGGAGGCAGAAACTTATTTCAACGAATACTTGCAAACAGATCCTGACAATGCCGATGCCATTAACTATCTCGGCATCATTGCCATGAATACAAGCCGGCAGCAGGAGGCGCTTACATATTTCAAAAAGGTAATTGATATCAATCCGAATTACCAGATTGCCTATTATAACACAGGCGTTTTGTATTACGAGCAGCAGGCAAATGATGATGCGGAGAAATATTTCAGGGATGCACTTGCACTTCCCGATGCAAACAGGCGCACCCAGGAAGATTCAAACTGCTACAATTACCTTGGTTTAATTGCAGCGGCAAAAACCGGCAATCTCGAAGGCGGTCTTGATGAGTTTAAAAAAGCGGCCGAGGTGATGCCCGCTAACGGCCATGCACAATTCAACATTGGCAAAATACATTTTGATGCAGGCAGGTGGGAAGAAGCCATGCAATGTTTTGTAGCTGTTGATGAATCAAATCCAAACTATGTGCGTGCCATTAATTATATCGGGAGCATTTTTGGTGAAAGGCAATACAGCGGCTACGATTTGGAAAAGGCTTTCGATTGGTTTCTGAAAG
>JBBIOQ010000073.1:0-1833 GCA_037443285.1 Sphingobacteriales bacterium | reverse complement strand
CGAATTCGCTAGAGCCGGATGAACCCACTTACATGTACAATCTTGGCTGGGCTGCATTCAGGCAGGCAGAATGGAACCTGGCAAAAGAGTGGTTTGAGAAGGCGGTTGCTGTGTCGCCCGGGTATGCCGATGCAATGAATTACCTCGGACTGATTGCCGAAAATTTGAACAAACCCGATGAAGCAATAATGATTTTTAAGAAGGGACTTGAAACAAATCCTGATTATGCCCTATTGGTATACAATCTCGGCCGTATCTATTTTGATAATGGTATGTTGAAAGAGGCTAGGGCGTGCATGGAAAAAACCTTGCAATTGCCCGATGCTTTGAATTTGAGTGATATTATGAATTACCTTGGTTTGATAGCCAAAGGTGAAAGCAACAAGGAAGAAGCATTGAATTGGTTCACAAAGGCAAGCGAGGCGGATATTGCCAACCATTACCCTGTTTACAATTTGGGCGTCTTGCATTTCGATAATGCTGCCTATGATCAGGCAACAGCATGCTTCAAAAAAGTGCTGGAAATTCAGCCACAAAACATGTATGCCTACAATTACCTTGGCCTGATTGCTGAGATGACCAACAGGTTGGAAGATGCAATCCTCAATTACAGTAAGGCAGTTGAAATAGATGAGAGCTATGCAGTGGCTCATTACAATTCAGGCATTGCCCTCTACAACCTTGGCAGGCTTGATGAAGCAGTTGTTTCATTCAAGCATGCACTGCGATTGAAACACTTGCCAGGTGTTTGCTGCAACTACCTGGGTGCTATTGCATACACGCAAGGAAAAACTGATGAAGCAATTGACTATTATTCGCAGGCCCTCGATTACATTCCCGATTATGAATTTGCATTGTTTAACCTTGGCGAATGCTATTTTGAAAAAGGCAACTTCACAGAATCGCTTAACTATTGGGAAAAGGTACTACCGCAGCGTCCTAACGATTGGGAGGTGATGTGGTACAAGGCAAGGTGCCTGCTAAGGCTAAATAAATTGGATGAATTCGGCGAGTTGAAAAAGCAACTGCAACAATTGCCCGATGTGGCAACGGATAAAATGGAATTACTCAATAGAGAAATTGAAGAATTCGCAACTGGCAAAGCACCCTGATCTTTGGTGAAGCATCATGCGCAATTAGCAATGCAGGAATATTTGCAATCAACAAATTCTGGGAAGTTGTTCGCCAGGTAAAAAATTCACTACACGCCGGCCGCCAATTCTGCTCTTCATGGTCACTTTGCCCGGATGTTCAACCGTCACTTCACCGATAATGGATGCATGATTGCATCCAAACTGATTGCGCAGCAATTCGACACATTTTGTAGCAATAGTTTCATCTACAATAGAGAGGAAAATACCTTCGTTGGCTACATACAATGGGTCAAGCCCCAGCATTTCACATGCACCTTCTACTTGTTCATGAATTGGTAATAGGTTTTGGTCGAGCACATACCCATGTTGGGTAAGGCCTGCTATTTCGTTTAGTACGCTGGCAACCCCACCTCTTGTTGGATCCCGAAGAAAATGAATATCGTTACCAAAGGCATCCATCAATGCATGAACCATGTAGTGCAGAGGTTGTGTATCGCTGGTGATGGTCGTTTCAAATTCAAGCCCTTTACGCAAACTCATGATGGCAATGCCATGCGCCGCAATGGGACCACTCACAATTATTTTATCGCCCTGTTTTATGCGACTGTGATGAATGGCTGCCTTTGTATGCACCATGCCCACGCCGGTTGTGTTGATGAAGAGTTGGTCACCTTTGCCTTTTTCCACCACTTTAGTGTCGCCGGTAATTATCTGCACTCCGGCATTCTCGGCCGCAGAT
>JBBIOQ010000072.1:0-20899 GCA_037443285.1 Sphingobacteriales bacterium | reverse complement strand
CCATTCGACCACCCTGGGATGGCAGATGGATATGGACAAAAGATATAAAAGGAAGGCCATGGATGACAGTGGCATGCCAGGGGCTGGGCGCCTCGGTTTGGTACCCATGTAAAGACCACCAAAGCGATGAACCTGACCAGGGAGCTTCCCTCACTGTTGTAGTACCCGATACATTAATGGCAGTGGCAAACGGAAGATTGGTGAGCCGTATAAAAGTGCAGGAAAAAACTGCCTACCGGTGGGAAGTTCGCGACCCCATCAACAACTATGATCTTATTCCTTACATTGGAAAATATGAAAGCTTCGGCGAAACATACAACGGCGAAGATGGAAAACTTAGCTGCACTTATTGGGTACTTGATTACAACCTTGACAAGGCAAAGGAGCAGTTCAAACAAGTGACATCTATGCTGCAATGTTTTGAATACTGGTTTGGCCCCTACCCCTTTTATGAAGATGGCTACCAATTGGTGGAAGCGCCACACCTGGGCATGGAGCACCAGAGTGCTGTGGCATATGGCAACAAATTCATGAATGGATACCTTGGCCGCGATTTGAGCGGCACTGGCTGGGGAACCAAATGGGATTTCATTATTGTGCACGAAAGCGGCCACGAATGGTTTGGCAATAACATCACCACCAAAGACCTGGCTGACATGTGGGTGCACGAAGGATTTACGAACTATTCTGAAACCATTTACACCCAATGCCAATCTGGTTTGGAAGCTGGTCAGGAATATGTGCAGGGCATCAGGAAAAATATTGCGAACGACAAGCCAATTATTGGCTACTACGGTGTAAACAAAGAAGGCAGCCCTGATATGTATTACAAAGGAGCCAACCTCATTCATACTATCCGCACTATCATGAACAACGATTCATTGTTCAGGAAAATGCTGCGCGACATGAACAAGACATTCTATCACCAAACTGTAACCACGCAACAAATAGAACAGTTCATTGGCCAGCGTACCAGTTTTGACTGTAAGCCCATTTTTGATCAATACCTGCGCAACACAACCATTCCAACTTTACAATGGAAAAAGAAGGAAGGCCAGTTGTTGGTGCGGTTTACAAATTGCATTGAGAATTTCTCCATGCCTGTATTCCTGCCACAGACAACCACTAAAGGAATTTGGAAGAAAGTAGTGAGTGAAAAATGGACTACCGTTCCGTGCACGCTTAGCAAGTCAGATATTGTTGATGGCTGGGACCGGAATCTCTACATCAATTACGGCGATGAAGAATGAAAATGATAGCGTTTGAAATCAGTTCATTCCGCCAGTCTTCTGTTCATTGGCGGCAGCTGATTCAGGCATGCGCCTGGCACCAATAAAACGCCTGCTCCAGTATTGGCTGTTCAGGTCGCCAATGCTAACACCCTGGCTCGATGAGGAATGAATGAACTTGTTGTTTTGAAGATACATGCCCACATGGCTGATGCCGCCCTTTGTATTAAAAAAAACAAAATCGCCTTCCTGTAAATCATCCTTGCCGATACTTGACATAAGCGCATACTGCTCATGTGCAGTGCGGGGCAATGCCCAACCAAAAGTGTAGCTCGCCAGCACCTGCATGAAAGCGGAACAATCAATGCCACGGGTGGTGGTACCTCCGTAGCGATACCGTGTACCATACCAATCATCAATGTTTTTGTACAGCACCAGGTTTGAAAGTTTTTCAACTGATTCATTCAGCAAAATGGCGTACTTAAATTGTATGGGCATGAAAGTTTCCAATGCGGACCCAAGTGTTTTACCCAGGTTGAAATTGGCACTGCGAAATGAACGCTCATCCTTGCGGGTAGCGGCAATGATAGAATCGAAATTGGTAACATGTACATCCTTCTCCAACAACGAATCGCCAAGCACGGGAATGCTGGCTGCCAGGTCAATTTTTGGTGCCGTGTGGTGGCCTGATTTTGAAGGAGATTTCTTAACAGCTGTTTTCCGGGTAGTAGTTTTCTTATGGGTTGATTTCTTTTGGGCATAACCAGGCGCAACAGCTCCGAGTAGTCCGCCAATCAAGCCAAGCATCAATAATTTCCTTTTAATCACACTCACGAATACAGCTTTAAAAAGTGGTGCAAAGGTATTGGATAAGGTCAATTTCACTATCAACCTTCACCTGAAAATTAACGTAGGAAGTTGTGATAATTGATACATTCCTCCCTTAAACAAACTGTTTATTTTTCTTTGCAGCAACATCGGTGCGCTGTGGAAAATGTTTCCAACTGCTTTGCCCTCTTTCATTCAAATTTGAGGCCAGATTTTGATTTAGTGAAGTATTGAAAACCGTAGCGTAATGCCCATCTTTTCCCACCTGCACGTTCATACCCAGTATTCCCTGCTCGATGGAGCCGCCTCCATTGAGGCCCTTTATAAAAAAGCAGGTGCAAACAATATGCCTGCACTTGCCATTACCGACCATGGCAACATGTTTGGCGCTTTTGAATTTGTAGCACAGGCATGGAAGGACCCCAATACAAAAGTGGTTGGTAAAACAGATGATGGAAAAGAAATTCGTGAACCGGTAATTAAACCAATAGTTGGCTGCGAATTTTACGTAGTGGCCGACCGCCACCGCAAAGTATTTTCCAAAGAGCAGAAAGATGACAGGTTTCACCAGGTGCTGCTGGCAAAAAACAAAACTGGCTACCAAAACCTAATCAAGCTCACTTCGCTTGGCTTTATCGAAGGCATGTACAGCAAGTACCCACGCATCGACAAAAGTCTCATCGAAAAATATCATGAAGGCCTCATTGCTACCACTTGTTGCCTTGGCGCTTATGTACCACAAACCATTTTACGAAAAGGCGAAGCAGAAGCGGAACAGGAATTCAAATGGTGGCTCGATATGTTTGGCGATGATTATTTCATTGAGCTGCAGCGTCACAACCTTGCAGAGCAAAACAAGGTGAATGAAGTCTTGCTGGGGTTTGCGGCCAAATACAATGTACCTGTAATTGCCACCAACGACAGCCATTACACTGACCGCGACGATTACAACGCACACGATATCCTCCTTTGCATCAACACCGGCGAAAAGCAAACTACGCCCGGCTTTGATGATTTTGTGAACGATGATGCACACGTTAAAAACCGTCGGTTCAAATTCCCGAACGACCAGTTTTATTTTAAGTCAACGGAGGAAATGAACCAATTGTTCAAGGACATTCCACAAGCCATTGACAATACCAATATGATTGTGGACCGGGTGGAAATACTGAACCTGAAGAAGGATATCCTCCTGCCAAACTTCCCCATACCACCTGAATTTAAGATCCATGAAAAGGATGTGCTCAACCAATGGGAATACCTGAAACACCTCACCTACGAAGGAGCTAAAAACCGATACGGTGAAATAACAGAAGAAATACGCGAACGCTTAGATTTCGAATTGAAAACAATCGAAGTCATGGGCTTCGCCGGCTACTTCCTCATCGTAAGTGATTTCATTAAAGCAGGTCGGGATATTGGCGTGTTTGTAGGCCCGGGCCGCGGGTCGGCTGCAGGCAGTGTGGTTGCATATTGCATCGGTATCACCAATATCGACCCTATCAAGTACAACCTGCTGTTCGAACGTTTCCTGAATCCCGATCGTAAGAGCATGCCCGATATAGACACGGACTTCGATGACGAAGGCCGGCAGCGGGTGATTGATTATGTGGTGCAGAAATACGGCAAGGCCCAGGTGGCGCAAATCATCACCTACGGTACTATGGCAGCCAAAATGAGCATCAAGGATGTGGCCCGTGTGCTCGACCTGCCTTTGCCCGAAAGCAATGCGCTTGCTAAGCTTGTGCCTGATAAACCCGGTATTAATCTTGGCCGGGTATTGACAGCGCCTCTTACCAAAAAAGAAGGTGAAAAGAGCCTGGAGGAAAAAGAGCAACTGATGCCCGAGGACATTGAAAATGTGAAAAAACTTCGGGAAGTATATCATGGAAACGACATCAGGGCGCAGGTACTGAAAGAAGCAGAAAGGCTCGAAGGTTCTGTGCGAAACACAGGCCTGCACGCTGCCGGAATCATCATTGCTCCTACTGACCTCACCGAGTTGATACCCGTGGCCACGTCAAAAGATTCGGAGTTGTGGGTAACACAAATTGAAGGTAGTGTGATAGAGGAAGCCGGAGTTATCAAAATGGACTTCCTGGGCTTAAGAACCCTTTCCATTCTAAAAACGGCATTAGAACTTATTAAGGAAAACCATGGCATAGCCATTGACCTTGACGGACTACCCCTTGACGACGCTAAGACATACCAGCTTTACCAGCGAGGCGAAACAAACGGTACATTCCAGTTTGAAAGTGTGGGCATGCAGAAATACCTGCGTGAACTCAAGCCCGACCAGTTTGCCGACCTCATTGCCATGAACGCTTTGTACCGACCTGGTCCGCTGGCTTATATACCCAACTTCATTGCACGCAAACATGGCCACGAGGCAATCGTGTACGATCTCGAAGAAATGAAGGAATTTCTCGAGGAGACCTACGGTATCACTGTGTACCAGGAACAGGTGATGCTGCTGGCGCAGAAATTGGCAGGCTTTACCAAAGGCGATGCAGATGTTCTTAGAAAAGCCATGGGTAAAAAACTGAAGTCCGTGCTGGATAAAATGAAAACTCAGTTTATTGAGGGCGCCAGCAGCAAAGGACATCCTGTTGAAAAACTGGATAAAATATGGACCGACTGGGAGGCATTTGCTCAATACGCTTTCAATAAAAGTCACTCTACCTGCTACGCATTTGTAGCCTACCAAACGGCATATCTCAAAGCACATTATCCAAGTGAATACATGGCGGCGGTACTCAACCATGCAGGTGCATTGGAAAAAATCACCTTCTTCATGGAGGAATGCAAGCGCATGGGCCTAAAAGTACTCGGCCCCGATATCAACGAATCGAAGAAAGGCTTTGCCGTAAATAAAAAAGGGGAAATACGATTTGGACTTGGTGGCCTCAAAGGCGTTGGCGAGGCGGCTATTGAAAGCACCATGGAAGAAAGAGAAAGAGGTGGCCGCTTCAAAAATATGTTCGACTTCATCAAGCGCATTAACCAAAGAACCGTCAACAAGAAATCAATCGAAAGCCTGGTGTACTCCGGTGCGTTTGATTGTTTTGAAGAAATGCACCGTGCGCAGTATTTCTTTACTCCAAAAGGCGAGAACCAAACCGTGCTTGAAAGGATTATTAAGTACGGCAATAACCTGCACCAACAAACCACGCAAACAAGCAATACCCTGTTTGGCGACCTTAATGAAACGATAGACATTCAAGTGCCCAAACTTCCCTCCTGCGAACCTTGGTCACTCACTGAAAAGCTGCAGTATGAAAAAGAAGTTACAGGCATGTTCATCAGTGGGCATCCGCTTGATCATTTCCGTTTCGAACTCACCTACTACGGCATCACACCACTGAGTGAATACAACGAATTTGCCGAAAGCATTAACCTTGCGCCTAATCCTGGCAGGCCGTTCAAACTCGCCGGTTTGGTGGTAAATGCGCAACATCGCACTACACGCACAGGGCGCAATTTTGCCATTCTGACTATAGAGGATTACAGTGGTAAAACAGAATTTGCACTTTGGAGCAATGACTACACAAGGTTCACGCAATTCCTGACTCCCGGCTTGAATTTGTACGTGAACGGACAATTCAAACCACGAATGAAATATGGCGAAGACCAGCAACTGATGCAAAATGGCTGGGAGTTTAAAATATCGCACATACAATTGCTCGAAACATTGCGTGAGAAAAACACACGGCAGGTTGACATTCTTGTTGAACCCGCCGGTATTTCCAACGAACTCATTTCATTTTTTGAAAAAAATCTGAAGAAAAGTGTTGGCAGCACCCGCCTCAAATTCCTCGTGAAAGATGTTGTGCGGCAATTTGAAGTTGAAATGATGAGCACCAATACATACGCACTCAACGAAGAAATGGCAGGCTACCTTTTAACAAACCCAGAGTTGGATGTGAAAGTAACCATGGCTGAAATGAGCTGATTTTTAGTGCAGGGTGTTCATGCATTTGTCAACATGAAAAAGGCTCAAAGAATCATTAATAATGCTTTGAGCCTTTTTTGCTATAATGCACTTCTTCCAATCCTTTGTGGCAAATGCTTCATGCCCTCCGTGCTCCCTCCGTGTAATTTGTGTTTGGAAAATTCACAAGAACTTTAATTCAAACTTCGGAAGTCAACGGGCACCAGTTTACTTACACCAGCCTCCTGCATGGTTACTCCGTAAATAACATCCACAGAACTCATTGTTTGCTTGTTGTGTGTAACAATAATGAACTGGCTGTTCTCGCTAAACTTCCGAATCATGTTGGTGAACTTGCCCACATTGGCATCATCCAGCGGTGCATCCACTTCATCGAGAATACAGAACGGGGCAGGCTTGATGAGGTAAATGGCGAACAGCAAGGCGGTTGCCGTTAGTGTTTTTTCACCACCACTCAACTGCGTGATGGACGATGGACGTTTACCTTTCGGCTTGGCTACAATATCAATACCTGTTTCGGCCAGGTTATCCGGCATTTCCATAATGAGGTCGGCAGTATCTTCTTCTGTAAACAGCGCTTTGAATACTTTCTGGAAATTTTCGCGAACCTGGTTGAAGGTGTCGAGAAACTGCTGGTTGGCTGTAGCTTCCACTTCAAGAATTGTTTGCTGCAGGCTTTCCTTCGCACTAACCAGTTCGTTCTTTTGCTCAAGTATAAACTCGTAGCGTTTTTTCATTTCCTGGAAAGCCTCGATGGCTGTGGGGTTTACCTCTCCAAGGTTTTCCAATCGCTTCTTCATCCTGTCCACACTTACCTGCAGTTCTTCCTGCGGCGTGTCACCGGTACGTGGCTCGTCAATCACATCTTCAATATTAATGTGAAACTCCACATCCAGCCTTTCTTTCATACCAGCCAGTTGCAATTTCAAATTATTGAGCTGGTCTTTTATTTCGTTCAACAGTTGGTCAATGTGTTCCTTCGCCTTCACCTTGTGACGCAGTTCGCTTTCACGGTCTTGCAAAATATTGCGATGATTATAGTAGGCCTGGTCAGCTTCATTCAATGCTTTTTCATCGGCATCCTTTTTCCTTGTCAGTTCGTCCAATTCTTCAGCAAGCAATTCCAAAGCTTCGCGGTTGCTGATGATTTGATCTGCCGCCTGGCTCAGTTGTGCAGTGCTCTCATCAATTTGCTTTTCCAGGTTGAATACTTGCTGTTGTTTGAAATTCAACTCCTGTTCCAGCGAAGAAATCTTACTCTGCTGGCGGGTAAGGTTCAGATTGCCTTCATTATACTGACCTGCAGCCTGTTGGTATTCAGCTTCGGCAAGTTTGTAAAAGTCATCACGTGTTTGAATGGCAGCAAGCAATTCCTGGAGACGCTGACTCAAATCATTCAACCTTTCCCTGACATCGGCAATCGACTCATGCTGTTCTTCCAGTTGTGTTTGCAGCAATTCAAGCCTGGCAGTGGCAGTGGTTTGAGATGCTAAAAGATTTTCACGCTTGTTTTGAGCAGCAAACACCGCATTGGTAAGTTGAAGAATTTCCTGTTCTGTCTGGCGGATGGCATTTTCTTTTAGTTGCTCGTTGAAGCCCAATACTTCAGCATGCTTCTTGCTGATGCGTTGTTTCAGGTTGTCAACAATGGCTTCCTGTGCATCAATTTCCTTTTGCAGTTTCTCAAGGTTCTTGGCTCGGCCAATTTTCTTGCCTTCAAACAAACCTACACTACCACCGGTCAAAGTGTATTTGCCTTTTACATACTTGCCGCTTTTTTCAAGTATTACATGACCGCTGCTATTCGCCAGCGCTGATTCGTCTTCTGCAATGAAAACATTGCCAAGCAAGTGCATAGCCAGGTTGCGATATCGAGGGTCAACTTCAATCACTTCCATGGCAGGAATGGTTCCCGGCAGGAATAATCCGTGTGCCGTATTTTCATTCTTGCGATCGCCTTCTACAAATGCGTTTATCTTGTCGAGCAGGAAAAAGTTTGCTTTGCCTTTTTGATTGGCATCCAGCAAATTCACGGCCTGCATGCCTTCAGCCAAGTCGCTGACTACATAGTAGTTGAGGTAAGGCTCCAACACATTTTCAACAGCAGCACGGTATTGTTCCTTGACATAAATAATGTCGCTCAGAATGGGGGAATGATGATTCCAGTTTGGATTCTTGTGCAGGAACTTCACACTGTCGGGATAGCCTTCCATGCTGTCGATAAGGCTCTTGAGCAGGTCGAACTCATTTTTCTTCTGGTCGAACTTCCTGTTTTCATCTACGAGTTGACCGCGTAATTTTTCCAGTTCACCCTGTCCAGCAAGAATCTGCTCCTTGGTTTGCTGGTGTTGCTGTTGCAACTGTTCCAGGAATTGTTTTTTATCACGCTCTTCCTGCTCACGATTTTCCTTTTCTCTTTCTACCTTCTGTATTTCTGCTTTGCGTTGCTCCTGCTCATCCTGCAATTGCACAATGTTGCGTTGCAGGTTAGCGATGGTGGTATCAGCCACTGCAACTTGTTTCTCTGCGTCAAACTGCTGGCGTTGCAACCCCTGCAGTGCGCTGCGACTTTCATCCAATTCGGCTCGGCGCACGTCATACACGCCGCGCTTTTCTTCCAGCACCTGTTTCAGATTATCCATCTGCTGCTGCAACCCCGACAGTTGTTCCTTCTCACCGTTGAGTTGTTCGCTGGTATACATCACACTGTCGCGCAGGCTTTCGAGTTGCCCTTCACTTTTCTGCAGAAAATCTTTCAGGTTTGTTTCCTTTTCTGCCAGGAATTTCAATTGCTGCTGTGCAAGATTTTTTTCATTTTCCTTTGAACGCAGTTGCTGCACCAATGCATTAAATGCGTGCTGCATCGATTGCAGGTTTCGCTCCTGCTCAATGAATCCAAGCCTGTCGGATTCAATAGCCGCCTCTTCCGTAGCAATCACAGCTTCAAGTTCGTGGCGCTTATCGGTTTCAGCATTCAATTGCTCGTTCAGGTCTTTGTATTGAACGTTGAATCCCTCCAGTGCGGCCTTTGCCAGTTCAATACTTACTTCGCGATAGTCCTTCTTGATTTCGTAGTATTTCTCCGCCTTTTTTGCCTGGTTTTCCAGCGACTTGAGCTGGTTGTTGATTTCGAATAGCAGGTCTTCAATTCGGGCAAGGTCCTGTTCAGTGGCATCCAGTTTCAGTTTGGCTTCCTTCTTTCGTGTTTTGTAGATGGAAATGCCAGCCGCCTGTTCCAGCATTTTGCGGCGGCTGTTGTCCTTATCCTTGATGATATCATCCACCATGCCCAATTCAATGATGGCATAGCTGTCGTTACTTACACCGGTATCAAGAAACAGGTTGTGAATGTCCTTCAGCCTGCACTGTACATCATTCAGCCGGTATTCGCTGTCGCCGTTTTTGAAAAAGCGACGGGTGATGGTAACCGTACTGAACTCAGTAGGAAGCAGGTTTCGGGTATTTTCAAAAGTGAGGCTCACCTCTGCTAGGCCGCTGGCACTCCGCGATTTTGAACCGTTGAATACCAGGCTGTCGAGGTTTTCACTACGAAGGTTGCTGATTTTCTGCTCCCCAATCACCCAGCGAATGCTGTCGACAATGTTGCTCTTACCGCAACCATTGGGCCCAATGATGCCTGTTATACCTTCATCAAAGTTCACAACGGTCTTATCCGCAAAACTCTTAAACCCCTTGATTTCCAAACTCTTAAGACGCACAATATCTGTTTTAGTGTTGTTACTTACTTACTTCGGCCAGAGGCCCTGAAAAACGCTGCCGGACTTCTGGCAAAGTCGCCAAAAGTACCCGAACTGCTGTTTAAAGATTGCCCCATAAACCTAATTAGGCCCCCGTTTTTATGCACGAATTATACACAGCAAAAACAATGCATTTGAGCATAAATTCGTTGCCTCAAACTGATTAATAATGGCAGACGATCTGGAAATTTCTACCGGCTCAAAAGAGGAAAAATATGCCACTGTTCTCCCGCAAATTAAGGCGCTCATTGATGGAGAACCGAACCTGACAGCCAACCTTGCTAATGTGGCAGCAGCACTTAAAGAACAATTTTGCTGGTTGTGGGTGGGCTTTTACCTGGTGGAAAGGCAGGATGAATTGGTACTGGGCCCTTTTCAGGGACCGGTTGCCTGTACACGCATTAAAAAAGGTCGTGGGGTTTGTGGCAGCAGTTGGCAGCAGGCTGCCACAATCATAGTTCCCGACGTAGAAAAATTTCCCGGGCATATTGCCTGCAGCAGTGCCAGCCGCTCAGAAATAGTAGTACCCATCATAAAGGCCGGCATTGTGGTAGCTGTGTTGGACGTGGACAGCGAGTACCTCAACCATTTTGATGAAACAGATAAGCTTTACCTGGAACAATTGGCCGAAATGATTCCATGGTCATTTCGATTGTAAAGGCATTTCTTTTTAGTTGCCTAAACCAAAGTCCTTCAATTTTGTCATTGGTGATATCCAACTACTAAGCCACTATGGTTCAGGCGTATAATTTTCTTGCTTCCTGGCAATTGTTTCCCGAACGATGCGACTTTCAATTTGGCATCGCACCCAAAAGCGGTATCTATAAACTGGATACGGATAACAAGCAACACGCTCTTATTGTTACCATGAATTGGGTAACACTCGACAACAGTGCTTTCTTTAGTGAATACCGTTTTGTACCAGATGGTGAATGGCATCCCTTCGACAACCAGGATGTGGCCGATGCCATCCGAGGCTCATTCAGAAATGCATCATGCCTTGAAATTGAGTTTGAAAAAGGCGACAGCAAGGTGCTCACCGTGGTGAAGGAAATTATGCCCAACGGGTACCTCAGAATTACACAATCGGGCACTGACCCTGAAGGCAATGCATTCAGAAATGTGGAAGTGTATCATAAGCAACTCAGCGTGTTGCCCTATGCTTCATCGGTTGGTAGCGTAGCCATCAAGCCCACTGAAGAAGGCATGATAAAACACAAGGCCCTGCTTGCTATGGAGCAGCAGACCGACATGCAACTTGACCAGATTCGTCAACAAATTGAATTGCTGGCGAAGCAGGCACAGGAATTGCGCAAACGCAAGGAGCTTTCGCTAATGGTTTATGATGCCAAACTAAGTTTTCAACCAGTGATTGGACAAACCTATTTTTTGTACGAGAAGAAGGACAACTCACACATGCTTTCCCTCATCAGCCCTGTGGAATGGGGCGGTAGCGGTCCTTTCAAGCAATTTGTATCTGCTGTAAAACTTCTTGCCGACCATACCTGGATGGAGGTGGAGGTTTGAGGTTAGTTTATTGGTGTATCAAAAAAACTATTGTCAGGCTTTAGAATTTGCAATTTAGAATTTAGAATTTTTCAACTTTCATGGACAAGATTCTCAACGTTGGCATTGTTGGTTTTGGCATGTCGGCACAAGTGTTTCATGCACCCTTTGTGTCCACCATACCGGGATTTAAGTTTCATGCAGTAGTGGAAAGAAAAACGGTTCTGGCTGCAGAGAAATATCCACAGGTAATCATTTATAAATCGTTCGATGAAATGCTTGCCGATAGTCGCATTGATGTAATTATTGTGACCACTCCCAATGAAACACACTTTCCATTTGCAATGAAAGCCTTGCAGGCGGGCAAGCATGTTGTGCTTGAAAAGCCTTTTGCCAATTCAACCGGTGAGGCTAAACAGCTGGTTGAAATGGCTGAGACATCGGCCACGGTATTGAGTGTGTATCAAAACAGGCGTTATGTGGCAGACTTCAGAACCATTGTTCAGTTGTTGCAACAAAAAATGCTGGGCAATGTACATGAGTATGAATGCCATTTTGATAGGTATAGGCCCGAAGCAAAACCAGGCGCATGGCGTGAGGAAAACAAACCCGGCAGCGGCATCCTGTTCGACCTTGGCTCACACCTTGTGGACCAAGCGCTTTGTTTATTTGGCATGCCCAGGACAATAACCGCCGAAATAAAAATGCAAAGGCCGCATGCCAAAACCGATGATTACTTTGACATCAGGCTTGATTTTGGATTTGCAAAAGCCATCCTGAAATCTAGTATGCTGGTACGGGAAATGGGGCCACGGTATATGGTGCATGGCACGCTTGGTTCCTACATTAAAAATGGTGATGACCCACAGGAGGTTTTGCTGAAAGAAGGCGCTATTCCAACTGGCAACAATTGGGGCAAAGAACCGGATGACATCATGGGCTTGCTGCACACGGAAATAAACGGAAAAATTTTCCGGGAAAAGATTCCATCCTTACAAGGAAACTTCGGCGATTATTACCGAAACCTGTACAGCGCAATCGTCAAAGGAGCTACGTTGCAGGAACAGCCTGCACATGGTTACAACACCATCCGCATTATTGACCTGGCGCTGCAAAGCAGCCGTGAACAAAGAACCTTAGCAGTGACTGAAATGATGGAGGTGCCCTACCCTTTTCAATTGCCGGCCTGAAAAATTTTCCATTTCAATTCACTGCAAGTCTTCATCATCAAAGTCGCCGCTACCAAAGCCTTCAGCACCCAGGTTCAGCATGCTTCCCATCAGGTCTTTAAACTCAACGCGGCCTTCAATCATCCGCTTGCTGATGAGTGAGTATGCAGCAAGCCCGTGCAAAACAAATTCCATCAGCAGTGCAGTTTCATTTTCATTGGCACGATTGAAAAATTTCTTAACCAAAGCATGCAGGCCATCCACCTGGTAGAGTTGGTTTGATTTATCCTGGTCTTTTGCATCCATCAGCACATCCAGTTTGTGACCTGCATCAAACCATGATACGATGCTGCGATAAGGGTTTTCATCTTCTTTTTGTTGCGAGCCCTTGCCTGTATTTCTTCGCTTTTTCAATGCCTCCGGATTGGGGAAATACTGCACAAACAAACTACGCATTGCTTTGTCCATCAGGTTAAGAGCCACCTGGTACGGACCTTCCTGCTCACCTTCATACACGAGTTCAATCTTGCCGGTTATTGATGGAATGATGCCTGCCAAATCACTAATCCAAACCTGGGTGTGTTTTTCATTATGCAAAATGGCCCTGCGTTCTGCAGTACTGTATGCATTTTCCAACGCACTGATAGTAAGCCTTGCAGATACGCCACTCTTTCTGTCAACAAATTCACTTCCTCTTGCTTCAAATGAAATTTGTTCAATCAGGCGCTTCACCAAATCACTTACAGCAATTCTGTTTTCCTGTTCCGGCAAGATATCGGCTTCCTGCTCAGTAATGGCAAGGGAAGTTTCGATGCTCTTGGGATAGTGTGTCAGTATCTGGCTTTCAATGCGGTCCTTTAGTGGCGTTACGATGGAGCCACGATTGGTGTAATCCTCCGGATTGGCAGTGAAAACAAAAAGGATATCCAAAGGCAACCTGAGTTTGAATCCTCTTATTTGTATATCACCTTCCTGCAGAATATTGAACAGTGCTACCTGGATTCTTGCCTGCAGATCGGGCAATTCGTTGATAACAAAAATGCTGCGGTTGCTTCGAGGAATAATGCCATAATGCAGCACCCTTTCATCGGCAAAACTCAGCTTTAGATTGGCTGCTTTGATTGGATCAATATCGCCAATTAAGTCAGCCACACTTACATCGGGTGTAGCCAATTTTTCGCCATAGCGCTGGCTGCGATGCACCCATTCGATGGGCGTATCCTCTCCCTTTTGCGCTAGCAAATCGATGGAATATTTACTTATAGGATGAAAGGGATCGTCATTGATTTCGCTTCCGGCAACAATGGGAATAAATTCATCGAGCAAATCAACCATTTGCCTGGCCATGCGTGTTTTTGCCTGACCTCTGAGGCCAAGAAAAAGGATGTTGTGCCGACTGAGCAAAGCTCGTTCGGTATCGGGTATTACGCTGTCTTCATAACCCAGTATTCCCCGAAAAGTTTCTTCCTTGTTTTGAATTTTTCTCACCAGGTTTTCCCTGATTTCCTGTTTGATGCTTTTTGCATTGTAACCGCTTTGCCTAAGCTGACTGAGAGTTGCTATGTTGGGATGATTCATATCTTTTTTTTGCCACTAAGACTCTAAGAAGGAATTTAAAGTTGGCTTGAAACTATGTATCGTTTGAGACCATCCTTCAGAAGAGCAACGTTGAAGTTTATTAAAAAACCAAGCCTGAGTTTTGCCAGTTTCAGATGGCTGATAATCTGAGCTTTCCAATAAGGATTAACGGTCTCGACCGCTTTAAGTTCACAAATAACTAAGTCATCAACCAGTATATCCAATTTCAATCCTTCATCAAATATCAGGTCATCGTAAAACAAAGGCAATAGTACCTGCCGCTTTACTGGTAATCCCCTCTTCTCCAACTCATAAGCAAAACTGGTTTCATAGATCTTTTCAAGAAGGCCAGGCCCTATTTTTCTGTGAACTGTGATTGCTGCATCCACTATTTGCGATGCCAGGTACTCGTCATATTCTGATATTCCGGTTAATGATTCCATTTCTATTTACTAAAATCAATTTAAAAAGATACTTCCTTCTTATTGTCTTAGTGGCAATCAATTAGTAAACCGTTTTACGTTTGCCACTTTCAAAATCGCGGAAGATGAAGGAACCAAGATTATCGAGTGATGCAAAGAAAGCTTTGCCATTATTGGTTTCGGTAAACTCGGTAACAAAACGCTGCAGGTACGGGTCGGTTGCGATCATAAATGTGGTAATGGGGATTTTAAGCTTCTTGCATTGAGCTGCCAGGTTGAGACAACGGCTGAATATTTTCCGATCGATACCGAAACTGTTTTTATAATAGCGCTTGCCAATTTTCAGACAGGTAGGTTTGCCGTCTGTAATCATGAAAATTTGTTTGTTGGGATTTTTGCGTTTGCGTAGAATTTCCATTGCCAGTTGCAACCCAGCTACCGTGTTGGTATGATATGGTCCTACCTGCAGGTAGGGAAGGTCTTTTACTTCCACAGTCCATGCATCATTTCCAAACACGACAATGTCAAGCGTGTCTTTTGGATAGCGGGAAGTAATGAGTTCGCTCAATGCCATCGCCACTTTTTTTGCAGGTGTTATCCTGTCTTCTCCATACAATATCATGGAGTGGCTGATGTCGATCATGAGCACAGTGGATGTTTGCGTTTTGAAGTCGGTTTCTCTTATCTGCAAATCATCTTCATGCATGGAAAAACTTTCAATGCCATGATTTATCTGCGCATTGCGAATGCTCTCGGTAAAATCAATTTGCTCCAGCGTATCTCCAAACTGAAATGGTTTGGTTTCCGGATTGATTTCATCACCGCCGCCCGGTTTAAAAGTCTGGTGATTGCCTGAACGGGTTTTCTTGAGTTTGCCGAATATTTCCTCCAGGCTGCGCTTGCGGATTCCCTGTTCAGTTTTGGGTGTAATTTTTATCTGGCCGTTTTGTTGTTCTTCTGTTATGTAACCCTTTTCTTTCAACTCGTCAATAAAATCACCCATACCATATTCCTCGTTGGTGAGCTGAAATTTCTTGTCGAGTTCATTCATCCAACTCAATGCTTCACTCACATCGCCGCTGGTATAGGTGAGCAACTGCATGAAAAGGTCGAGCAGTTGGTCGAACTTGTTCTTGCCTCCCTCCTGCGGGTCAAACTTTATGAACCGATGCCCGAGCATAATGATGGATTTTGTTCTAAATTACCATAAATAAACAAGCAGTAAGGCATTTGGTTGATGCCTTCACATTTTGTTTACGCTATGCCTGTTTCTAAATTTTCGTGGTGGTTGGTTGGCCTGCAGTTTGCACTGCTCACGTTCATTTTCACCACTGGTCCCTGGTGCCCACATCACATAATTGGTTTGGCAGCATTCACTGCAGGATGGATGATTTGCATTGCCGCGTTTTATTCATTCAGGAAATCAAAATTTACAGTTTTTCCGGAGCCCCGCCGGGATGCACAGTTGCTTACAGATGGTGTATATGCATTTGTCCGGCACCCGTTTTATACTGCTGTATTGTTGATTGCCGGAGCACTTGTGTTCGACTATTATTCATGGCTACGGCTCCTTGCATGGAGCATGTTGTTGATAGTGCTTCTCATCAAAATAGAATATGAAGAAAAAATGCTGCAGCAACAGTTTGATACTTACGCTGCTTACAAGCAACGCACCTGGCGATTAATACCTTTTGTTTGGTAAAACAAACAGGGACAGGCAGCTAGCTACCTGTCCCTGGAATCAACATTTCGAGATTGCGGATTTCAACCCGCCTTCCATTCATTTCGCCTTTGGATTACCACTGTCAGTGGTCGAAATTTTTACTGGCTGCTCAGGGCTTTTAGGCTTGAGCATTGAGTCCATCTGGTCAATCATCTGCAGCAACATTTCTGACCGCTGCACTTCATAACTCATTCTTTCGCTGCGTTTCTCACCAATGGCTTTGTAATAAGCAATCTGTTCATTCAGATCCTTGCGTACACTTCTTGAAATCTTTTCTGCAAGTTTGGTATCACCCGAACGGTAAGCTGCTTCCAGCATCATAAGACTAGTTTGGTCGTGCAGGTTGTAGCGGCTAATCAAACCATATGGCATGTTTGATTGATCGATCATTTTGTCTACCCTGTTCAACACATTTTGTGCGCTGTCTTTTTCGCCTTTTGCCGTAAGAGCAAGGGCAACATCGGAATAAGCCTGCCGAATATTATTGAGGTGACGGCGGTTTTCTTCATCGTAATAAACGCCTTTGGTCTCGGCATTTCCAAACCTGAATTGCTTCATGAGTTTTTCGTATGCCCATCCGGTATTTACCTCTTCATTTGCAATGGGCACAAAACGATATGTCATGCCATCGCGACGCAGGTAGCCCTGGAAGCCAAGCTCATCAAATTTGGAGGTGAAATAAATAGGCCTGTTGAAATTGCTTGCCGCCATTACTGCCAGCACTGCCAAATCATTTTTCAATAACACCTGGCGGGAAACCTGGAAATGAATGGTATCAACAACATTGTCAATTTCAGCAGCACTGACTGTACCGTTTTTCACCACTGCCTGCTTATTTACAGGCATGTAGAAACTGTTGGTCGGAATTACCGGAATCAATTCATCACCCGAATTATACATCTTTTGCGGGTCGCTTGAGCCCACCCAATCCTTCAAAACAGAATACAGGTTCTGAGGACCATCGTAGCCCGGGCGTGGGTCGTAAAATGCATAGTTGATTTTGTCACCTTCAATCTGGTCGGCACTCCAAATCACATCCATCGGGTCGCTGTCGTTCACTTTGTAACGCAACTGGTTGATATACCAGTCGATGCCCAAAAGGCTGTAGTTTATTACACGCACATCCTTACGAATGCCCTGCACTTCCTGTGCATACCAGAGCGGGTAAGTATCGTTGTCGCCAAAGCTGAAGAGAATGGCATTGGGAGCGCAGCTTTCAAGGTAATCCCTTGCCAAATCGGGCGCCATCAGTTTCTGGCTGCGGTCGTGGTCGTCCCATTCCTGGAAAGCCATGAGCAAGGGCGCTGCCACAAGTAGTGCAACAGTAGCTGCCAAAGCAATTGTTTTTTCGCTCTTCAATGCTTTGAATGCATAGTACAATATAAAGATGACAGCACTGGCAAAAACACCCAGTAAGGCAAGACCTGTAAAAGTGTTGAAATCGCCTGTAGCAATGGATCCCGACATGGCTCCCACCAGGTAAATGATGGCGGCAGAAATAATAATGCGCTGCAATAATTTCTGGTTTTTGGTGACGGCGAGATGCACGAAACCGGGCACTGCCAAACCAATCCAAACGGCAAAAGCATAGAAACTTCCCACGTAGGCGTAGTCACGTTCACGAGGCTGGTTACCTGCCTGGTTGAGGTAAAGAACAATAGCGAAACCTGTGAAGAAGAACAACAGGAAGTTTACCAGGAAATCTTTGCGGTGCCTGAAATAATGAAAGAACAATCCAAACAAACCCAGAATCAGCGGCAGTGCCAGCAACTTGTTGTGTGCCTTGTTTTCGCGGATGGTTTGAGGCAATTTATCCTGGGGGCCATAGATTAAATCATCAATAAATGAAATGCCGGTAATCCAGTTACCATCCCTAACGTTGTTCGGGTTTACACCCTGCACATCGTTTTGCTTGCCCGTGAAATTCCACATGAAATAGCGCAGGTACATCCAGTAAGTCTGGTAACCAATAAAGAAGCGAATGTTATCGCCAAATGTTGGACGACGTTCGTATGGCCCGGTTTCAGGGTCTTGGGCCTTCGGATCATCGCTTTTGCCTATGCCTAGGAATTGTGCATAATAGTCGGCATGCTGTTGGTCATTGCTGCGGTCCCAAACCCGGGGGAAGAACATCATATCCGCAGGGTCATACACTTCCTTCACATCAGGTCCTAACTCGATGTATTTTTCTTTCGACTTCTGGTAGCGCATGCTGCCCTCTTCGCGGCCTACATTACGGCTTTGCGCGGTAAACACCTGTCCACGTATCAAAGGAAAATCGCCATACTGTTCACGGCCAAGATAGCCAACAAGACTCATTGGGTTGTCCACGTTGTACATATCAACACCCGGGTCGGCATTACTACGCACCATGGTGGTAAGATAGCTGCTGTAACCAATGAGCATGAAGGTGAAGCACCAAACGCCGAGGCGTAAGAAATACCATCCCTTTTTCGAAGCCATGTGAAGGCCAAACCAAATGGCCACTGCAAGCAAAACAAAGAACGTGACGAAGCCACTAAAGAATGACAATCCCAGGTTGTTTACAAAAAAGATATCGAAATGACCTGCTCCCTTGATGGAATATTGAATGACGAATTTCTGCACCACGCCGGTAATGCCGCAGCCAATCAGGAAAGCCCAGACAGTTCCCCATTTGGTCACCTTGTAGCGCTTGAAATAATAAATCATTACAATGGCCGGAATGGTGAGCAAGTTGAGCAGGTGCACACCAATACTAAGGCCCATCATAAAGAAGATAAATATTATCCAGCGGTCGGCATTGAAATGGCCCACCCCGGCTTCCGTTCGGGCATCTTTGTCCACCTGGTGTTCCCATTTGAGCATAGCCCAAAAAACCAACGCCGTAAAAAATGAACTCAGTGCGTATACTTCACCTTCCACAGCGCTGAACCAGAAGGAATCAGTAAAAGTGTATGCAAGCGCACCCACAACGCCGGCACCCATAATGGTGAGGGCCTGGTTTTGCGAAATGGTTGTTACATCAGGGTTAACCAGTTTGCGTGCAAAATGGGTAATGGTCCAGAAAAGGAATAAGATGGTAAAACCACTGGCAAGGGCGCTCATGATGTTCACCGCCTTGGCAGCAGTGGCTGGGTTATCACCAAAAAGGATAATGAAAAACCGGCCGAGCAATACAAACAAAGGCGCTCCCGGAGGGTGTGGAATTTGAACTTTGTAACAACTGGCCACAAACTCGCCACAGTCCCAGAGGCTGCCGTTCTTTTCAGCGGTCATCACATAGGCCGCACTTGCAATCAGGAATACAATCCAACCTACGATGTTATTCAACCGGTTAAACTTCATATACAATTCAATTTGCGTTGAGAAAGGCGGCTTTTTGCCGCCGGCAATTGTTGGTTTTTGAGGTGGCGAATATAGGCAACTGATTAATTGGCAGATGCATATTTACCCACGGTCCTGCGTTAAAGTTGCCATCAGGAAATGGCTGCTACTGTGTTCAGGCGTTCTATACCTAAAAAAATCAGGCAATGCAGTTACTACAGCATTACCGCATTGCCTGATTTCAATCATGATTCATGTCCTCAGGAAATCGTAATCTTCCTACAACAAAAACCAGCTTATGGAAAAAAGCAAAAAAATAGGGCCGCAAATCTATGGCTACAGTGTTTGCCTGGTTTGTGTAATAACATTCCTCATATCCATCACTGCACTTGTAAATGCCATCATAAGCTTAACAGACCCGCTGCATTCAGGGTATACACCGCCTGGTTCACCCAGCCTGGCCTCTTACGAAAACTACAAAATGGACATACTGAAATCAGCAGCCAAACCGGATGAGTCATCCAAAACAACCTATACCCCGGATGAACAGACCATTAGGTCAATGTTTGAATCAGCCAAGGCCGAAAAAATTCAAACAGTAAGGCACGAGGCCAACGGCAACCTGATTGTAAGCAGCCTGGTCATCTTCATCTGTATCATTCTTTTCATTACACATTGGCGCTGGATGCGCAAAATGGCGCTGGCCGAGGCATAGGCACAAATCATTAATACCGACCATGAATTTCATGGACCCTTTGGGTTCATTTAAGAAATGCTGCCAGTGCTTTCATGCTCATGTACCCCATGGTAATTACAACCAACCATCCCGCAGCAAACAACCAACGAGGATGCAGGTAGTTACCCATTATTTTTTTTGAATGCAGGGCAAGCAACATCAAACCAAGTGAAACCGGCAGTATCAGGCCATTCAAAGCCCCTGCAGCTACCAGTATTTTTACAGGTTGGCCATACAAGGCAAAAATGAGCGTGGCAGAAATGATGAATGCTACAATAAACCATTGACGGTTACGGAGAATGAACGGATGCAGGTTCTCGAGAAATGAAACAGAAGTATAGGATGCTCCGACTACAGATGTTATGGCGGCGCTCCAGATGATGAGGCCAAAAACCCGTTCGCCTGCATTGCCAAGGGTTTGCCTGAAAATACCGGCAGCAGGATTGGTAATATCCTGCGAAAAGCCGGCTGCCACCACACCAAATGCCGCTAGGAATAGCAGGATGCGCATGATACCGGAAAGCAGGATACCCAGCGTGGCTGAACGATTAACTTCCTGCCGGTCCGGAACAGTACCGGCACTTGCATCAAGCATGCGATGTGCACCCGCAAAAGTGATGTAGCCGCCGACAGTGCCGCCGACAATGGTGAGCACTGCATTGGCATTCGTTTGCTGTGGCCAAATTGCATTT
>JBBIOQ010000071.1:16427-21007 GCA_037443285.1 Sphingobacteriales bacterium | reverse complement strand
ATTAATCGAAATTGTTAACTAACCCGATGGTCTGAATTTTGGGGAGTATTATATTTGTCGTAGTTGGTTTCGAGTGTATGGTAATTGCTGAAGGTGTATTCGCCGGTTACTGTGAAGTCTTTGAATGGCTTCAGCACAGTTCTTGCCGTTACACGAAGCTGGTCATAACGATAATCGTGGGGAGCAGTAGTATTTATCAGGTTTTTACCTGTGGCAATCAAACCGGGATATCCAGCGAGCGGCACAGTATCAGTGCGCAGGTAGCTGGGAACCCTTGCCGCATAGGTGTAGGCATTGTCATAACCAGGCCTAACAGTGTTGCCATAATTATAAGCAGCATCCAACTGAGCGTTGAACCAACTTGCAATATCAGACGATACAAAAGACCTTACGTTGTAACGGGTGAACTTGTCCTGGCCGGCGCTTGGCAGCAAGATGCCGGTTTCGTTTGTGGAACCAAACGAAAGACGATAGGTTGTTTTATCAGATCCGCCGGTGATGGAAAGGTTGTTCATATACTGCATGGCAGAATGGCCCAGCATTTCATTCACCGCATCGGCTCCCTGGTGTTGGTAATACTTGTTATTTACGGTATCATACCCGTTTGGATATTTTGATGGATTGGCTTCATAATTCTGAAGCAAGGTCTTCCATGTTGCCAAATCCTGGCCCTGGCCAACACTGTAGGTAGTCAAACCGCCATCAATCAGCATTTGAATGCCTTGAAGCGGTGTAGCCTTTTGTGGCAGGTTGGTGGGATTTGAAAAGACAATATTGTTGCTGTAGTTGAATTGGGTTTTCTGGTTTTTCTTACCCTTCTTGGGGTTGATAAGGATTACACCAAATGCCGAACGGGCACCGTAGATAGCGGCAGAACCGGCATCCTTCAGCACTGTTACCGTCTCAATGTCATTTGGGTCAATCAGGTTAAGAGGACCATCGAATACTGTGTTGTCCACCAAAATCAATGGCGCACCCTGGGTGAATCCTGTTGAAGTCAGGCCTGTAGCACCACGGATGTTGAGGTTGGCACCTTCACCAGGACGGCCGCTTCCAATAGTCACTTGCAGACCAGGAGAAACACCCTGCAACAAAGAAGCAGTAGTGCTGATAGGCCTTTCGCCCAAAATCTGGTCCATCTTCACTGTGGAAGTGACACCGGTCAGGTTGGCCTTTTTCTGGGTGCCATAACCCACTATCACCACATCCGACAACTCTTTTGATTCATCGGCAAGCACAATGGCAAGTGCTTTTCCGTCCTGCACTTTGACTTCCTGTGTCTGGAAACCTACCCCGCTGACTACCAGCGTTGCAGTTTTCACTCTAATCGAAAATGCGCCCGCAGCATCGGTAATGGCGGCATTTGTAGTTCCCTTTTCTGTAACAGTGATACTTTGAAGCGGGTTGCCCTTTTGGTCCTTAACAGTACCGGTTACTAACCTGGTAGCTGCTTCCTGACCAAAACCAGCAATTGCAAAAAGCACCGTCACCAAGGCAAGCAATAAGTTGGCTCTCAGTCTCATACGTTGTGTTTTGTTTTGTTGATTCTTGTTTCGTTTTAATTATTGATGGTCGAATTCCTGTTTTCCGATTACTAAATGGGGCGGTGAATAAAGAGGCATTTGGACTTCCTTAACACTATTAATTATATTTATTATCTAAGTGCACTCTTTTGAAATATTTTTTTACAATTACCACAATCATATATAGAACTTTTCCGGAATAGCCGACCCTTATCTCAATTTGTTAAAGCTTTCTTAATGAAAAATTTTGTTAAGGAAAGCCACTCCCTGAACCCAGGGAAACTGGCCCGGATTTTTTTTCAGAGGATATTTTGCCCAATTGTTTAAGCCTTTATCTTTGAATAGTTGCATAAACAACTATATGTCAAACAACCAATTCAGGCGGGGCGAACTGTACTTCGTAATCACAGGCGTGGCAAACACTGCCCTGGCACGGCGCCTTCAAAAACATTTCAGACAGGCAGGTATCGATCTCACAGTAGAACAGTGGAGCGTACTGGTGCACCTGTGGAAGGACGACGGGGTAAGCCAGCAGGAACTCTGCAACAAGACATTTCGCGATAAACCAAGCATTACCCGGCTGGTGGACAACCTCGAAAAAATGAGCCTGGTACAAAGAGTTGCCAGTAAAGACGACCGCCGCATCAACTACATTTTTCTCACAGACGCTGCCAAATCATTACGAGATTCTACAATGACGCTGGCCAATACCACCCTGCTCGAGGGGCTGGAAGGCGTGTCCGAAAATGATATTGAAGTGGTCAGGCATGTGCTGACCCAAGTATATGAGAACCTGAAATAAACTACTGCCGATTCAATAAAAATTGCCCTATGGAAAACACGAAAACAATTGCCGCACCCAAAGGAGCCGAATGGCTGATTAAATCCACCGAACCTGCCAGTGTATTTGTTCCAGAAGATTTTTCAGAAGAACAACACATGATATTGGACATGTGCCAGCAATTCCTGGATACAGAAGTGCTGCCAAACGTAGATCGCATGGATGCCATGGAACCTGGCTTTATGCCTTCCCTGATGGATAAGGCCGGCGAACTCGGTCTTCTGGGTGTAAGCATCCCGGAAGAATACGGTGGCCTGGGTAAGCCATTCACCGAAAGCATGATTGTAGCAGAAGGGCTTGGCGGTGGCTATTCCTTTTCAGTAGCTATGGCAGCTCACACAGGCATTGGCACCCTGCCTATTTTGTATTTTGGAACACCCGAACAAAAAGCAAAATACATTCCTAAACTGGCGGGTGGTGAATGGAAAGGCGCCTATGGATTAACGGAGCCCAACAGCGGTAGCGATGCGCTGAGTGCCCGCACCACGGCACAACTGAGTGCCGACGGCAAACACTACCTCCTCAATGGCCAGAAATGCTGGATAACCAACGGAGGCTTTGCGCATGTATACACTGTATTTGCTAAAATAGATGGCGACAAGTTCACGGCATTCATTGTGGAGCGTGGCTTTGAAGGTTTCACCCAAGGCCCTGAAGAACAGAAGATGGGCATCAAAGGCAGCAGTACGGTGCAACTGTATTTCCAGGACTGCAAAGTGCCTGTAGAAAATGTGCTGGGTGAAATTGGCAAAGGCCATGTGATTGCGTTCAACATTTTGAACATCGGTCGCCTGAAGCTGGATGCTGCCACTATGGGTGGAGCCAAGCGTTGCACCACTATGTCAGTGCAGTACGCCATTACCCGCGAACAATTCAAACAGCCCATCAGCAATTTCGGTGCCATGAAGCACAAACTTGCCGAAATGGCCATCCGCTGCTGGGCCGATGAATCGGCTTTGTACCGTACCTGCAAACTCATTCAGGACAAAGAAGAAGAACTGCTGCAGTCCGGCAAACCTTTTGCCGAGGCTTTACTCGGAGCAGCAGAAGAGTTTGCCATCGAGTGTGCCATCATGAAAGTGCATGGCAGTGAACTGTTGGATTTTGTAGCAGATGAAGGTGTTCAGATACATGGCGGCAATGGCTATAGCGCAGAATATCCGATAAGCCGTGCTTACCGCGATAGTCGCATCAACCGCATCTTCGAAGGCACAAATGAGATCAACCGCCTCCTTACCGTAGACATGGTGCTGAAACGTGCCATGAAAGGACGGCTCGACCTGATGGGACCAGCCATGGCTGTACAAAAAGAACTGATGAGTATTCCCGATTTTGGCAGCGAAGATGAAGGTGCATTTGCTGCGGAGGAAAAAGCCATTGCCAGCTTGAAGAAAGCCATTTTGATGGTGGCAGGAGGCGCTGTTCAAAAACTGATGACAAGAATAGAAAATGAACAGGAAATACTCATGAACATTGCCGATATGTCCATCAAGACTTTTATTGCCGAAAGCTGCCTGCTGCGTGTGCAAAAGCTGGCCAACGTAAGAGGTCTTGACGCAATTGGCCTGCAAACGGATTTGATGCGTTGCTACCTCAACGATGCAGTGGATACTGCAAACAGATGCGGAAAAGAAGCCATCAACGCTTTCTCCGATGGCGATGAACAACGCATGATGTTGCTGGGCCTGAAAAGATTTACAAAGTACGGTCCATTCAACAGCAAGGATGCACGCAGGCGCATTGCTGAAAAATTGATTGCTGAAAAAAAATACTGCTTCTGACAAGAAGCACCATTGACCATTTAACCTTGAACAAACCCCGGTTGAAGCCGGGGTTTTGTTTGGGAAAATACCTTCAATTGACAACACAGCAGATCGAAAGGCTCATGGCTATTTCGTGGGTGAAACCTTATCGCCAAGCGTCAATGCTGTGCGACCATACACCATATAGAAATCAAACGCAAAATCAAATGCAGGGGCGAGGTGTTTGTTTTCAGAAGCCGGCACCAATATCAATACGCGGTCGGTGTCTATATCATCAACATAGTACGCCACCATTTCTTTAAATTTTTCCCGGAGATCACTTCGCTTGGTAAGGTCGTTAATACATTCAGGCCATCCTGATTCCTGCGAACGTTTCACCAACAGGTCTGCAGCATTGTCACCGTATTTAGTTCTCCACTGGCTAACAAGAGCGGCACTTTTTTCGGCAAGGTT
>JBBIOQ010000071.1:0-16406 GCA_037443285.1 Sphingobacteriales bacterium | reverse complement strand
TTTATTTTCGTCACTTTCCCTTTGGCTCCAGTTTTTGCTCCAATTACTGTAGTTCCTATAACAACTTCAGTTCCGCCGGCGGGCTTATTTTTTGTTGCAACTGCGCCTTCCTTATAACCTGTCCATACCCGGGTTTCCGTATTGAAAAACCAATAGATACCATTGCAATAGGAAAAATTAAACATGTCCTCAATAGGCTGGTCTTCAGGAATGGTAAGGATGGTTGTCTGCTTCCCTTGAAGATTGAACAATTCCACCTGGTGAAGCTCCACATTCAAAAAACCAATTTCCTTCTCTTTAATTCCTGTGAATACAATAGCGTTGGAATTGTAACTATCTCCATCGGAATCGATATCTACCAACATATCATCAAAGCTTTTGGAATCCTTCAATTCGGCAGTTGCTGCATTGTACGAATACAGATCAAGGCCGTCGAAAAAATAGACGAGGTTGTTTTTTGCATCAAAAGCACCAAGGCTTTGCGCATCAGGCTGGTTAGTGCCTTCATGCAGAATTTTGACTCCAACGGGAATCCCCTTGGCGTCGAGTTGGTATTCAAACCAACCTTTGTCATCATAACCGTTGCCCTGCAGTTTACCGGTTTTCGGATTGTACCACAATCCACGGGTATCAATCAAAGAATTTACCGAACCGCCAACCTGCAACACACCCTTATCGTTGTACACACAAATGGGAAATGATTCATTGCCTGCCTGTACTGCATAATACTTTTTTGTAACGGGGTTGAAGGCAACCGATGCGCCATTCTTGCCACCTTCACCTTTGACAGCAAGGGTCATTACCTTGCCAAGGAGCTTTACAGTTTGCGATTGAGAAACATTTAGAAAAAAGACAGATGCCAACAGGCAAAGGACAACGGGTTTGTTGAGTTTCATGTTAGTGCTGATGGTTTGTTTAAAGATAAAAATGTTTATTACCAATGCGAATGATTTCTGCAAAGGCATCTTTAAGATGCAGCACACCCTCAATTTCACAAGGCTGCTGTACCTTTATTTCCTTTCAAACTATTAATCATGATTACCACCACCACCAACAGCATTGAAGGGAAACCCATTCAGCAATACATGGGCGTCATTAGTGCCGAAACCATTATTGGAGCCAACATTTTCAAAGACATTTTTGCAGGCATCCGCGACATTGTAGGCGGTCGTAGCGGCACTTATGAAAGAGTATTGCAGGAAGCAAAAGTGACTGCCATGAAAGAACTGGAATCAAAAGCGCAAGCCATGGGCGCCAATGCTGTTGTTGGCATTGACCTCGATTTTGAAACAGTGGGAGCCGGCTCCAGCATGCTGATGGTAATTGCCACCGGCACTGCAGTACGAATTTGAAATTAATTTTATTCCGAATGAAAAAGCCCGGTCATCCGGGCTTTTTGTCTTTATTCAGGGTTTCCCAAAGCAAATCTTTCAACTCATTCAATCCCTGGTTCAGCACACTGGATATGAAGACCAAAGGACATTGTTCTGGCATTTCCTTTTTAATGGCTGCCTTCAATTCATCATCCAGCATATCGGCTTTACTGATGGCGATAACAAAATCCTTCTGCAGCATTTCAGGGTTGTATTCCTGCAATTCATTCAGCAGTATTTCAAACTCCTTTCGATGGTCTTCTGCATCGGCAGGAATGAGAAACAACAGGATGGAGTTGCGTTCAATATGGCGCAGAAAACGATGACCAAGACCTTTCCCTTCTGCAGCACCTTCTATGATGCCCGGCAGATCGGCCACGAAGAAAGAGAGATTGTTGCGGTAAGGCACCATGCCCAGTTGGGGAGTAAGTGTCGTGAAGGCGTAGTCGGCAATCTTGGGTTTGGCAGCAGTAATTACACTTAACAAGGTGGACTTGCCGGCATTGGGAAAGCCAACCAAACCTACATCGGCCAGCACTTTCAGCTCCAGGAATTTCCAGCCTTCTACGCCGGGTTCGCCGGGTTGGGCATAATCGGGCGCCTGGTTGGTGGCAGTGGCAAAATGTTTATTGCCTTGCCCGCCGCGTCCGCCTTTAAGCCATATTACCTCCTGGCCGTCTTCCAGTATTTCCGCTTCCTTTTCCCGTGTTTCTTCATCAATAGCAATTGTCCCTAACGGCACTTCGATAACGATATCCTCACCGTCGGAGCCGGTTTGCAGATTCTTGTCGCCGCCCTGGCCATTGCTGGCTATCACGTTTTTGTAGTAGCGTAAGTGCAGCAGTGTCCAAAGCTGTGCATTTCCACGGAGGATGATGTGGCCACCACGGCCGCCATCGCCACCATCAGGACCTGCCTTGGGGTTGAACTTGGTGCGGGCAAAATGCTTGCTGCCAGCACCACCATGACCGCTTTTACAATACACCCTGATGTAATCGATGAAGTTTGTTTTTTCCATAACCGCGGCAAAGATCGGGAAATTGGAAAGCACAAAGGGTTAAAGGTTGAAACGCTGAAGGTTCAGGGGTTCATGTGTTCAATTGTCAAGGGTTCAGTTTTGGTTTTATTCATACGACCTGCGAGGTTAGATTATTGTTTGCAACTCCTTTTGATGAACGAAGCATTAAATTCAACAAGCAAATGAGCATTTGCATTTGCCAATCAAAAAAAGACTTAACCAAATGTCCAACGAAGTTGATGCCTTCATTGCAAAGCAATCATCCTTCCTGCGCCCAAAGTTGGAAGAACTGCGACAGTTAATTAAATCATTAGTGCCGGATGCAGAGGAATTAGTCAGCTACCAGGTGCCCTGTTTTAAATACCACTACCTGCTGGTTGGCTTTGGAGTCACCAAAAACAGTGTAAGCCTTTACCTCATGAGCCGAGCCCTTGCCATAAAAATGAAAAACGAACTTGAAAGCCTTGATGGCACAGTAACCACGCTGCATTTTGCACCGGATAAACCTTTGCCCAAAACGCTGATCAAAAAAATTGTAAAGGCCCGCATGCAGGAAAATGAAGCAAGAGCAAGCCGCAGGAAAAAATGATCTGAGGCTTCTGAATTGTTACATCACTTTAATCACTCTTGCCGGGCAGGCCTCAGCAATCTGCTGCGATTCCTGCACATCGGGCAACTGTATACTGAGTTGATGAATCTCCTTCTTCACCGTTGCATGCAGCAAGGTAGCCTTGCCATCTTTTTTCGACATGCGCCAGAAGGCGGGTTGCCTTTCGTAGCAGATGCCACAGCCAATGCACTTGTTGCGGTAATGAATAATCTTAGGCATCGGCGCTGGCAACAATTTTATAGAGTTTATCGCCGGGCGTTACTTTGGTAGCAACCGGCAGCGTGAGTTTGTCACCCTTTGCTGCCTGCGATGCTTTTTCACCATTCACCATAAGCGTCGTTAATTGCTCACGAACCATTCCATGCGCATTGCCGGTGATAAGAATGGTATCGCCTTCCTTCAGTGAACCGGCTTCAATATCAAATTCGCCCACCCCAATTTTTGCATAGTACTTGCTGCCGCGACCAATAAAAACTTTCTTTTCTGTAGCAATGGAGCCCGGTTGCTTTGTCCATTCACCTAATTCCCTGCCGAGATAATAACCTTCCCAGAATCCACGGTTGTACACTTTTTCCAATTCAGTTTCCCATGCAGCAATTTTCTCCCTTGTATAAGTGCCTTCAGTAACGGCATCCATTGCCTCGCGGTAACATTTTGTAACCGTATGCACATACTCCGCACCCTTGCTACGCCCCTCTATCTTCAACACATCCACACCTGCAGCCAGCACCTGGTCGAGTACACCAATAGTGCAGAGGTCTTTGGGCGACATGATGTATTCATTGTCAATGAGCAATTCTTCGCCGGTTTCGGTATCGGTTACTTTGTATGGGCGGCGGCAGGTTTGCACACATGCGCCACGGTTGGCCGATGCATTTTGGGTGTGCAGGCTCATGTAGCACTTACCCGAAACGGCCATGCACAAAGCGCCATGCACAAACACTTCCACCTTCAGTCTTTCGCCCGAAACGCCCCGCACATCGAACCGCTCTATATCACGGGTGATGGCTGCAGTTTGTTGCAGTGTCAATTCACGGGCAAGCACCACCACATCGGCCATGCGTGCAAAAAACTGCACGGCAGCAAAATTGCTGATGTTGGCCTGCGTGGAAATATGCAGCGGGATATGCATTTGGTTGCACAACTCCATTACTGCAAAATCGGCGGCAATCACCGCATCAATGCCATGCGTTTTTACTTCCTGCAAAATAGTGCGCAGCAGTTGCATGTCGTGGTCATACATCACTGTGTTGAGGGTAATGTATGCCTTCACTCCATGGGTGTGGCAAAGCCTGGCTACTCCGGCAATATCGTCCACCGTAAAGCCCTCCGATGAACGGGTGCGCATATTGAGCTGCTCCACGCCAAAATACACGGCATCAGCACCGGCGTTGATGGCTGCCTGCATACTATCGAATGCGCCGGCCGGAGCCAGCAGTTCTGCCTTTTTCTTTATCATCAATCAATGCAAAAATGAAGAAATGAAATGCCCGTGAGGGTGGGCAAAGGTAAAAAGGCAAAACCTGGGAAAAACAGGTTTGGCAGGAATTTAAAGCAACATGCAGGATTGGAAGCATTTTAGCCGCTGCTCACCCCCGATAATTTCGTTTGCCGAAGGGGTTTTTTGCATGACATTCATCAGGTTTTTGCTTACAAGACCTCCGCTACCTTGCAGCCACACTAAATCACACTCCTGTGTTCCGCACTGCAAATTTCAGCCGGGCCTCTCTGCGCCATCTATTTCAAATTGCTATTCTTGCCATCATCTTCGCAGCCTGCCAGAAGGATATTCAATTGGAACCATCCCCCACCGGCAAAAGTGGTAAAATGCACAGCGCAAGAAGCAGCCTTCAGTTATTGACCACTTCCTGCGTGGAGGACCAGGATATTTACAACCGCCCCGACACCATACTCATCCCTACCATATTGGGCGCACACCTCATCAACAATCCCTACTCGGTGGCCAACATGCAGCAGGCCGCTATCAACCTGTATGGAACGGCTGCTGGTGTGGCAGAAAACAAGTGGTATGTGCGGCTCAAGCCGTCCAACATTACCCAACTCAATGCGTTGGATAGCCTTGACATTGAACTTTTCGATTATCCACTTGATTATGAAGTAGTGCAGGAGGGTGACTATTACAATGATGGTGTTACCCCGTCGGAAGAAATCCCCTGGCTTTATGCCGTGGTCGACCCTGGTTTTTCGCCCCCGGCCGGCATTACTTTCGAACTACTCCAGCACATCCATGTGCCCCAATTGGCAGCTATGGAAAATGAAGCCTTCAGCATTACCGGCAACCCCGTTGATGATCCTTCCTGTGACATTGCCCTTAACACGGTTGATAATGGCAAAATTATTCAGCCGGATACCTACCAATGCCCCGAGGGCTATCATTGGGACTATGGCATAGGCAATTGCGTGCCGGATGAAAACCAATGTTCACCGGGCTTTCACTGGGATTATACTACCGGGGTATGTGTGCCCAATACGCCACCGGAGCCCGACCCGGTTCGACAACCTACCGGTACCATCCGTGTTTATGATACGCAGTTTGGCACTTACACCGGAGTTCGCATTGCAAGGGTGGTTGCCCGAAGATTTCTGAAAGTTGAACGAACCTATACCAACGACCAGGGTGCTTTCAACATTTATAAAGAGTTCAACAAGGCAACATTGCTGGTGAGGTTTCGCAACGGACAAGCCACTGTGCGGTCTATTCGCAGGGCAAGACTTTGGCAAATGCTTTTTCCTGTTGAAATAAACATGGGCAAATACGCTGGGGCTTTGAATAATATTACTTACGACATTAACTATACCAGCGATGCGCTCAGCGCCGGGGCAAGGTTTTGGGCTGCTGCTACAACGGCAAATGCGGTGCAGGAGTACCACCAATATGCTAACCAATTGAACATTGGCACACCGCCCGGCAAACTCAAAATAATACTTACCAACTGGCGACTCATGGGAACTGCCGGCATGTCGCCCATGTTTGCCAAACGCTTTGTTTATGATTTGCCCGAGATAATTATCAGGACTTATCAAATCTCGAATTATTCCTGCATTGCAGGAGGCGTTTATGCATTCATAGAGACATTGAAGGCTCAAATTGATATTGCAGCAGGTTATAATTTAGGCGGCAACGATGTTACTGCAGGCTCGGACAGGCTCGATGAAGTGGCTTACCACGAACTTACCCATGCAGCACACTACAACAAAGTGGGCCACAACTGGTGGGAAACCCTGGTAAGCGCCGAAGTTCACGAAATGATTTTTAGCAGCAATCCACCTTATGGAAATGGTGATAATGGCTCTTCTTCTGAAATTATCGGATTGGCAGAAAGCTGGGCCTACCACATGGGACATTTCCTAACCGATGCCAAGTTTGCCATGAATTCGGCACCATGCTATTTTCAGAAAACCTGGTTTTACAACAACTCTCCAGTAAGTGGTTTAAGCAGCCACCTTAATTTGCTCGAAACATTTAATCCTAATAAAAACGATGACCCAGACAAATGGATACCTACAGGGCTTTATTATGATCTTATAGACCAAAGGAATGAAAGTAATCCAATAATAGATGGAGTTTCAGGCTACAATAACACCAAATTTTTCGATGCAATGGATAATGATGTAAAGTCAGTAACGCAATTCAGGGAAAGGATGATACTCGAAAATGGCGCCAATGCCAACCTCACCAATCTCTTTGCCCAATACTATTATTAAACAAAGACTATCATGCGAATCCTGATCATTTTTGCATTGGCACCCATGTTCATTTTTTCTACTTGCGATAAGTTACCTTTGGAATGCCATTATAATACCTGGCAGTTTCAGCTACAAATGCAGGTGTATCCTGACTACAAAGAGGTGCAAACCGGTGATACCCTTTGGATGTATCTAAGATCGCCAAAGCGATTCATTGATGCAATTAGTGGGCAAGAAATTGATTTTAGCAACGCCGCGAATTTGGGTGTTGATATTACATTTTACCAATTTGCGGAAGACAGCAATGGTGCCAAATACCTCAACCCTGCTGTAAAATATTTTAATTACCATTTGGTAAAAGGAAGATTCTTACCAGACGATCGTGGATCATCTTATAATCTGGACTATAATTTCCAAGAATCGGACAGCACTTATGAATTTCAGCTTGGAATAGTTCCAAAATCAAAAGGAGAGTTCTTAATTTCTCCTTATGACGTTTCAAATGTATACAGGAAAAATGCCCGGTGTCCTAGAGCCGCATTTCAGATAACTCTTACCCACACCAATCAGCACCTGGACATCTATAACGACTTCAGACCTGGGTTTGAGCTAGCATATGAAAAGAGGCTATACTACTGTTTTAAAGTGAAATAATTAATTATGCGCAGCTTACTCATTTCCTAACCGATGCCAAGTTTGCCATGAATTCGGCACCATGCTATTTTCAGAAAACCTGGTTTTACAACTACACTCCGGTAAGTGGTTTAAGCAGCCATATAAATCTACTCGAAGCATTTGATCCAAACAAATCTGATGACCCCGACAGATGGATACCAACAGGGCTGTATTATGACCTCCTGGATGGAATAAATGAAAACACGCCTATTACAGATAGAGCTACCGGCTATACCAATGCGAATTTCTTTAATGGTTTAGACAATGATGTAGTTTCGATGGTACTGTTGAAAAGCAGATTGATTCAAGAAAATGGAAATGATCAAAACCTTATCAACCTTTTTGCTTTATATCATTATTAACAGTATTGCACATGAAACCATTAATAATTCTTGTGATAGCAAGTTTCTGTATGGGTAGTACTTGTAACAAATACCCTTTAGGATGCTATGGCAATGCTTATACTTTCGAAATACCTTTGAAAATCTATCCAGACAAGGAAACCGTTGCTGTTGGAGATACAATATGGATAGAAATTGCAACACCAAAGCAGTTCACTGATCTGCCAACAGGACGGAAAATTGACTTTGATGGTGCCGCGAATCTTGGAATAGATGTTGACTTTTTGCAATTATGCCCCGATAGCATTTTAGAGCGGTCTGTAATCCCTGCTGTTTCGGCATTCCAATTGCTTGTAATAAAAGGCACATTTTTGCCAGATGACCTATCTCCAGATAGAAATGTAGATTATAACTATTACGAAGGAGATGCATCGTATCAATTCAAACTGGCAGTAATACCAAAACAAAAAGGTATATATGTAATAGCGCCTGGGGATGCATCAAGTGTCTATAGTAAAACATGCAGATGCCCGAAAGCTGGCTTTCAAATGAGATATAAGGAAACAAATCAACATACTCACATATACACTGATTTCTGGCCCTTCCAACCTTCACTATTTGAACTAAGTCACATGTATTGTTTAAAGGTTCAGTAGAAAAAGTCGGCTCTTCAGAATTTGTAATTCCGAAGTTCTTATGGCGGTTTTTCAATCCACCCATATTGCAGGCCCGGGTTGGGTATTAAAACCAATTGATATTAGTTGCAGGGTTGCAAAACCGAATTGACTTTAGTATGTGAATTTAGAGTTGGCCAGCTAATAAAGAAGCGTTCATTTGCACCTGAGCAGAATCTTCTTTCGATGAATATACATGCAGGATTATGGCCTTTGCAACGCCGGCTCCATGGTGCCTGGGGGCGGATTTGTTCCGGCTCCCTGCTGTTCAAGATCCGCTTTCTGCTTTGATTTGCGCTTCACCAGTTTGATGAGTGCAATAGTGCCCCAAATGATGCCAGCAAGGCCCACCACACTGATGGCAATGGCACCGGCATCGCTACCGGCACAGCTTACTTCGCAGGCAAGGGCCAGCAGAAAATAAGTGGCTACAAGTGCTGCAAGAATGATGAGTATAATTAACCCGGTATCGCCAGCATCACTGCGTCCCTGCTTGTGCATCTTCATCATGGTTTTCAACTCAGCCCGGAGTTCCTTGCGTGAAAGGGTTTTGTAGTATTGCTGCAGGTCGTTGTAGTACTTCATTTCATCGCCATAATCTTTCCATACCGGCTTCTGCATTTTCTTCGCTTCCTGCGTTACAAAACTTCCTTGCAGGGTAGTGGAACTGTCGTAACGAATATGGGAATTGGTGTAAAACCAGGTAAGCACTGCGGTAAACGTAGCAATGACCACCATGAAGTACTTAAACCGAACCACGGCATACCCAATAGGGTGCCAGCCGCTCCACTTCCTTTTTTTGTGCAACACATGCGCTGCAACAGATAACAAAACAGCAACGCAGGCCACCACATTCAACAACAAGGTGCTCACCACTGTTTCGGTTTGCTGCCAGTAGCCGGCAAGCATCATGGCAGCAAGTATCAAACTAAAATGTATGAAGGCAATGATAAAACGAGTTGCCATTTTGTGGTAGTATGCCCATAGACTGATTGCTCGCATGAAAAGAGTTTTGTGACTTTAAGATAAACAGCAAAATTCAAATGCAGAAAAACAGTATGATTTTTACTCATCCTGTTTGCCTGAAATGGCTTTCCAGGTTTCATACAGGCTTTGTTGTTGTGGCCGGTCAGCAGGTACTTCGGTAAGAGGTTCACAGGGTTGGGCTTCTTCATGCATGCTAGCGGGCAACAACTGGTATAGTTGTGTTCCTTTCGTTTTCCAGGCAATCATTTCATCACTCACCTGTTTTGCAATGCGAGCCGGGTTGCCCACCACCAAACTGCGTGGCGGAATCTGCTCGCCTTCTTTGATGAACGTCAAAGCACCCACGATGCATTCATCGCCGAGTTGCACATTATCCATAATCACGGCATTCATGCCTACCAGGCAGTTGCGGCCAATAGTGGCGCCATGAATGATGGCACCGTGGCCAATATGAGCGCCCTCCTTCAGCAAAACAGTAACACCCGGAAACATGTGGATGGTGCAGTTTTCCTGCACGTTGCAGCCGTCTTCGAGCACTATGCCACCCCAGTCGCCACGCAATGCAGCGCCGGGGCCCACATAGCAATCTTTGCCAATAATAACATTGCCTGTGACCACTGCCTGTGGATGCACAAAAGCACTTGGATGAACTACCGGAATAAAACCTTTGTATGCGTAAAACATGGAGTCGAAAATAATGATTTGCTGGTGTCGAATTCTGTTTCAAGATTGCGTTGACCGACAGTTTGAAACAACGCGGCATTCATTTTGCCTGTAGTTTTATTCAAAATCCGAATGCCATGTACGAGCACAAGAAGCAACCGCTTGCCAGTCCAAAAACCTTTTATCGCAGGGTGGGAAAGAACCTTCTTTTCAGCATGTTGATTATGGCCTTGTGTTTGATCATTGGAACTGTTGGATTCAAAATAACCGTTTCTCCTAACCCCAGGTGGATTGATTGTTTTCACAATGCTTCGATGCTGTTGAGTGGCATGGGGCCGGTGCTAACAGAAATTGATAACACCACAGGAAAATTGTTTTCATCCTTCTACGCTTTGTTCAGCGGCATTGCTTTCATCACAAATATTGGCATCATCCTCGCACCAATTGCACACCGCTTTTTTCACAAACTGCACCTCAGCGAAAACTGACGGGAACTTATCTCAAAGTTTATCATTAACCACAAAGTCGCAAAGAAGGCACAAGGAGCACCAAGAAATACTCAGGCAAATAGGGCATTGCGGCCTTTATACCTCACTGGTGTCAGTTTAATTATTCAACCACTCACCCTTATGTGATTTGTTCTAATTTTCCGGCTCTACTGAGTTAGTCTCTTCTTCAATCCACTTTTTTTCGCTTCGATAATAGGTGCCTTTGAAAATAGCCACCCGTACATTTTCCTGGTTAACAATTTCGGCAGTGTACACGCCCAGTTTTTTGCCCAGCGATTCTTCAGTGCTGCTGCACACCAGCGTGTCGCCCTGTTGTATTCCCTTGAAGTGGCTGATAGAAGTTTCTACAGATACACTTTTTCGGCCATGTGCATTTACCGAAAAAGAACAGCAACTATCGGCCAGTGAAAATGCAATGCCACCATGCGCAATAGAAAAACCGTTGCACATATTTTCAGTTACCACCATCTGCAACTGGCAAAATCCAGGGCCAAGGTCAATTACTTTTATGCCCAGCCACTGGCTGAAAATATCCTTCTCCATCATCATTTCCACGATAGCTTCTGCCTGGTTTGTCATAGGTTATTCTCCTTTAAATACAGGCTTTCTCTTTTCAAGAAACGCTGCAACGCCTTCCTTAAAGTCTGCAGTAGCAGCAGCCCTTTGCTGAAGTTTATCTTCGTTCTCGAGTTGTTCTTTCAACGTGTGGCTTTCAGACCATCGCAATGCCAGCTTGGTGTAACCCAATCCCTTTGTGGGCATGGTTGAAAGCCTTTGTGCAATGGTCCATGATTCGTGCTCAAAAAAATCATTAGGAAACCATTTGTAAATCATACCCATCCTTTCTGCTTCAGATGCAGGCACTTTGTCGCCTAGCAACATGAGTGCCGATGCTTTTTGCCAGCCTATCAAACGCGGTAAAACATAGGTGCCACCGCTATCGGGGATGAGTCCAATGTTGGAAAAAGCCTGGATGAAATTGGCAGATTCAGCCGCAACCACTACATCGCAAATCAATGCAATATTGGCCCCTGCGCCGGCAGCCACACCATTTACAGCAGCCACCACCGGTTTTTCCATCCACCTTATCCTGGATACAATCGGGTTGTAGTGTTCACTTAAAATCCTGTTCATGCCCGGCCCGTTGGGATTCACCACTTCCTCCAAATCCTGCCCGGCAGAAAACGCCTTGCCGGCTCCTGTGATGTATACACAACGTACATCGCTGTTTGCGGCGCATTCATCCAGCCGCCGTTGCATTTCCAGCGCCATCTCACGGTTGAATGCGTTGTATTTTTCAGGGCGGTTAAGTGTGATTTTTGCTACATTTTCGATAATCTCAAACAGTATACTGCTCATAACGTGCAAACAATCTTTATTTCGAGGAAATTTGACTAAAGGTAAAGGAATATAAAGCTTGGTAAGGATTAACGGATATCGCTGCTTTTTGTTGGTGTGTATTGTTTGGGCATTGGCACCAAACAATTGCTATGGGCAAAAAGACAGCACTAAAGGCAAACATGAACCCGACAGCACATTTGTTCGTTCTTACTATCACCTGCTCGATCTCGGACTCAACTTTGGTTCGCAATACATGGAATACCGGACATTCTTCAATGATACCTTTTCAACAGCTTTGCGCCCCAACGAAGTGTATACGCTTACCCCTTCCATCAATTACCGTTGGTTGAGTGTTTCATACAGCTTCACGCCGGAATTCCTCGACCTGAACAATGATGATTCGCTGCGCGGCTCCACCAGCTACCGAAGGCTCAGCACCAGTTTACAGTTCGACCAGTTCAATTTTGGCGCCATGTGGTCGAAAACCAAAGGCTTCTATCTTTCCAACATGCAGGATATTTTTCCTGCATGGAAGCCGGGTGAAGCCTACCTGAAATTTCCTGAAATGGAAGTGAAGCAATTCATGTTCACTGCCAACTACCGCACCAACAAAAACTTTTCGTTAAAAGCCATATCAGGTGGCGAAGAGGAACAACTGAAATCGGCATGGACATTTTTGCCGGGCCTGCATGTAACGCAGTTCCATTTCCAGATTCCCGACCAAACACCCGGCACCGGTAAAACAGAACTCACCCGCAATTTCGACATCAACATCAACCTGCCTGTTGCAGGCACCTGGGTGTTTGCCAACCACGCTTATGTTTCTGGCATCTTCGGCCCGATTTTGGGCATTGACTTCTACAAATCTGTTGCCTACGCCACCACCTATTCCACTGAAACCTCGGATGGAACCCGCATCAGTCATGGATGGTTTTACGGAATGAACATGGGATACAACCAACCAAAGTGGTACATAGGCGCCAACACTTCGGTGAATAAATACCAGCATTCACAATCCAGTACAGAAAGGTTGAGCAAGGAATTTTTTATGATAAATATTTACGGTGGTCTCCGCATGAATGCACCACGCTTGCTGAAGAAGCCGATGGACTGGACAGAGAAAATTCTTCCCTTTCTGAAATGAACGCAGCCGGGTCATAATCAACTTCCAAACTGACGCAGGTGGTGGTCAAGATGTTTGTACATGCTCATGCCCCATTGTTCAGCTGTGAATGTTCCGAAAAAAGGATGCGGAAATTTTCCGGCTGTTTCTTTTCCATGCTTGTGAAACCTGTCAACCAATGACAACAGGCTTTCCTTTTCCTTCGCAAAATTTCTTTCATCTCTGATCAAAAAATCAGGTGCAGTAGGAAGGTTGTGGCTGTATGGCACATCATTGTACAATTTGCTCTTCATCATCCAGCCAAAAACATAACCCATAAACATGCGTGGATAAGCTGTGTTACTCAACGGCACTTTGAACGCCTGGCAGCAATGTGCCATCATCTGCGATACATCCATCTTGCCCCATTGGCGTTGCGAGTTTTCGCTGAGGTGGTTGATGCGTGTCACCATTTCATGGTAAGCATCAGCATCGAAGAGACTTTTCATTGTCGAAAATATTTGCAAGAAAAGTAAAGGAAATCAATGACACTTAAAATGGTCGAAAGGCTCAAGGCAGTCGAGGCAGTGATAGAAGGCTTTGCAGGCGGTTGAACTGAATGCACTCACCAGTTTTGTATTCTTACTTCCGCATCTGGGGCAAGCCACCTCGGTTGCTTCCAACAAGCCAACGTCTGTGCTTTTGCCTACGGGCGGAGCAATGCCATAAAGCCGCAATTTTTCTTTGGCCTCATCATTCATCCAATCGGTTGTCCATGCAGGCGACAGCACCGTTTTGATGCTGAAATTGCGGATATTGTTTTCGAACAAAGCCATACGGATTTGAGTGGTAATCAAATCTGTAGCGGGACAACCGGAATAGGTAGGTGTGATAATAATTTCAAATTGCAGATCACCATTCTCATCAACCCTTTCATTCACACTGCGCAGGATGCCAAGGTCGGCAATGGTGAGCACGGGTATCTCAGGATCAACCACTGATTGAAGTATGGCTCTTACATCTTCCAATGATATGTAACCGGAATTCACCATTCACTATTCGGATATGTCCTTTGCATGTATTGCATTTCGGCAAGTGTGTACCCAAGATGTTCTGTATGTTTTCCATCAAGGCCCCCGGTTTGAAATGAAGGTCCATGTGGCCATTCGATGCTCGCTTCAGAAAATGCTTTTGCCACTTCTTCCATCCATGCTTTTTTGATGCTTGCATAATCAACCCAACCCTGATGATATTTTGGTTGCTCCAACAACTCCGAAGTAAACATCCAGGTATCACCCAGCGCATATACCATTCGTTGGTGACTTTCTGCTGTTCCATCGCCCAGTCGCAATACCCACTCCATGCTCCAGCGAAAATGATAACTCACTTCCTTCAAACTTTTTTCTGCAATGCCGCTAACCTGTTCGTCATTACATTGAACCAGTTGCTGCATCAGCAGTTTCTGGTATGCGCTGAAAAAGTATACTTTCAAAATGGTTTGCGCCCAATCGCCGTTAGGTAGCTCAACAAGCAAATGATTTTTGAATTCATGCTCCATACGCAGCATGGCCAGGCTGTCCTCGGTTGCATCTCCGCCCAACAAGATTGCAGCGTATTGATAAAAATTTCTTGCCTGCCCCAAATAGTCGAGTGCAATATTCGTCATTGCAATGTCCTGCTCCAGCACAGGCCCGTGGCCGGTCCATTCGCTTAATCGCTGGCTCATGATGATGGCATCGTCGGCAAGGTGGATGATGTATTGTGAAAAAGTGTTCATCAGGAATTAGTTAATCAGGAATTAGTTAATTAGGAATTGGGAATTAGGAATTGGGAATTAGGAATTGGGGATTAGGTGGTAACCTAGGTGCTACTGTCCATTCAATTTTTGTTTGTTTAAATAGGATATGTATCCATTCAATAATTTATAAATTTCCTCACAAAGCACCTCGGTTTGATTGAATACTTCTTTGGTGATATACCCTTCATCCAATGCCGTTTGACAATGCTCTAAAACTTCGGCGGTGAAACCTCTTGCAATAACAAAAAAGTTCTTAGTATCACTAAATGTGTAACGCCCATAGCCTTCCGCAATATTCGCTGTAATTGACCTTGATGCACGAATCATTTGAGAGATTAGCAAGTACTGCTCTTTTGAGGGAAAAGATTTGGTTACCTGTGAAATCGAAATTCGTAAATCCCTTGCTTTCTTGTACGACTCCAAGTCACGGTAACCTCTAAACTCCATGAGATTGATTTAGTGTATTGAAAAAATTAACCCTAATCTTCATCCTTAATTCCCAATTCCTAACTCCTAATTCCTAATTCCTAATTCCTAATTCCTAACTCCCCCTACATATGCTTCACCTCATCGGGCAGATCATAAAACGTAGGATGCCTGTACACTTTGTCATTCGCAGGGTCAAACATGCTCTCCGCTTCATCGGGGTTGCTGGCGTGGATGTACTTACTCTCCACCACCCAGATGCTCACGCCTTCCATGCGGCGGGTGTACACATCACGGGCATTCTCAATTGCCATCTGTGCATCAGCTGCGTGCAAACTTCCCACGTGTTTGTGATCAAGGCCTTGCTTGCTGCGGATGAAAATTTCCCAGAGCGGCCATTCATTGGCATTGGCTTTCGATTCCAGGCCACCCGCTGTTTCGCGGTCGCCGTAATCACCGTATCGAATTATCCTGAAAGTATTCATCTCAATGATAAATTTAAATTGACCATGTTTCTAACTAAGCAGCTGTCAAAGCCCCTTTAGGGGTTTGGGGTTTCCGCTTTTGTGCATACGCCTTCGCCGCATCTCTCACCCACTTTCCATCTTCCCATGCCTTGCGCTTTGCGTCAAGACGCTGCTTGTTGCAAGGGCCATTTCCTTTCAGCACCTGCCAGAATTCATCCCAGTTGATTGCTCCAAAATCGTAGTGCTTCCTTTCTACATTCCATTTCAAATCAGGATCAGGTAATAACATGCCCAGCACTTTGATTTGCTCCGCTATCATATCCACAAAACGCTGGCGCAGTTCATCGTTGCTGAAGCGCTTTATTTTCCACTGCATGCTTTGCACGGTGTTGGGGCTTTCATCATCCGGCGGGCCAAACATCATAAGGCTGGGCCACCACCAGCGGTTGATGGCATCCTGGCACATGGCCTTTTGCGCATCCGTTCCCCTACTTAACACCAGCAGTATTTCAAAGCCCTGGCGCTGGTGAAAACTTTCCTCTTTGCATACCCGTATCATGGCGCGGCTGTATGGGCCAAAGCTGGTGCGGCATAGCGGCACCTGGTTCATAATGGCAGCGCCGTCCACCAGCCAGCCAATGGCGCCCATATCGGCCCAGGTAATGGCAGGATAATTAAAAATGGAGGAGTACTTGGCTTTGCCGCTGTGCAATT
>JBBIOQ010000070.1:0-21045 GCA_037443285.1 Sphingobacteriales bacterium | reverse complement strand
TAGCTCAGTTGGTTAGAGCATCTGACTGTTAATCAGAGGGTCGCTGGTTCAAGTCCAGCGGGGGGAGCGAAGAGGCCGGTTACAGACCGGCTTTTTTCATTCTTATTAAGCAAACTCATCACTTGCTTGAATCTCCACTGTTTTTTTCGCAAACAAGCCGAAGGATAAAAAAATCCCGGCATTCATGAGCCGGGATTTTTTAAGACCTATCAGCAAAAGCTTATTGTGAGCTTAGGTCTTTGCGAAGCTTCATGATGTACACTTCCCTGCTAACAATATTCGCATTGTTGTCCAACAGTTTTGAGCGGGCATCCCATGCATCCTGGCCGTACATTTTTACATAAGTGTCTTTAAATGCAGTAGGTGGGTTTGGATTGGGCCCGTAGTAATTATTCTCCAATTCCTTGAAACCATCTTTCAGATTTCTGACGGTTACGACAACCGGGTCAGACCCTGAAAAAAGCTGCACATAATAGTTGTAGCTTATAGGCGAAGGTGTAGGTAATGCAGCCATCACGATGGAAGTTCTTTTGGCCTCCCTCAATGTTTCCATTTGCTGACCAAATTTCACATGAGTTGCCTGCACGAGGAATTTTTCTGTCTGCACTTTGGCGTTGTAGCTGGCAGTGTCGTCCCAACGGTAGGAGGCTGTTACAGAATTACCATCAAGGAAAGGTTGAAATGTTTTTTCAAGGTCGAGCCCGTGTTCTTTTGCCTTCGGCTTTTCCACATCCATATCAGCAAAGGAAATAGGGCCTTCCAAAATGCAAAAAGTACCCAGGTGCACACCGCTCACAATTTCGAATACAGTCCTTTTGTCGCTGGTGCTGTGAAACTTAGCCAGGTGGGTTTTCCAATTGGTTTCAAATGTTGATTTCATGCCCGGCTTGGGCTTTACAAAATTGACTGTGTAAAGGGTTTTGCCTTGTCCAATAACAAGAAAGGCTGCTGTAATAAACAACCAGGTAAAGAATGTCCGTTTCATGGCTTTGATTTATTATTTGAAAAAAGATGGGCTATTAACTTCTGGGATTTTGCGACCTGCTTATTATGAGCAAGAACTGATCATTTTCCAGATCAGCATCATGAACCTGTTACTCTTTTTTATAATAAGTGAATTCCCGCTTCAGCACTTTAGTTGCCTTGCCTTTTTCGTTGTAGGTAGTGCGTTGTGTCCAGTTGCCCTGCTCGTCAAAACTATCGTACGTGAAAGTGTTCACCTTGGTGGTGGTGGAATCCTTGCCCACTTCCATGGTGGTTGATTTGGCAACATCGCCTTTGTCGTTCAGTTCGGCCTTGTAAGTGAAGGTCACTTTGCCGCTGCTGTCTTTTCCGGTGCTGTTAATTGTCATGCCTTTGTTGCTTTCAGACATGAATGAGGATTTTACGGAACTGTCGGGCTTGCGCTCTGTGCCAGCGGTAACGGAGCCGTATTCATCTTCTTTTAAATCAGTGTAAAAACTGGTCATTTTGCCGGTTGAATCGAAAGCCTGGCCGCCTATGTATTTTCCTTCCTTATTTATCTGGACGGAAAAAGTGCTTTCCTTCTTGCCATCTTTCATCGTCACCACTTCCTTTACCTGGCCAGCATCATATCGGGAAACAGTGGTTACTTCTTTTACAGTTCCTTTGCTGTCTTTGCTGGTGGTTTTGTTGTTAAACCCTTTTTCGTCATACTCCTGGAGGTTAACACAACAGGAATCCATGGCACCAATCTTGCCCGTGCTGTCCGGGGTGAAGGTGGTTTCTTCCATAGTTTGTACTTTGCCTTTCAGGTGTTGCGCAGTCCAGTCGCTATTTTTAGCGGCTTCGCCTTCTTCTTTATTGGAATTGCACGAAAATAAAAATGCCCCTGAGGCAAGGGCCAACAATACATTTTTCATTGTTAGGAGTTTAGGTGAAAAAACAGATGAGTTTTCAATGTACCCGTTTTGCCTGGCAAATGCAATACATGATTATTGCAACCTGCTATCAATTCGTGTTTAGCAGCGCCTTGCATAGTTTTAAGTCATTCATTGGCTTTGCCAATTGCTTTTACAAAAACAGGTAGTACTGATAGCTGATGGGTGAGCAACATATGCTCACTTTTTTTCAAACAACCTCGGGGTAACGCGAAAAAAAATGCAAATCGAAAGATTGGTTTGATGGCAGTTGCAACATTCTTTTTAAATTTACGGGGATATCCAACCTTGATTACCTCCTTATCTGCATCCGTTCTTAAGGGATAACCGGGTTTCATTTCATAGTGCTTCAAACTACTAAAATGAACTCGCCATTTACAAAGTCCAGGACAACGTTGCTTGGCATTTCACAACTGGTTGTCATCCTTCTTCTCAGTTTTTCCAACGCCTTTGGCGCAATTGCTCTTACGGTAAATGGCCAGGCCAACGGCGCCTCGTTTGCACAGGGCAGTCCTTTCTCGTGGAACATCAGCGGCATTGCCAATGGCAGTACTGTGTCCAACGAGTTGTGGATTGACTTGAATGCCAATGGCGCTATTGATGTGGCAACCGATTTGCTTTTTGTTTCGTTTAGTGAACAAGACGGCGTCAGTGGTGGCGACCGAGGACCCGGCGATGATGATGGCTTAGCCAATGGCGTGATCACAACAAACCTTCCAGGCATTTACTTTCCTGCTGCCAATTACATTTTCAAAACAAAATCAGGAACAGATTCTGCCACATCAACCTATACAATGACTGCCATGGCAACTTCCACTTTCAGTGTAAGTGGCAAGGTTACCAGGAATGCGATAGGGGTGGCAAACGTGACTGTGACTGTACAAAGTGGTTCGGGGGAATTTTACGCACTTACCAATGCGGTTGGCAACTACACCATTGCTACCAATTTACCATCGGGTACGGCAGCAAAAGTGCGGGTGCCATTTGAAGGATTCAATAGCCTTATCACCGGAAATATAGCTTCACCAAATGAAACGGCACTTACACTAACCGCCAATGTCTCCAACATAGATTTCACTTTGCAACCCGGTAAGATTGTTACCGGTATTGTAACAGACACTTTGGGAAATCCAATAGCAGATATGCGGGTGAGCATTTACCCTACAACAGGTGGCAATAGTTTCGATTCCAGAACAGATGGGAGTGGAAAATATTTCATTTCAGTAGATACAGGAACTTACATTGTTCAGTTTGGCAGCGACCAGGAACCCAAGGGTTATCTAAAGACATATTACAATCAGAAATACCTTGGTTGGGCTACAGACAATATTCACATTTCACCTTCAACAGACACGTTGAAAAACATCAATGCAGTATTGCGCCGCGGCGGTTTGATAATGGGAACCTTTATTAAGAATGGCGTTCCTATCAGTGGCAACATTACTGCATTTGCATACAATGCGCCGGACAGCGGTTTATATGAAACATGGCACGAAAGCACAGCAAATTATTACTACCTGTTTGTACCACCCGGAACCTATTCCATACAATTTACACTGGACAACAATATGCAACAGGCCTATTACAACCAATCCATTTTTTGGCCGGGTACCGCTGTAACCATTAACAGCTTTTCGGATACAGCAAAAAACATCAACGTCGATTTTTCATCCTTGCCAAAAGCATACACATTCATTGGTTCGGGCAACTGGAATAATTCCTCCAACTGGACCAACAACATCATGCCTCCAACCACCCTTCCAACAGGTGATTACATCATCATCAGTCCCAACCAAGGGGGGCAATGCATTTTGAACATAACACAAACCCTTTCATCAGGCGCCAACCTGATTGTGCGGCCAGGAAGCAATTTTGTGGTGCCGGGGCAATTGCTGATGCAATAGAGATTTCAATCCTTGCTCGGCCTTAATCTATGCTTTGATATCCACTCTTCCACCGGCCTTCTTATTTTTACCAACCATGACTAAGCTGCCGGTTGCAACACCCATACATTATGTAACAGACACCGCATCGCTTGCCGGTTGCATGGCTACACTGTCGGCAGCACCTGCATTTGCTTTTGATCTCGAGTTCGATCGCGACCGTTACACCTATGGCTTCGATCTCTGCCTGATGCAGATAGCAACCCCCACCACATGTTTTGTCATTGACCCGCTTGCCAGCCTCCATTTGCAGCCCTTGTTTCTTTTGTTTGAAAACCCAGCTATCCGCAAGCTGGTGCATTGCCCCGGCGAGGACCTTCGCCTGCTGCATTCGCTGCAATGCTATCCCAACAACCTGGTGGATACTGATGTGTATGCCAAACTGCTCAACTACGAGCAAACATCGCTAAGCAATATGCTGCAAATACATTGTGGCGTTGAGCTCAATAAAAAATTGCAGACCAGCAACTGGGCCCGCCGTCCTTTGAGCGATGCACAAATTGAATACGCCGCAGCCGATGTGCTGTACCTGTTTGAGTTGGAAGAAAAGCTGCGAAAGGAATTGGAAGCAAAAGGGCTACTGGCCTTTGCCGAAGAGGAATTTGCGCTGGTTAACAACACCCGCTACACGCTGGAGCCAAAGGAAAATTTCCTGAAGAAAAACGACCTGCAATTTATGAGCCCATACGACCAATATGTGCTCAACGAATTATTCAAATACCGCGATGGGCTTGCCCGTGAAAAGAACAAGCCTGCACACCAGATACTTCCCGAGGAACTGGTGAGGCAAATAGCCTACAACAAATTGCCTGTACAGGCACTCGCTTCGCAAACAGGTGTGCATCCCATGCTGAAATCGCCCGGCGGCATACAAAGACTGTTGAAAAGATGGCAGGCCATTCATGCAGAAGCAAAAGCTGCCAACCTGAGCCACAGACGCAGTGGGCAGGGACTCACACCCTCAGAGCGCCAGGAGTTTGAAGCTATCCGCCTGGCACAGGACAATGCAAAGAAGCAAATTTTTACACCCATACAACAACGCATAGCAGAAAAGTATGGTCAGCATATGACGCGTTTTGTTTTCAGCAGCACGCTGGTGAATGAATTACTGAAAGGCGACAGGCGCATCAATTCCATTCAGCCTGCCTATCGCCAGCGGCTGGTAAGAGAAGCGGCCACTTCATTGCAACTTGACATTTCTCCCTGGATCTAAGCGTGATGATTCATGCCTGATTTAATCGACTCATTTTGTGTGTCACAACCTTGGCCATTGAATAACCATTTGATACGGGTACATTTGCGGCCTTTTATTTATATATCCAACATGAAACCTGAAGAAAGAGTAGCAGCCAGGGCCGCAGGCCATTGTGAATTGTGCAAGTCAACAAATGCTGTAGCGCTGTATGAAGTGCAGCCGCAGGATGGACGTGAAACAGATAACTGCATCATGATTTGCCAGGCTTGCAAACAACAAATTGAAAGGGAGGCTGAAGTGGATAGTGCACACTGGGCAGCATGCCTGGGCGAAAGTATGTGGAGCGAAGTGCCCGGTGTACAGGTGGTAAGCTGGCGCATGCTCACAAGGCTTCGCAACGAAAGCTGGGCTGCCGAATACCTAGATATGATGTATCTCGATGATGAACGGCTGGCATGGGCAAGGGCTACCGGCGAGCATGAAAATGATGCTTCGGTGCAACTACATCGCGACTGCAATGGCGCACAACTCCTGAACGGCGATACGGTAGTGCTGGTGAAAAGCCTTGATGTAAAAGGCTCCACCGTAAACGCAAAAGTGGGCACCGTTATCCGCAACATCAGGTTGGTGGCTGACAATACAGAACAAATTGAAGGGCGCATTGAAGGGCAACTGATTGTGATACTAACCAAGTACCTGCGAAAGCAACATAAATAGATTTCTCGTACTTTGTTATTTCGCCTAAGCGTAGTTCAAAACTGAGGTACTTCGATCATATGAAGTGCGTGTGAAAGTTGATCTATTCGATTTCAAGTTTGTCAATTGTACCAATTTTGGAAAAGGTGTTTATGAATCGACGAGTTGCCAGCATACTAAACATGCAAAGCAAATCCCATCTTTCTGTCGCTGATGGATGCTGATATTTTTTCAGCATCGGGATACTTTTTTTCAGCAGGAGTTGGCGACATAAATTGACTACTCCTTCCTTCGATAATGATTTCACCTTTGGGATCGATAGTCACAAAGCAATACAGCGGGTCGGCATACATGGCCTTGGAGCCATCAGACCCAAATCCATCTCCTACATAGTAATACGATGCGCTGTTTATTTGAAAATAGTGGACGTTATTGATGATTGAATGATCATCCAGGTGATGGTGCCCGCAAAAGCAGGCAATCACTTTCATAAACCCTGCTTCCCTGTTAGCCTCTTCTATTACCTGCCTGATCAGTTGCCGATTGGGCACTGAATTACCTGTCCATATTTCATCAAATGCCTGGTGCGAAACAATGATGCTCTGCAGTTTTGTTTGTTTCAAATCATCCGCCAGCCATGCAATTTGCTCAGGGTTCACCAGGTCGCGGTTTTTGGCATCAATATAGAAGTTGGCATATTCGAAAGGCAGATACTTACCATCCTTGAGGATATAATTACAATCAAGTATCACAAAATGAAACCCTCCACGATCAAAAGAATAATAAGGCTGCTCCATTTGCCACAAATTCATGATTGCCTGTTTGTTTCCTTTGTCCATATCGTGGTTCCCCAGCACATGATACTTAGGGCCTTTGAACTGGTTCCAAACATTGATGAATGATTTGGCTTCAGCAGTAGGATGGCAAAAATCTCCTCCCTGTATAATAAATTCCGGCTTTGCCTTTTCAGCCTGTTGAATGAATGTGGCTAACCGTTGTTCGGCATCAGCACAATAACCATGATGCACATCGGTAATCCAACCAATCTTCAAAGGCGTTGTGAGATACCTGTGGTTGGACTCAAACAAAAAGCGCTTCGAAAATGGAAACGCAATGCCTGCGAAAGCCATCTGCTCTAAGAATTGTCTTCTTTTCAATTTGGATTCTTTTAATGATTGCTGCTCTTAACTACTTTGATCACGTTTTGAGAAACATATTCCGAAGTTATTATGCTGCGATTGCTTGAAAAGCAATAGGCATATTATGCCCCGTGAAAAAGAAGGCACCACTGCAAAGGATGAACCATAAATCAGGAAAAGATTGAGAATCATTAAAGCTGCTATTGCACCTGAAGCGCAACCTATGCTGTCTGAAAATCAACCCAATCCATTATTTACCAAGTCGTTACCATCTAAAAACTGCATCTTTGTGCCTGCCTGAATAAAAAGTATTCCGATTCCATCGCTTTCTTTCAGGCTTGTTGTTAAGGTGTTGTGCGGTTTTCAGGGCTGCTTCACAGGTTTCCATTTATCCTCCAATTGAGCCTGCAGTTTCCAGATTCCATTTCTCATCATTGGCAACGCCATTTTTCAAAAACAAAAAAGCAATTGACAGGTTAGCGGTACGCTTTCATGCGCCCACTACCTGCAGAAAAATCATTATGACATTCGACAAAATGGGTCTGATAGACCCGCTGCAATTAGCCCTGCAACAAGAAGGCTACACTATTCCTACACCCATTCAGGCACAGGCCATTCCGCATCTTTTGGAAGGCCGCGACCTTTTGGGATGTGCCCAAACCGGCACAGGCAAAACAGCTGCATTTGCATTGCCTATTTTACAACACCTGCACAACCACCCCCTGCCGCAGCAAGGACGCAAACCTATTCGTGCACTTATCCTTACTCCCACCCGCGAACTGGCCATACAGATTGAAGAGAGCCTGCGTGCCTATGGCCGTCACCTGCCCTTGAAACACCTGGTGATTTTTGGTGGCGTGGGCCAGCAGCCCCAGGTAAATGCCCTGCAAAGAGGCGTTGACATACTGGTAGCTACTCCCGGCCGCCTGCTTGACCTGATGCAGCAGGGTTATGTTTCACTGCAAAACATCGAAGTGTTTGTATTGGATGAAGCAGACCGCATGCTCGATATGGGATTTGTGCACGATGTAAAACGCATCATTGTACGCCTGCCGGCTAAAAGGCAAACGTTGTTTTTCAGCGCCACCATGCCACCCGATATTCAGCAACTGGCCAACAGTATTCTCACTAATCCAGTGAAGGTGGAAGTAACGCCTGTAAGCAGCACCGCTGAAACCATCCAACAGCATATTTACTACGTTAGCAAAAATGACAAGCGTTTATTGCTGGTGCATCTACTGCAAAAGAATACCGACATCAAAAGTGTATTGGTCTTCACCCGCACAAAGCATGGCGCTGATCGTGTGGTGAAAGACCTGATGAAAGCCGGCGAAACAGCAGCAGCCATTCATGGCAACAAGAGCCAGAATGCGAGGCAGCTGGCTTTGCAAAATTTCAAAAAAGGTGCTATTCGCGTTTTAGTGGCTACCGATATTGCTGCCCGCGGCATTGATATTGATGATCTCGGTTTTGTCATCAACTACGAGCTACCGAATATTCCTGAAACCTATGTGCATCGCATTGGCCGCACCGGCCGGGCCGGCGCCAGCGGCATTGCCTTCTCCTTTTGCGAAGCAGAAGAAAGAGTCTTCCTCAAAGACATTCAGAAACTGATTGGTAGGCAAATTCCTGTGATACACGAGCATCCTTTTGCCGGCCGATCTAACGACCGCAGCCAAGCCGAGCCCGAACGTGAACGCCCACAGCAACGCCAGCAGCCTGCAGGCAGGCAACAACAACCAGCACAACAACAAAAGCCGAGGCAATCGCAACCGGCACAAAGACCGGCACAGCAGCAGCCTCAACCGGCGCTGCGTGCTGAGCAACCTGGAAAGGAACAGCCCATACAACAATCATCTCGCAAGCCAATGGTGCACCGGGTAAAAAAACCAACCGGCCCTTTGCCAATGCCCATTCAAAAAGCAATGCCGGCTGAACGCCAGCAAGCTGCAACACAGCAGGTACCCGTGGTAACACCGCTGTTTGCTGATGACGATAAATGGTAGTGAGAAGATCACAGTATATTAAAGCAAAATCCCTCACATATTTTACTGTGAGGGATTTCTTATTGCATTAAGAATTTTCACTCCAATAGTTTGGCTATGGGACTAACTTATTTTGTTGCCATTGTTGAACATCCGGTATGAAAAACCTATCGGCAATGCAACCATCAATGTCAGGATACTGAAAAATAAGATTGCTGCTAACGCATTGTCGAAAACAAATCCTATTAATGCTAACACTACACCACCTATCATCCACACTTTTCCGCCAAACTTGTGCGTGGCATTCCAGTTGTCTTCATTGTCCAGGGTCCAGGGAAGACGAAGGCCTGCAAAATAGTTCTGGTGAAATTTAGGCATGAAAGCACCGATGGCGGCAAATGCAATTCCCATGAGCGGCAGCAACATTTTTGAAATGCCAACGCCCGGATGTGCTGTGGCGTAAATGATGACGAGGCTTAAACAACTCATAAATGCAACGATGAACAACCCAAACTTCCAGAACAAACTGTCATCTGCTTTTTGGTATCGCTTGGGATCAATTTTGTTGAGGTTGGCAAGTAGTGCATACACCAGCAAACCAGCGCCGGCGAGGATGCCCGGCCCCAGGTAGATGCTGTTGCGGCCACCGAAAGCATCAGGCTTGCCGTTTGCGCCAAAATGAGTGGGAATGATTTCGGGCAGGTAAGGATACAAATACATGGCATATGCAAAGGGAATTCCAATCAGCACCAGCACGAGTATCCAGGCGTTATTCTTGTTCATCATTGAATTGTTTCAAGTGATTAAGGTACTTCATATCAGCACACATACCTGCAATGGAATGGAGTCGCATGGACATGAAACTTTGCGCATGAAGTTCAAATAATCACAGCTTCCCTTCTGCCTTCACCTTCTCCAAGAGGGTACTCAGCTCTTTCACTTTTTCCGGGTATTTCCCAGCTACATTTTCCTTTTCCTGCAGATCAGTGCTGAGATTATACAGTTGCGGTTGAGCACTCAGCCCGGTTTCAATATTCACTGTTTCAAATAGTGCCGGGCCTTCAGCTGGTTGAATGTATTTCCAGTTGCCTTGTACAATGGCCAATGTGCCTGCACCCTGCTCCACCAAATATCCGCGGCCGGTTTGGTCCTTACCCTTCAGTGCATTCCACACATTCATGCCATCACCGCCACCTGTTGTTTGCATTCCCAACATGGCAGCCAATGATTGTTTCAAATCTATTTGACAAACCATCGCTTCCGATTGTGCAGGCCTTATTTTTCCCGGCCAGCATACCAACCAGGGAACACGTGTGCCTGCTTCAAAAATGCTGTATTTGCCGCCTCGCAATGGCCCGGCAGGTGTATGGCCGTTCAGCATTTCCACAGCCCCATCCTGGTAGCCATCATTCAACACAGGGCCGTTGTCGCTGGTAAATATGATAAGTGTTTCCTTGGAAAGCCCCAACCGCGAAATTTCGTTCCTGATTTCACCTACAGCCCAATCGAGTTGCAATATGGCATCGCCACGCAAACCCAATCCGCTCTTCCCTTTAAACATGGTGGCCGGCATGCGTGGTGCATGCGGCTCAGTAAGTGCATAGTAAAGGAAAAACCTTTGGTCCTTGTTCTGCCTGATGAATTCTTTCGCCTTTTCCAAAAAAGTGAATCCCAATTCTTCGTCAGTCCACCTTGCCTTTTTGCCGCCACTCATGTAGCCTATTCGTGCAATGCCGTTCACAATGGTTTCGAGGTGGCCCTGGCCTGGCGCTGCTTTCAGTTTCAACAGCTCAGGGTTTTCACGTCCTGTGGGTTCGTTGCCAATTTTTTTTGCGTAATCCACTGCTATCGGGTCCTTGTCTTCAGCATTCACTACACGATGGTTTTCTAAAAACACGGTAGGTACGCGGTCTGCAGTGGCTGGAAAAATGAAAGAATAATCGAAGCCAACCTCATTGGGGCCAGGCTTCACTTCACCATTCCAGTTTTTCTGCGTTGTTTCGCCCAGACCCAAATGCCATTTGCCCACAATGCCAGTATGGTAGCCGGCCTGCTGAAAAACTTTTGGCAGTGTTTGATGCATGGTGGGAATAATCAGCGCCGCATCTCCGGGTAAAATGCCGGTGCCCGCTTTTCGCCATGCATACAGTCCTGTCATCATAGCGTAGCGTGATGGAGTGCAGGTGGATGCTGCTGCATGTGCATGGGTAAACCGGATGCCATCAGCAGCAAGCTTGTCGATATTGGGTGTATGCAGTTTGGTGGCGCCGTAGCAACTCAAATCACCATAGCCGAGATCATCTACATAAATGACAACCACATTCGGGCGCTGCTGTGCCTTTGCCGTTTGCAACACAACCACCACAACAAGCAACAGGAGAAGATTGAATTTTTTGATCATTATTTCCAGGCGTTAGTGGTCAACAATTTTAGTTGAAAAAATTACGGTGTTCAATATTCCACTTTGTAATCCTTCTTCACAGGTTGGCCACTCCATGCTTTTTGTGCTGTCCATGGTGCAGGTGGTGCAGACCAGAACGGGTCGGATGCCGGCAACCCCAGCGGAAGAAAACCAAGGGTGCAGAGGTAAAGGCTACCTGTAGATGTGTACTGGTCAGCCACCATAGGCTGATGACCAGCAAGGCCCAATTGCAGCCAACCATCTGCGCTGAAAGTACCTTCAATGTCAAACAGGTTGTGCCAGACTTTGGTAAGTGCACAGCGCACCTGCGCAGGCAATACTGCTTCGGGCAATTTATGCATGAGGGCTACTTGTGCTAATGCCTGGAAGGAAGCACTGCGGTAAGTGATAGAACGACCAACAACAGGATAAGTGCCTTCGGGTGAAATGAATCGCTCCTGCAACTCAGCATACCTCACCATTCGCTTCAGCCCTTCATCAAAATCCTGCTGGTTAATCATGTTTTTCTGGAGCATAATTGCTGTCATATCTACCATCATGGAGTGAATGACAAAAGAATTGTAATAGTCCATCGAAAACTTTTCACCGTCTTTATAGAAGCCGTCACCCGCATACCATTCTTTCATTTTCCTGAATGCAAAGTCTATGCGCATAGGGTCACATTCTTCGCCAATGCTGAGAAGGAAAGCTTCGGTAAGACCTGAAAAAAGAAGCCAGTTGTTGTAGGCAGGCTTGCGATTGCGCAATGCCTTAAACTCAGCTATGAAGCGTTGTTTGGTGAGTGTATCAAGTGGCTGCCACAATTGCGCAGGTGCCCGCAGGAAGGCATGCGCCATGAAGGCAGCATCTACAATGGGTTGGCTTTCGGTGCGGAAATTCAGGTAGTCGGCATGGGAAGGATTCACCATGTTGGGCAAGCCCTTCAGTAAGTCGCTGCGCAGCTGCTTCCGCAGTTTTCCTTCAGCCGTTTCATCATCGGGCAATGCAAGCCAGGGCGCAATACCGGCCATGGTGCGGCCCACGGCCTCCAGGTACGTCACCTTTTTTACGCTGAGGTAATAGTTGGGGCCTGTTTCTAGTGGCAGATTTTGTTTCAGCGTTCCTTCTGCCATGTTGTGCACTATAGGGTAAGCTATTTTGTACAACAACCTGCTCCAGTAAGCCCTGTCGCTGTCACCGTTGGCAGGTGTTGTAATTACAACTTGCTTCTTGTTTTTTTGAGCCACACTGATGCCTGGCAACAGCCATACAAACAGGCATGTAGCCATCCATAATTTGAGAATGATTCGAGCCTTCATTTGCTATTGCTTTAGTTGTAGGTTTTCTCCAAATGATCATTCATGCAGGTTCACTGGTAGTGAAACACTTCTTCAGCACCCGACCATACCTGGTGCTTTGCAGCCGCATCGGGCAAAGGCAATTGACATGGGTCGGTTTCCTTCCACCAACGCTGCGTGGTACTATCGGCAGCCATTTTTTTCATATCGGCATCAAAGTTGGTACCGGTGTATTCAAAGTAACTGAAGAGGTACGGTTTCCCATCAATGTTTTTGAGGTAAATGGAATAGTTGCGGATGTTGCATTCACTGATTTTCTTCAGCACTGCCGGCCATGCATGTGCATGCAGTTGCTTGTAATACTCGAGTTTCTCCGGCTTTAGACCGGTTATCATACCAAACCTTTGCACCGGCAACCCCTTATCCGTTGCAACGGGATTCACGTTGCAGGAAAGCAGTGAAACCATTGCAATTGCCCATATCAAAAATCCCTTGATTCTGTTCATTTTCTTCAGTTATTGAAAGATGAAATACAAGACGCCCATGATGACCAACAATAAAACCGATAGAAATTTATAGTTGCCAATGCCTTTCCAGCTATCGCCCTTCAGCGGTTCCAACCATGATTTCCAGTAGAGATTGCTACTCGAATCAGTATGCTGAACGGGATACATGTAGGAAAATACAACCTGCATAAAGATGCAGGCTGCAAACAAATAAAATGCCATCATCATGAAAGGAATGTGACCGAAGGCTGTATTCGGAAATATTTTGTTGATGGTATAAACTGCAGCACCGAGTGCCGAACCAAACCACAAAGTGAGTTTGGCGGAAGTAGCTGATGCCTTTTTCCAAAACACACCCAACACAAACACACAGGTAATGGGTGGTGCAATGTGTGCAATAATGTCGTTAAGTCCGTTGAATATGCTTTCATAACTATTCAACAAAGGCAGCAATGCAATGGAAAGCAGCAATGCTATCATTGCAGAGATTTTGCCTGTTTTTACCAGTTGCCTGTCAGTGGCAGTTGGATGAAAACGCTGATACAAGTCGTAGCTCACCAAAGTTGAAATAGAATTCAGTGCACCTGATACCTGGCTCATCAGTCCGGATAACAAAGCAGCTACCATGATACCAATTAATCCCGATGGCAGCAACTGCACAATCATGAGTGTGTAAATGCCTTTGCTGTTTACCACCTCATTGCCAGAAGCATCCATGCTTTTGAGTGTGCTTACATCGAGCACGCCCTTCTGCACAAGCGCCCATGCCAGCAATCCGGGCAATACAAAAATGAATACCGGCAGTATTTTGATAAAGCCGCAAAACAACGGGCCCACCCTTGCGTGGTTTTCATTTTTCGCACCCAACACACGCTGAACAATGGTCTGGTCGGCACACCAGTACCAAATGCCCAGCACAGGGTAGCCCAAGAAAATGGCATACCATGGCATACCGCTGCTATCGCCTCTCGGGCGCAGCATCGACAACTTCTCCATGTGGTTGGTATGGTGCAGCACATCCACCATGGGCGTCCATCCGCCAATTTTAAAAAAGGCTGCAACTGTAATAACGATAGCACCCAACACGAGCACCACCGTTTGTATTGATTCGGTTACTACAACAGCAGTCAATCCACCAATGATGGTGTACACTGCGGTAAGAATGGCAATGATGGTGACGCTGACATACATGTTGATTCCAAACAATGTTTCGAGCACTATGCCGCCTGCCAGCAGAGAAAAAGCAATGTGAATGATGATGGCAGAAAACACACTCACTACAGCCAGCCAGTCGCGGCAGGCACGGTTGTAGCGGCGCTCCAAAAAGTCGGGCAGTGTAGCCACACCCGATTTGATGTAGAATGGAGCAAAAAACAGCGCAAGCAAAATGAGCGTGAATGCTGCCATCCACTCAAAGTTACCGTTGAGCAATCCGGTATCAAATCCGCTCTGGGCAAGGCTTACAAGGTGTACGCAGGAAATGTTGGTAGCAAACAATGCAAGGCCAATCATAGGCCAGCGAAGTGTTTTGCCTGCCAGAAAATAATCACTCGATTCATTGGTAGTGGCAAGCTTTTTCTTTCTTACACCTGCCCAAATGCCCACAGTTACAATGCCAACGATGTAGCAAATACTAATTAAGAGATCTGTATTACTAATCATTGAATATGTTATGCGGTTTTTAAATCACAACTGCTGCCGGCTTCCATGGGCGTTAGGTACACACCGTTGACAATGCGGGCAGGATGAACAAAATGTTTTTGCAAATGAGGAATATGTTCAAGAAACAAAGCCTCGTGATTGAGCGAAATGTGGTTGAATAAAACAAGATGCTGATGCAGCTGTCCCATATCACCCACATGCGGCACCACCGGTACGTTGAATTTTTTGCAGAGCAAACTAATGGTGATGAATTCGCTTACACCACCCACTCGCACTGCATCGGCCTGCATGAAGCCGGCACACCCGGTTTGCAGATAGTTTTTAAAAATTATCCTGTTGGGTACATGTTCACCCAGCGCAAGCTTCACCGGTGCAATGGCATCGGCCAGTGTTTTATGCGCAAGTACATCATCGGGGTGTGTGGGCTCTTCAATCCAATAGGGGTTCATGGATTTGAGGTCGGCGCAAATGCTGAGTGCCTGTGGCAAAGTCCACTGCTGGTTGGCATCCAGCATCACTTTCACGTTGTCTCCCGCTACTTCACGAACAATATTTGCTCGGCGGATATCACGCTGCGGATCATCAGAACCCACTTTCAGTTTCATGGCGGTGAATCCTTCGGCAATAGCTCGCTTGCAGTTTTCACGCACTTTCTCATCGGAGTAGTTGAACCATCCAATGGAAGTGTCATAACCCGGGTAACCTATATCTATGATGCGCTCCCTTTCCATCTTACCCTGTTGCTGCTGTACCAGCAATTGCAGTGCCTGCTCTTTTGTCAATTCATCTTCGAGGTAAGAAAGATCGAGCAGGTTAAGCACTTGCTGAGGTGATAGATCAATCAACAACTTCCATAGCGGCACACCTCTTTTTTTGGCCCACAAATCAAAACAGGCATTGGTAACTGCGGCAAGGGCAAGATGCACAACACCTTTGTGTGGCCCCAGCCACCTGAACTGCTGCTCGTTGGAAAGCCTGTAAAATACAGCACCGAATTCATGCATCAGTTCTTCAATGTCTTTGCCCACCAATTGGTCTGCATAAAACTTAGCTGCCTGGCAAACAAGGTCGTTACCGGCGCCGAGTGTAAAGGCAAAGCCGCTTCCCGTTATGCCGCTGTCATCTTTCAAACAGGCTACAGCGTAGGAATAAATGGGATTCTTGTGTACAGCATCACTGCCTGCACCTGCCTCCAGCGGAAAGCGCAGGTCTTTTACTTCAATACTCTTTATCATATAGTTTATTTTTTACTTTTCTATCACCTCTAATGAGGATGCTTCGCCACTCATTTCAAGCACTATCACAGATGCATTTTTATCAGGAAATTCTTTGGGCAGCTGAATGGTAATGCCGGACTCATTTTGTGAAAAGTTCAATGCAGCGCCATGCAGAAAATGAACCTGCTGCACTTTCATTTTTGATAAAGCTGGAAGAATTAAAACAGTTGTATCCTGCCTGAAAAGGTGAATGAAAATTTTGTTGCCCTTTCTTGTAGAGGCATAGTTTGTATTAGGTTTGAAAGGCCCACCCTTGGTTTCATAAATAGCTTCTCCGTTTGCACTTAACCATTGGCCCATTTGCTTCAGCACCGCCACCTGCCTTTCTTCCATCCGTCCATCCAGCATGGGGCCTACATTGTACAGCAGGTTACCATTGCCGCCGGCAGTAGCCAGCAGCGTTTGCAGCGATTGCTGTACCGTTTTTGTTTTGTCATTCGGTTTCCATGCCCATTGATTTGCGATGGTGATACAACTTTCCCAGGGATGATTCATATCCATTTCGCCCACCACCTGTTCAGGAGTTGCATAATCACCCACGGTTTCATTGCCCAGTTGCTTGTGGTTGCCCTTGCCCAACCTGTTGTTCACAATCACATCCTTATCCAGTTTCCTGATATGCGCATAAACTTCCTTGCCATAGTCGAGTGTCCATGGTTTTTCCCAGTTGCCATCGAACCAAAGCATGTATGGATGATATTTTGTAATGAGTTCTGTTAGTTCATTCTTCATACGGTCTACAAACCGGCGCATATCAGCATTAACGCGTGGCAAAGTATCGCCACCATAATGCAGCGGATAGTCTTCATCGTGCCAGTCGAGTACGGTGAAGTAGATGCAAAATGCTACGCCTTGTTTCTTGCAGGCCTTCGCCAGTTCACCCACCACATCGCGTTTGAATGGTGTGGCCGAAATATTGTAGCTGCTGTATGCAGTAGGCCATAAACAAAATCCATCGTGGTGCTTGGCAGTAATCACGATGTATTTCATGCCGGCATTTTTTGCGTTGAGTACCCATTGGTCTGCATTGAACAGGACCGGGTTGAATTCTTTGTACAGGTTATCGTAGTCATCAGCCGCCACCTGTTTACTCCGCGACCATCCAATTTCAGTGCCACGCAATGTTACGGGTCCCCAATGAATGAACATGCCGAATCGCTTCGACATGAAATCGTTCATCCTGGGCGAGTTGCTTTGCGTCCAAGACGCTGAAGTGCACAATGCACAAATGACCAAAATGCCTGCATACTTGATTCTTCTCATATAGCTTGCTTATCGTTGTTGTGTAGTTGTGATGCTATCTTCTGTATCCCAATTCTGCCCCACCGCCAACAGGAAGTATGCAACCGGTTATGAATCTTGCCATGTGCGACAACAGGAACATACATGCATCGGCAATCACATCGCCTTTGGGGCATGGCCCAAGCGGATGCAGTTCCTTAATGTATTGAAGCATGTCCTCGCTACCGGCACCTTGTTCGTTAATCCATTTCTCAAGCATGGGCGTCCACACAGCGGCAGGAGCCACTGCATTCACACGAATGCCAAAGGGTGCATAATCGAGTGCCATTGATTTGGTAAGTGCATTCACTGCACCTTTTGTAGCTGCATAAGCCGCATGTACATCCTGCCCAATGCTACCCACCATGCTGCTCGTGTTGAGAATGGTTCCTTTGGTTTGTTTGAGCGCTTCAATGCCATGCCTTGTAGTATGCAAAATGCCACGAAGATTTACATTCATCACATGGTTCCATTCCTCATCCGTCGTATCGTGCAGGCTTTTGGCCGGTTTTGCCAGACCTGCATTGTTGTGAATGGCATCCAGTTTTCCAAACTGCTGTAATGCCTTTTCAATGGCATGCTTCACTGATTGGTTGTCGGCAACATCGCATGCCAATGCAAGATGTTTGTTGCCCAATGCATCGGCAATTTCGGCAAGGTGCAAATTGTCCAGCGCGGCAGTAACAACCGTGGCACCTGCTGCAGCGTAAGCTTCTGCACATTCACGGCCAATGCCTTCGGAACCGCCGGTAAGAAAAACTACTTTGTTGTCTAACAGTTTCATGATATTATTAATTGGAAAATCGATTTGCACCTGAAGTTATGGTCGCTCATTCATCTCTTATTATCTCAAACTATTTCTTGTTAATAACAGCACCATTCTTGCCATAATAAACCGGCACATCATTCTTCTGCTTTGGTCCTTTTGTGCTTCGGCCATCTTCAATAATCGCCTGCATTTGCGCAGTCAGCATTTTTACCACTTCAGGATACTGGTTAGCCACATTTGTTTTTTCTGATTCATCAGTGGCCAGGTTGTATAGTTGCATGGGAGGCAAATGCATTTCACCTGCCTGCTTTTCCGTAGGACTACTCCACCCACCTGAACCAGCGCACATTTCCAGTTTCCAGTTTTGCTGTCGAATTGAAAAGAATCCGTCAATAGAATGATGGATAGTGGCGTTTCGCAGGTAATCATTTTTTTGGGTGAAAAGTGGAAGCAAACTGTAGCTGTCTTCACCTGCATTTTCAGGTAGTGTCATACCTGTTATCTCAGCTATAGTAGCCATCAAATCGGTAAGACAAATTGTTTGGGCGCATGAAGTTGCTGGTTTGATTTTGTCCGGCCATGATACCATGAAAGGAATGCGATGGCCACCTTCAAAAATATCTGCCTTCGCTCCACGGAAATGATAACTGGGGTAATGTCCCGCCGCAGCGAGTTCTTTGAAATCAGCTGAAGGAGAACAGCCATTGTCGCTGGTGAATATGACCAGTGTGTTTTTTTCTATGCCCGCTTCGCGAATGGCATTTAATACCTGGCCTACCATGTCATCGGTCATCAGCACAAAATCGCCATAGTCATTAGTGCCTGACTTGCCTTTGTAAGCAGCGGTTGGCAAGATGGGCGTGTGTGGTGAGGGCAAAGCGAGGTAAAGAAAAAACGGTTGTTTACGCTTTGCCTGTCCACGAATATATTCTACTGTTTTTGCAGTCACATTTGGTAGCACTTCATCATGTTTGAAGTCATTGCCGATGATGCCTTCACGCCAAAATGCTTTGCCGCCACTTGCTTTCACAGTGTCAAAAGAAGATGCTGTTACTCTTTCGTTTTCAATGTATACATATGGCGGTATATCCAGCGAAGCGGTGATACCAAAAAAATAATCAAAGCCAACAGCCCGTGGGCCACCAAGTACTGGTTTGGTTAAATCAACCTTGCCATTATTATCCATTTGCCAATCGAGTCCCAGGTGCCATTTGCCCATGCATGCTGTTTGATAACCATTCTCTTTAAGCAGGGAGGCGATGGTCAATCGGCCAGAGTCAATGAGTGGTTTGTCGTAGCTCCACAACACCCCCGACTGCAGGCGTGTACGCCATGCATAACGGCCTGTGAGTATGCCATATCGTGTTGGCGAACATACGGATGAATTGCTGTGCGCATCAGTAAACGCCATTCCCTTTTGGGCTATAGCATCCATGTTGGGTGTATGAATTTTTGATTGCGCATTCAGGCTACTCACATCACCGTATCCTAAGTCATCGGAAAGAATAAGTATGATGTTAGGCTTCTGGGCAGTTGCCTGCAACATCATGCCAAGCAGCAGACTGATTGCCATCATTTGATGTGCCAGGTGTTTCATTGCATGTTTTGTTTCAGTATTTGCTGCATTACCGGGTCGGTGTCCACATCGCCTGCTTTCATTTTCTGCACCATGAGTTCTTTTTTCATCTTCTCTATGATGCTTTGGTATTGCTTGTCTTTAATGCCGTTGTGTAATTCAAGTGGGTCTTTCTGCATGTCATAAAATTCCCAGGCCGGAGGCGTCGACTCTGCCGATGCTTCCTTTTTGCCAAGGCCCTGCCCATAATAAAAAATCAGTTTGTATTGCTGGTTCCTGATGCCAAAATGTGCGGGCATGGTATTTGGGTGGTGCTCCCAATAGCGATAGTACATGGATTTACGCCAGTTGGCCGGCGTTTTTCCCTGCAGGTTTTTCCTGAAACTTTCGCCCTGTATAAACGCTGGTTTTGGGATGCCTGCATAATCAGCAAAGAGTGCAGGAAAGTCAATATTCAACACCATATCGCTGATGCGTGTTGCCGGTTTTATTTCCCGCGGGTAGCGAATTGCAAATGGCATGCGCAGCGATTCTTCGTACATCAATCGCTTATCAAAGAAGCCATGTTCACCCAAAAAATATCCCTGGTCTGAAGTGTAGATGACTACTGTGTTTTCTGTTAGTCCATTCTTATCGAGGTAGTCGAGTATTCTTCCAATATTGTCATCAATGGCAGCTGCGCAGCGCAAATAATCCTTCACGAATTTTTGGTAAATCTTCTTTCGGGCGGCCATGCTGTCCAGTCCTTCAATACTGAAAGGCATTCCGGGATATGTAGTCCACCATTTTTCAGGATTTTTCTGGTACGCTTCCCAACGATTTTCCAGGTCTTCTAATTGTTGCCCCTTGAATGAACGACCGTTTGCTGTTGGCCCAAAATCATTGAGTGAAACAGGTTCAGGCAGGTCCTCGTTTTCATAAAGGTGCTTGTACCTATCGGGATATTCAAAGGGTTCATGGGTAGCCTTAAAATGCACCATCAGCAAAAATGGTTTCGAACTATCGCGGTGGTTGAGCCAGTCAAGCGAGAAATCCGTCACCAAATCCGTATTGTATCCTTTGTACACCTTGCCTGCAATGATGCCATCATCCTGCCAATCGCTGTCAGTTTTGAACCAGGGGTCAAAATAAGTTCCCTGCCCCGGCATCACCATGAAGAAATTGAAACCTGAGGGTTTCAGTTTGAGATGCCACTTGCCGATCAATGCTGTTTGGTAGCCATGCTGTTGAAATACTTTGGCAATGTTAGCGCTATCGGGATTCAGTGCATCGCCCAGTGTATACACACCATTGCGGTGGCTGTATTGCCCTGTCATAATAGTGGCACGGCTTGGCACGCAAATGGAATTAGTGCAGAAAGTATTGGTAAGCAACGCACCTTCATTTGCAATTCTTTTTATCTGTTGATTCTTTACA
>JBBIOQ010000069.1:18724-21311 GCA_037443285.1 Sphingobacteriales bacterium | reverse complement strand
ATGTAGCTAAGCGATTTTTCATAAGAAGACTTACCGCTGTTTGTTTCCTCTGCTGTAGGTATATGTTTGCTGATCCCGATTCCCATGCCCGGATTGGTACCATAAGTAATCATGGGTTCAATGTCTGCAGCATCAAAATTGTATTCCATGTCGAATGCAGCACCCTCGTCTGTCTTCAGTGTTCTCCAGTATGCGAGGTCTTTATCCCATGCTTCACCTTTTGGCGCTTTTTCGCGGCCTTTGATGTAAGCAAAAGTGGTTTCATCAGGCGCAATCATTCCGCCACGAGCTCCCATTTCAATACTCATGTTGCACACGGTCATGCGGCCTTCCATGCTCATTTGCTCAAATACATTACCGGCAAATTCAACAAAATAACCGGTGGCACCTGCGGCAGTAAGTTTGGAAATAATATAGAGTACAACATCCTTTGGAGTTACGCCTTTTCCCAATGCACCATTTACATTGATGCGCATTTTCTTGGGCTTTGGTTGCATGATGCACTGCGAGGAAAGCACCATTTCCACTTCTGATGTGCCAATGCCAAAAGCAATAGCGCCAAAAGCACCATGGGTGGAAGTGTGTGAGTCGCCACACACAATGGTCATGCCCGGAAGTGTAATGCCGTTCTCCGGTCCTACCACATGCACTATACCATTCTTCGGGTTACCAAGTCCCCAATGCGAAATGCCGTATTTAGCAGAATTCACTTCCAACGCTTTCAACTGTTTGGCCGAAAGCGGGTCCTGCACTGGCAGGTGCTGATTAATGGTGGGTGTATTATGGTCGGCAGTGGCAAAGGTTTTGCCCGGAAACATAACAGAAAGACCACGGTTTTCAAGACCAAGAAACGCAACAGGGCTGGTTACTTCATGAATGAAATGGCGATCAATGAAAAAAACATCGGGGCCATCTTCAATCTTGCGAACCACATGTGCATCCCACACTTTATCAAACAGCGTCAGGGGCGAATTACTCATTTTTGAAAAATTAAAATGTAAAGCTTCGATGATTGAATGAGGCGCAAATATATTTTCATTCAATAAGCATTTCCTATTTGTTTGGCCACCAAACTTGAAATTTGGCAGTTTCCTTGTGAACAAAATTGTTGCAGTTTTACGCTGTCTAACAGGCGATTTTTGGCCATGCTGAGCACCTTTCATGTGTATTGCCAGCCTTCATTTCTGCATTTCAGGTGATGGCTATTGCAGAAAAAAATCATTTTTCGCACCTTGTCGTGGAAGCACAGCAACAAACAGATGGCCACAACCATAAACAGCGTACCCGGCAGTTTTCATATTGAATTTGACTATGGCACCTTTGACAATTGGTGTGTTTTCCTCTCCCGCAACGGAATGCCAAGATATGCGCCCAAAGACACTGAATATTTTACAATCCTTCAGCAGTTGGCCACGAGGCATGGTAGCCACAAACTATACTATCACTTTGTATTGCTTTATGAACGGACCAGCACGAAAATTGACATTGATGTCCTGAAGATGATAAAAAAAATTGCTGAAGAGTATGGGGGCGACAAGGAGGATATTGAAATCTGGTTCACCGTTTTGTACGCCGGAATGATTGCTGAGGAAAACAAGGAAAACGCCGTATTGAAAAAGCGAATCAAACGGCTGGGTATGCACCAACTCCTGATTGAAAGATTTGAACCATACACAGCCGCAAATTTTTCGCGGGGAAAACCATGGCGTGAACTAGATGCCCAAATGAGGGAAAAAGGATTTTGAATTACTGACCTGGCAAAATGTTTACAACATTCTTGTATCCTCAATGGTTTAATTTCAGGTACTGAACCATCGAAAAGAATCTATCCATTATCTGCCTGCAATGAAAGCACTACTACTTGCATTGGTGTTTTTCATTTCCTGTACTGTGGCGTGGGCCGACCACATCACTGGCGGAGAAATGTACTATGTGCTGAAATCCGTTGCTGGAAACAGTTACACATATGGCGTAACGATGGAATTGCATATGCGCTGCAATAGTGGTCGGGGTTTTCCAAATCCAGCCATCGTTTCCATTTTCGACAGGGGCACAGGAATTCGGGTGCAGGATGTAAACGTTGCTCTGACCAGCAAACGATTTCTTACACTCACCAATCCCGATCCTTGCATCAGCAACCCGCCGGATGTTTGCTTTGAGGTTGGGGTTTTCGAGTTCGAGGTTACACTGGTGGCTAACAATTCAGGCTATGTTTTGGCTAGCATGATTAATTACCGCATTGACAACATTGTCAATATTCAGCAAACCGGTGGAAGAGTCGGGGCACTCTATTCGGCTGAAATACCCGGTAATGCTTCCACCTCAACCGATCCCAATAATAATAGTGCACATTTCACAGCCAGCGACCTGGTAATTGTTTGCGCAGGAAACCCCATGTTGTACAGCTTTGCAGCCGAGGATGCAGATGGCGATAAATTGCGTTACAGTTTTTGTTCGGCTTACAATAGCACTACTGTTGGTGGAAACGGCACGAATGCTTTTCCAACGGCAAGTCCCCCATTTCCTCAAGTGCCCTACAGTAGCGGATTTAGCAGTGGTAGTCCTTTGGGTGGCCAGGTTATCATTG
>JBBIOQ010000069.1:0-18714 GCA_037443285.1 Sphingobacteriales bacterium | reverse complement strand
TAACACGCTCTGTTACGGAGATTGATAGCCAAAACACAGGTATGATTTCAGGCATTGCACCACAGGCTGGGATTTACGTGCTCACTGTTTGTGTAGAGGAAATCAGGAATGGAACGGTAATTGCCACACAACGAAAAGATGTGCAGCTAAACGTAGCCAACTGTGGCATAACCGCTGCAATCCTTGAGAAGGCTTACAGGCTCTGCGATACCTCCATGACACTTCATGCATCTAACCTTTCATCAAGTTCGCTGGTGAACTCTTACAAATGGAAAGTACTAGATAGAAATTTTGCGCCCATTGCTGCTTATACAACACCAAATGTTCAACACAATTTCAGCGATACCGGTCTTTATTATTTGCGGCTTATCATCAATGAAAATGAAATCTGTCATGACTCTTCCACAGCACCTGTATTAGTGTACCCGGGATTCCATGCCGATTTTTCCTATAAGGGATTGTGTGTAGGCAAGCCTACCGCTTTCAACGACATTAGCACAAGCAAGTACGGCGTGGTGAATTATTGGAATTGGGATTTTGGTGATACTAGTGCAACACCCAACCCTAATGCATCCAAAAATCCAACTGTCACCTATTCAGTGTCCGGAAGCAAGAATGTTGTGCTCATTGTGAGGAACAGTGTTGGTTGCATTGATACTGTAAGTAATACCCTGCAGGTATCCGACAAACCGCCACTTCTATTTGCATTTACCGATACCCTCATTTGCAAAGGCGACACTTTGCGTTTAGCTTCAGCAGCTCCGGGTGCCGTTCAATGGTCGCCAATGTCGAATGTTATAATCGCCAGCGGGCCCACTGCATGGGTGGCACCTGCAAATACTTCTACATTTTACGGTGACCTTAATGATAATGGTTGTACAAACCGTGATTCTGTAAAGGTTAGGGTAGTTTCCTCCGTTTCGCTGCAAACCATGCCGGATACTATTATTTGTCAAGGAGACCAAGTCAACCTCCACGTTCAATCGAACGGTCTGAAATTCAATTGGAGTCCATCAGTTGCACTCAACAATGCCTCCTTGCAAAATCCTTCTGCACAACTCACAGCCTCCACTCTTTTTACAGTAAAAGCAAGTATTGGAAGTTGCCAAGCTGCCGGTACTTTCAGCGTAAAAACTATCCCTTACCCGACCGCGTTTGCCGGAAATGATACAACAATTTGTTTTGGAACTGCGGCACAATTGAATGCAATTTCTGATGGTAAAATTTTTCAATGGTTGCCCACTCCACTCGTAGCTAATTCAAATACAAAAAATACTACTGCACATCCATCTAATACCACTTCATACATTTTTTTGGCTTTCGATAATAAGGGATGCCCAAAACCCGGCAGAGATACGGTCATCGTCAAAGTGCTGCCAGACATCAATGCAACTGTAGGCCATGATACAAATCTTGTTGTTGGCCAACCCCTTCAGTTGGAGGCCGCAGGAGGTGTCAGGTACCAATGGAATCCGGCTAGTAACCTTTCATCGGCTGTTATTGCAAACCCCGTTGCATTATTTGATGAAACAACTGATGGTATCCGATACAAAGTGCTGGCTTATAATGAAGCAGGATGTGCTGACAGCGCTTCCATTTTGATAAAGGTTTTTTCAAAAGGCACTCCGGTATATGTACCCACTGGTTTTACACCCAACAACGATGGATTGAATGATGTACTTCGGCCGACACTTGTTGGTGTTGCCCACCTGGATTACTTCTCCGTCTACAATAGGTATGGCGAAGTAGTGTTTACTACCAATACCTTAGGTAAGGGTTGGGATGGCGTCTTCCATGGATATCCTCAACCCGCAGGAACTTATGTCTGGACGATTAAGGTGCTTAATTATGACAACACGCCAATCATCAGTAAGGGTACTAGCGTGCTTATTCGTTAAAAAAAAGTGCTGCCCCAAAAAATGACGCAGCACTAACAAACAAAAGTAATTTTTAGGGCAATTAATTCACTTTCACTGAATCGGCCACAGGCTTGGGAGCAACTACCGGATGCTCCTCACCGCGGTGGCATGTATAGCAGGTGATAGCCACTTTAGGATTGGGTTCATCGAGGTTCACTCCAAAAAATTTGCTATTCAATTCGGCAGCCATTTTCATCATATCACGTGCCTCCTGCTTCTTGTGCTTATCCTCCAAATCAGGCTGCAACCGACGGGTATCGGGGTTGAACACGTGGCAATAACCACACTTAACGCCCAATGAATTGCAGAAGCCATCCATGATTTTCTTTAGGTCATCCTTCGAAATGTCTTTTGGTAAAATCTGCAGGTTCTTATAGGCTTCCTGTTCATCTTTTCTGGTAGCCCACATATTAGCAAAGGCAACAAGTGCAAGCAGGGATAGGGTAATAATGGTTTTTCTCTTGTGGTGCATAGACTGATTTTTGGGATTGAATCGCCAAAATAGTGATTAAATGCAAACCGGAGTTTTCATTTTGAAATCTCAACTGCATAAAAATAGGGAAGCAGACTTGCTGTTCCCCCCTCGCCAGTAACTTACAAAAAAAGAAAAGCATCGAATAAGATACCCGCCGAGGCTTGTACTTACTAACCCGATGCTCTTCGTTAACGCCTTCCCTTCCTTTTCTTCAAGGTCTTTTGCTTCCGAAAATAGCCGGTCTTGCGACCATTTATTTCCATCCACAACTCCCCTCTTCGGAAATCTTCCAGTTGCGATTTCATAACCACCCTTGTTTCCACCTTGCGGTTTCTTTCAGAGCGTTTTTGAAACCTTCCTGCAAGAGACCGGAACCAGCTTTATTGGAATTTTGGTTTTCTTACTTGCGAAAGTCCACCGCTTTTCCCTGATTCCCGTCAGGCTTGTCTGCCCGGCATTTCTTTTGATTCTTTCCTTTCGGAATTCCTCGGGGTCCTGCCTTGCTTTAGGGCCTTTTTGAAGGAAATTTGTTGACTCTAAATTATCATTACATACTCTCTTATTCCAAATTTTAACTCCTGGCATTTAGCACCAGTTATTAAGATAATTGTGCACATTTCATGCGTGCTTATTACCAAGGTCAAACACCAATTCACGATAAATAGGGAGGTTGTTCCCAATCAATTCCTCAACATATCGATATGGAGAGAATCGCCCTGGTTGTAGAGTTGGCCGGCTTGAAAAACCAGGTATTAAAAAGGAACTTATTGTTGAAGAATTGAATTTCCTCTATCTGCTTCTTCCAGTTGTTGCAGTTTGAATAGCGCTGCATATTCACCGTTCAACTGCAGCAACGCATGGTGGGTGCCTTCTTCAATGATGTTACCATCTTCAATCACAAGAATATTATCAAAATGCATGAGCGAAAAAATGCGATGTGTAATAATGATGGCTGTTTTGCCTTGCAGGAATTCATCAAGATGCCGCAGTACTTCCTTTTCAGTTTTTGCATCCACGGCGCTTAGGCAATCATCAAAAATGATTACAGACGATGGTTTCAGCAAAGCCCTTGCTATGGTAATCCGCTGTTTCTGCCCGCCGCTGAGTGTTACTCCCCTTTCGCCCACCATGGTTTCATATTTCCTGCTGAAGGAATCAATTTCAGAATCCACGGAAGCCAATGTGGCGGCGTATTTCACTTCCTCTCTTCCTGCACTTGCATTTCCAAACCTGATGTTGTTTTCAACTGTATCGCTGAAAAGAAAGACATCCTGGGGCACGTAGCTTATGGCTGCCCGCAATGATTTTAAATCATAATTACGCACATCCACCCCATCCAATGTTATTGCACCTTCAGATACATCATACATGCGCAGCAACAGTTGTGCAATGGTAGATTTCCCACTACCTGTTTTTCCAATGACTGCCACCCTTTGGCCCTTTGCAATTTTCAGGTTTATTTGATTGAGTGCCCGTATTGCGGTATGCGGGTAAATGAAAGTAACATTGCTGAATTCAATTGCCCCTTCAATGTTTTCAATGTTTGAAGGTTTCTCAGGGGTCATGATTGCTGGTTCAGTATCCAGCATTTCATTCAGTCTTTTTTGCGATGCAGAAGCACGTTGAATCATACTGGCTACCCAGCCAATGGCACTCACCGGAAATGTGAGCATGTTGATGTACAGCACGAATTCAACGATCACACCCACCTCGCTTATTCTGCCGCTCAGGTAATAAAGGCCACCAATCATGATAGTGATAAGTGTACTCAATCCGATGAGCAACAGAATTGATGGGAAATAGATGGCTTCCACCTTTGCAAGGCTAATCGCATTATCCCTGTACGCCTTACTGTTCTTTTCAAAAAAACCGAACATAGCCTTTTCCTGCACATAACTCTTGATAACCCTAATGCCGCTGTAGGATTGCTGTGCATTGGTGGTGAGTTCTCCCAGAAGGGCTTGTATTTTTTCGCTTTTTCGATGAATAATTGTGTTTACATAATAAATGGTAATGGCAAGCACAGGCAGCGGAGCCAGTGTGTACAAAGTGAGTTCCACATTTTTGCCCAGCATATTATACACTGCAAAAATGATTATCGTTGTCAGGTTGATGAGGTACATCACAGCAGGCCCGGTATACATGCGTACACGGCTCACATCTTCAGCCACCCTGCTCATCAGGTCGCCTACTTGGTGTGTTTTGAAAAAGCCCGTATCCAATTGCTGATAGTGTGCAAACAGTTCATTCTTCTGGTCATATTCAATATGGCGGCTCATTACTATGATGGTTTGCCGCATGAAGAACATAAACAAACCGCGAACCAGTGCAAGCACCAGAATAGTGACGCCGCAAAGTGCCACAATACCTGAGAAACTCCAGTGAAGCGTTTCAATCCAATCAATAAAACCATTGACAAGCGGGTCAGTTTGTTTGGCAAGAGGCTTCATCTTTCCACCGGGCAGCAGTTGCTGCACTTTGTCTACTACATAGGCTGTTATTTGTGGGGCAAGAATGGCCAGGTAGTTGGAAATAATGATGAATAACATACCCGCAAAAAACCGGTAGCGATACTTCCAGAAATATTTATTGATTTTAGCGAGATGCTTCATTGGAGGCGTAAAGATATTGTTCAGGCCTGTTAATGTTATTACAAGCCGTCCGGCGAAGAATGGCAGTTATTTCCACCAAAACAGTAAAGATTACATTTGCGCAAAACCAAACGTTGTTGCATGGCCTGGAAAAAAAACATACTCGAAACTATTGGCAATACGCCGATGATTCAGCTCAACAAAATAGTTGCAGGCTTTCCTTGCACTGTGCTTGCCAAAGTGGATTATTTCAACCCGGGCAATAGTATAAAGGATCGCATGGCTTTGAAAATGGTTGAGGTAGCCGAGGCAGAAGGTCGGCTAAAACCCGGAGGAACCATTGTGGAAGGCACCAGCGGTAATACCGGAATGGGACTTGCATTGGCGGCATGCGTGAAAGGCTACAAATGCATTTTTGTTACTACCGATAAGCAGAGCAAGGAGAAAGCAGACATACTCAAAGCATTGGGTGCTGAAGTAATTGTGTGTCCCACCCATGTACTGCCCGAAGACCCTCACAGTTATTACAGCGTTGCTAAAAGGCTGTCAACAGAAATTCCGAACAGTGTTTACATGAACCAGTATGACAATCTTGCCAACAGGCAGGCGCATTACGAAAGCACCGGCCCGGAAATCTGGAATCAAACAGAGGGAAAAATAACGCACCTGGTATGCACTGCAGGCACCGGGGGCACAGTTACCGGAGCCGCAATGTTCCTGAAAGAGAAGAACCCGGCAATACAGGTTTGGGCTATTGATGTGTATGGCAGCCTGCTCACCAAATACTTCAGAACGGGTGAAATTGACATGAAAGAAGTGCACCCTTACATCAGTGAAGGCTTTGGAGAAGACTTTGTTCCTGCGAATTACGACATGAGTGTTATTGACCATTTTGAACAGGTTACTGACAAAGACGGCGCAGTGATGGCCCGCAGGCTTGCCCGCGAAGAGGGATTGTTTTGCGGCTACAGTGCAGGCAGTTGTTTGCAGGGTCTCCTGCAGTTGAAAAGCCGGTTAAAAAAAGATGATTTGGTTGTTTGCATTCTTCACGACCATGGAAGCCGGTATGTTGGCAAAGTGTACAACGATGAATGGATGATGGAACGGGGCTTCCTTGACGTGAAGACTTTCGGTGACATTGTGAGTGGCCGGGGAAGGCAGCGCCTCATTACTGCAAGCCCTTCTGATACTGTGGCCGATGCAGTGGCAGCAATGGGTAAATATGATATTGAAAACGTACCTGTGACGCTGGATGGAAGAAATATTGGATCGCTGAGTGAACAGGGTTTATTCAATAAAATATTCAGCAACCCTGACCTTAAAAATCAAACTGTGGAAAGTGTAATGGAGCACCCCTACCCTGAGGTGGCTTTTGATACACCGCTGGAAAGACTGAGCAACCTAATCACCCGCGAAAATGGAGCTGTGCTGGCCAAGGATGAAGCAGGTGAATACCACATTGTTACAAAATATGATGTCATCAAAAGCCTGGCGAAATAATGGATCAATAGGATTCATGGATTTCAATCATATCACTAAACAGCATGTTTGAAACTGTATCTGTTGACGAAGCAATCAGGAAAGGACATCGAACGGTGACCTTGCCGGGTATTCTGATAATGCTTGGCTCTTTTGGCATTTGCATTTTTCTTGGAGTTCAAAAATCAGTTCCTAACAGCTATGTAATTGCAGGTGCCGTTTTGTCGCCGCTGGTGGCATGGCTGTATTGGAGTTTCGCCATCACCAGGTGGCGGCTCTGGGCATTCGATAATGTCCGCAACGTACACGAATTGAAGAAAAGGGCAATTCGTGAAAACCTCATCTGGCCCGATGGCAGTTTTTTCGAAAAAACAGAAATCAGGAATACTGAAGAAAAGGAAAAGTGGCATTCGCTGCTCGAAAAATTCAACCGACCCGACCTGTTTACTGATGACCCAAATATTCCTCAAACAACTACCATCTATTATTCCAAAGGGAAAAATTATGTAGAAATGGCCATCATGCTGGCCATTGCAGCTATTGGGATTTATTTACTTATCAAAACTGACCGATACATCATTGGCTCAGCCATTGCGCTGTTTGGAATGTGGCTTGCATTCAGAGAGTTTCGACAAGCCAACAATATCAAACCACAAATTGTGCTGAATGAAAATGGGATGGAAACCATTACCACCGCATTTCATTCATGGAATGAAATAAGTAGCGAGGAAGTGATTAGCGAGAGGTCAGGAAAATCAACAAGATTTTATCTGACCTACCAATACCCGGGTGGGCGTGAAAAACTGGAGATTGGCGATTATACAACCACTCAAAAACAACTGGAATTGTTGATGAAAATTTATCGTGGGCGCTATGATCAACAAATAAGCAATCCCGGGCGGTATCAGCGTTCAACAAAATAGCGTATAGCTAAGTCATAGCCCCTTAAGCCGAGACCAATAATAGTGCCCACACATTTCGCAGAAACATGACTGATGTGCCTGAACTCCTCCCTGGTTGCAGTATTGCTGATATGAACTTCTACGACCGGCGCTTTGATGGCTGCAATGGCATCGCCCAATGCAACCGAAGTATGAGTGTATCCGCCGGGATTAATCACAACTCCATCAACACTAAAACCCACTTCGTGCAGGAAGTTGATCAACTCACCTTCTACGTTGCTCTGAAAATACTGTATGGTTACTTCAGGATATTTTGCCTTCAAGGATTCATAAAAAGTTTCAAAGGATTCGTTGCCGTAAACACCTGGTTCACGTTTGCCGAGCAGGTTCAGGTTTGGACCGTTGATGATGGCTATTTGCATAATTCGAAAATACATGGCATTGGCTCATAAAAAAAATGACTCCGGTTGATGGAGTCATTCATTTGAATTTCTTATTGCATCAGGGCCACAAAATCATCAAACAGGTAGCGGCTATCATGTGGTCCGGGCGTAGCCTCGGGGTGATACTGCACACTGAAGAAGGGTTTGCCCTTTATGCGAATACCTTCAATGCTTTCATCGTTAAGGTTTACATGCGTTATTTCAACATGTTCTGCCTTGCGAACAGCCACAGGGTCCACTCCAAAACCATGATTCTGCGTAGTGATTTCGCTCTTGCCGGTTACCAGGTTCTTCACCGGATGGTTTAAACCGCGATGGCCGTGGTGCATTTTGAACGTTGGAATATTGTGAGCCAGCGCCAGCAATTGGTGGCCGAGGCAAATGCCAAACATTGGTTTGGCGGCTTCTGTCAAATCTTTAATAGTTGAAATAGCATAGTCCATCGCAGCAGGGTCGCCGGGGCCATTGCTAATGAAAATACCGTCAGGATTGAATGCCAGCACTTCTTCTGCAGTGGTTTTGCATGGGAAAACCTTGGCGTACACCCCGCGGTCGGCCATTGACTTCAGGATGTTGAGTTTGCAGCCATAATCGAGTACTGCTACTTTTTTGGGGGCAGAAGGCTCACCAACAAAATAGGGCACTGTTGTGCTTACATGCGATGCAAGTTCAAGGCCATTCATCGATGGTATTTCTTGTACCATCTTCAACAATTCCTCAACAGGTTTTCCATCACTGCTGATGATGCAGTTCATTGCTCCCTGTGTGCGGATATGTGTAACCAATGCTCGGGTGTCAATATTTTCGATGGCTACGATGTTGTTTTTTTCAAGGTATTCCTGCAAAGTGCCCTGGGCAGGAATGCGGCTGAACATCTCTTCCAGGTTGCGTCCAATAAGCCCGCGAATCTTTACTGAATTGCTTTCCACGTCGGTATCCAGCACTCCATAGTTGCCAATATGCACGCTGTTCATAATCAATACCTGGCCATAATAGCTGGGATCGGTAAACACTTCCTGGTAGCCTGTCATGCCGGTATTGAAGCAGATTTCGCCTGAAGTTGTACCGGTTTTTCCAAACGCATACCCATGAAAAACATGGCCATCTTCCAGAACAAGGATGGCAGTATTAGATGAATGACTCATTGTGTTGGGGGAATTTTCGATTTAATCGCGCGCAAAAATAAGGAATGCGGCGTGTGCCTGCATTCCTTTAAGATTCTATTTATTCAATGTATTTTCAAACAAGACCAACAACCTTGTCGCGAACAAGCAGGCAGGCTCCCAATAAACCGGCCTTTTCGTACAGGTGCGAAAGCACCACCTGTGTGTCGGCATTAACCAGTGTAAGTGAGTGCTGAATGATTGAAGTTTTTACAGGTAGTAAAAGAGATTCACCTACTGCGCTTAAACTGCCACTCAAAATGATGAGTTGCGGGTTGAGCAGGTTGATGGTTACGGCAAGGCCACGGCCAATTTTATCAGCAATATTGCTGATGCCTTCAATGGCAAGATTATCTCCTTTTTTTACTGCTTCTACCACATCCTCCAGTTCAACCAACCCTTTTTCCTCCAGGGTTTTGGCAAGAATGCTATTGGAGCCTCCCTTCATTTCTACCACAATCCACTCTATCAGTGCACGGCCCGAGGCCTCGGTTTCCATGCATCCCTTTTTACCGCAGAAACAAATCTTTTCGTTATTGAAAAGCGGAATATGCCCCAATTCACCTGCATATCCCGATGCACCGAATACCGGTTTCCCATTTACAAAAATGCCCAGAGCCATCCCATAATCAAGATTCAGCACCTGCACTTCTGTTTCTTTTGATGTCTTACCAAAATGGTATTCACCATAGGCCAGCGTACGACTGTCATTGTCGAGAAAAACCGGCATCCCAAAGGCCTCTTCGAGTGTCTTTTTTATTGGTGCATCAGAAAAATGGTAAATAGTAAGTATTTGGCCTGTCCTGACATTGATGCGCCCAGAAATAGACACGCCCATTCCTATAATCTTTTCCTCTGGCATGCCTAATTCATCAATGAATTTTCTAACCTGGCGCACAATTTCATTGAGTGAGGCATTGGCATCTTCAAAAAAGAATGGAATTTCATAATTGGCTTTAATAATAGTTTTATCAAAGCCCATTAACCCAATATTGAGTTTGTATTTCTTTATTTCAATGCCGAGAAAATAACAGGAATCTGTAGCCAGTCCATAAAAAGTAGCTTTTCTGCCCGGCCCCTCGCTGCGCTTTCCCTTTTCTTCAACAAACCCTTCTTTTGCCAATGCAGTCAATAACTCAGTGGCTTTAGGCACACTAATGTTGAGCGATTCCGAAATTTCATTAATAGTAGTCTCTTCCTCAGCGCTAATCTGGGATATGATTCGCTGCCTTCTGGCATGGTCCTTATAGGCAATTCCGGTGAGTGAATCGGCGGAAAAATGGCCCAGGATCTTCTTTCTATTGGCTGTCAACTTGGTTTGAATTTATTTTTACTATCAAATTTTGCTCTAATTGACGAAATTAAAAAATTAATTCAATTAAATAATTCAATTTTTATAAAAAATGTCTTCATATTACAAGGCATTTTACACATATTTGCGCTACGAAAGCCTTTTAATAGCAACAACAAGGTGGAGCCCTGTACAATCGGAAAAATGTTGCCCTCCTTGAATCAGAAAATGATAATTGGCAATTGAAAATGAATGGCTTAAGCAACCCAGCCTCTCCTTGAATTGCTGGTATTTCAAGGCAATCGAACCGGCAAAAAAGTTCTCATTTCAAACAGAAAATACATGGTAACATCCTACGAAAAAATCCCTGTACAGATTTTTGAAACACCCAAAGCAGGTTCAGCATTTGTGGCTGAACAAATTGCCAACCTTATCAGGGCACGTCAGATGGAAGGCCGCAAATGTGTGCTGGGACTAGCCACCGGCTCCACTCCCATTTCCCTGTACAAGGAATTGGTAAGAATGCACAAGGAAGAAGGCCTCAGTTTTAAAAATGTGGTCACTTTCAACCTCGATGAATACTATCCGCTGGAAAGAGATGCTGTGCAGAGCTACTGGAACTTCATGCACCGCAACCTTTTTGACAATATTGATATTGACCCAAACAACATTCACATTCCCAATGGTGAATGGCGCCAGGATGAAATAAAGAGGTACTGCCTGGAGTATGAATCAAAAATTGAGGCTGAAGGTGGCATTGACCTGCAAGTGCTCGGCATCGGAAATAACGGTCATATTGGTTTTAATGAGCCTGGCAGCAGCATTCACGGCAAAACCCGATTGGTAAACCTTGAAAACAGTACCCGCATTGCCAATGCCAAAGACTTTCAGAACATCAGCAAAGTGCCACGCCTTGCCATTACCATGGGCATCAGCACCATTCTGAAAGCTCGCAGAATTATCCTGATGGCCTGGGGTTTCAAAGCTGGCATTGTAGCCAAATCGGTAGAAGGCGAGGTGACTGAGCATGTACCTGCCAGCCTGCTGCAACAACACAATGATTGCCTTTTTGTAATTGATGAGCAGGCTTCCAGTGAACTTACTCGAATCAAGAGCCCATGGCTTGCTGGCGAAATTGAATGGACGCCAAAAATGATCAGGCGTGCCGTTATTAATATGGCATTGAAATTGGGCAAACCCGTACTCAGCCTTACCAACCATGATTATACAGAAAATGGGCTTGGCGATTTGCTGGTTGAAATGGGCGATGCCTACGAAATAAACCTGCAAGTGTACTACCTGCTTCGCGACAGCATTACTGGCTGGCCAGGTGGCAAACCAAATGTGGTGATGCCACAGCACCCCGAACGATCTGAGCCTTTTCCAAAGCGCAGCATCATCTTCAGCCCACACCCTGATGATGACATAATAAGCATGGGCGGCACCTTTATGCGTCTGCACGACCAGGGCCACGAAGTTCATATTGCCTACCAAACCAGCGGAAACATTGCTGTTACCGATGAATTTGTAACCCGTTTCCTCGATTTCGCAGTTGGTTTTGAAGAAATGTTCGGCATCGACAGCGACAAATCACGTGAGATACTGCACGAATCAAGGTCATTCCTGGCGCACAAGCGCCCCAGCCAGGTGGATACCCATGAAATCAGGCAAATAAAAGGACTTATTCGCCGCTGCGAAGCTGCTGCCACCTGTCGTTATGTTGGTCTGAAAGAAGGTCAATGGCATTTCCAAAACCTGCCGTTTTACGAAACTGGTACAATTGTGAAAAAGCCGATGGGAGAAGAAGATGTGGTGCTCACTATGGAATTGCTGCGTAAGATTCAACCCCACCAAGTGTTTTGCGCCGGCGACCTGGCTGACCCGCATGGAACGCATAAGGTATGTCTCGACGTAATTTTTGAATCGCTCAGGCGAATCAAGGCAGAAGGCGATGAATGGATAAATGATTGCTGGGTGTGGCTCTACAAAGGTGCCTGGCAGGAATGGGACATTACAGAAATAGAAATGGCCATACCCATGAGCCCAGACCAGATAATGAAAAAACGTTACGGCATTTTCATACATCAATCGCAAAAAGACATGGTGCCATTCCAGGGCACAGACAACCGTGAGTTTTGGCAACGTGCCGAAGAGCGCAATGCCAACACTGCCAACCTGTATGCCAAATTGGGACTTACCCAGTATGCTGCCATGGAAGCTTTTGTAAGGTGGCATTTCTGAGAAATGCACCCTCGCAAAAGACAAATGAATCGCAGTAAAAATGTATAGCAGTAATTGGTTGCATTGTCTGGTTCTCTGCTGTTTGGGCCTTTGGCAAACTGTTAACCCATAAAATCTTAAAAAAACAGGAAGCTTTTTTTGCAGAGTCGGTTAACCCCCTATTTTTGCACCCCCGGAACAATTCGGGATGGCTGCGTAGCTCAACTGAATAGAGCATCTGACTACGGATCAGAAGGTTTCAGGTTTGAATCCTGACGCGGTCACACTGAAAATCAAGCAGTTACGAACGAAAGTGAGTAGCTGCTTTTTTCATTTGCACCAAATTTGCACCGACATTGAATACAACAATCCACTGCATCTTGAAACCTGATGCTGCGTATTGGATTTTTTACCAACAAGGCAAATAAGTCGGCAAGAAAGTAGTGAGTAGAATGGAAACCAGCTGTGGATAACATCCCAAAGGTTAAAACTCATAAAGTGTAAACATTTCAAACGCCTTAATTACCGGATTTCACGGCATTTGTTCTAAATCCGGAAAGTTTAGTCCCTTCTATAATTTTATTCGGTCATTCCGGACTTGTATAATGGCAAAGGTTTTTTGTTGAACAGCCCACGCATCAGCCTGCATTGGTGTCGCAATAACATTGCTCATGCCTTTGCCAGCACATAAGTGAACCTGACATCTGATGTGGTATTCTCCGAGTCAATACTTGCCGCCACCAGCTTCCCCTCCTTGGCTACACTATAGTCGAGACAGATGGCGTTGGGATTTTCCACCTTGGGCATTCCTTTCAGCCAATAGTGGCCAAAGAATACAGGGATGTTTTCCTGGTAGTGATACAAAGGGTCATCATCGGAAAAATGAGCGGAGGATAGGTTCTCCGGGCAATCAAACAACATATCACCAAAAGTGGTTTCCTCTTGCACCTTCTTCCACCATTTGATGCGGCACTCAGTTCTCATCACACCTCCCTTGTCGAAAAAATAGTACCCTTTGGGTAATTCATATTCCTTGCCCTTTAGCATATCCGAAACTACCTTATACATTTCGTTTGAATTTGCTTTGTCATTTGTCATTCGAAGAAATTCCTCATTGACGCCCTCAAAATTCTTTTTGAGATAATTAACCTGCGCAGAATCCCAACAGGCGTGCACTACCCTGAAGGTTCCCTTGTCCAGGTACAACGGTAGCTTTTTAAACCATTCGAGGAATACTTTCCATTCATTTTGGTAATGCCTGAATTGGCGCATCGTTTCAAGGTGCTGTTCAATCTCTTCGATGGTGTGATTTCTGAAGAACCCTCCATTTTCAGTGTGAACTGTATGAAAACTGATTGCGTTGAATTCATGGTTGCCCATTACTGCCTCGGCGTGGCCGGCGTCGCACATGTCCTTCACAATGTGTAGTGTTTCACGGATTTTGGGTCCCCGGTCAACGAAGTCACCCACGAAAATCACTTTACGGTTTTCCGTGTGAGTATAAATACCGTTCCGTCGTTCATAACCAAGTTTCTGAAGCAGAATCTCTAATGGGTCGGCATGCCCATGAATGTCGCCGATGATATCGTAACGCATAATGAATAAATTTTAAAATGTAGTGAATCACAGCCTTGACTGAATTACCATTCTCGAACAAAAATATGACGTTGGGTTTTTCTGATTTGGCATGGCTGCAGCGTGAAAATACAACTCTTAAATCGCCCTAAAAAATCTTCAACAATTTACTTCTGTTTGCAGATAGGCTGCAATCTACCCAGGCAGGTTTGGGTAATTTCTTCATGTCACCCCTTTTGTTTAGAAGACAAAAAGGATTCATATGCAGTTTGACCTAAGCCCTTTCCTTGTGACCATCATTAAATGTAAGGAAGCCTATTACAGGGTCGATAGTTCCAGAATGCTTTTTAAAAATGCACTCTGGAAATTTCAGCGAAATAATCCTAATTGACAAAATAGCTGATAAAGAGCATACCGAAATAATTTATTCATGAATTATTATCCATTATGCCATTATCCTTAGTTTAGCGCATTACGACATAACCCATTTCCAGAATGAATCATTATTTGTTGAGGTCCACACTTGTAGGCGGACCTTATTTTCGGTAAGTTCCGAAATGTGCTCCCATAAGTGGAAACTGGTGCAGGCTTTGGATAGTGCGGCAAATACCAGGGTAAAAATGTACGGTTTGTTTAGTGTGAGTATTTTCCACAGGAGGTAAATGCCAATTTTGTTTGCATGAATCAATGGTTCTCTTTCGCTTTCCGGCCGGGGTACGAGATTGGTACTGTACCATACACGAATCCGGTCTAGTATTTCGGAGCTATGATAAGTAATGTGAAGTATCACTTGCCCTTCTTCAAAATGGCAGGTTTGAAAGCTATGACGGGTGTCGTTATCCTGCTGAATATCTATTTCTATTTGAGTGGAATATAATTGGATATTGTGTTGCATACGAAGGCAGGTTTGATGTTTGTGTATGCAAAGTTTATGGCATAAGGTTGCAGCCTATTTGCTAGTTGACCTGAATAGAAAATTTCTCTAAACATTCAGTTGATAGCTGGTACTACGTCCTCCAGCCTTCCCGGCGAGAACGAAAGCACCTATTTCCAATAGCTGCTGCATATCTCTTGTAGCGGTTGCTTTTGATGTCTTGGTGATGCCGATATATTTTCTGGCATTCATCCCTCCTTCAAAACCTATCGGCCCTTCTTCCATCATCCTCTTAACAACCGTTAGCTGGCGATCATTCAATTTATCTTTGTAGCGATAGAAGAATCTCGTTTTCTTTAACGTGAAATCAATCTGCGTCTCCGCTTCCATTTGTGCATCCAGTATCGTATTGACGAAGTATGCTATCCAAGGCGTGATGTCATTTGAAAGCTGTGCTTTTTCAAGTGATTCATAATACAAACGCTTCTTCGCTTCTATCGCTCTCGACAAACTCAACATCACCGGGCGGCCTATTGTTTGTGACAATGCTTTTTCGGCTATGGCTCTCCCAATTCTACCGTTACCATCTTCAAAGGGATGGATACTTTCAAAATACAAATGGGCTATAGCCGACCTTACAGGCGCCTTTTTTATTTCGTGCTTACCTCCCGGTGCTGTATCGTTAAACCATACGATAAAGCGCTTCATTTCATTTGGCACAATGGATGAAGGCGGTGCTTCGAAATGAATCTTTTCTTTACCCATTGCTCCCGAAATTACCTGCATGGGTTCTGCATGTGTTCTCCATTGACCCACTGTTAATCCATGCGTTTCACCAAGCAATAATTGATGCCATTCAAATAGTTTTTTTTCCGTGAGCAGCTCTTTATACGTGTTACGAACGTCTATCATCAGCTTGCCCAAATCTGCTGCAGACTTGTCCTTTATGCGTTCAGCGCTGTAATGCAAACCGAGGTTCATTCGTATTGATGAAAGCACATCATTTCGGCTGGGGAATTCGCCCTCTATCTCAGATGTTTTGATGGCCTCAGACAGGATGATGTCAACAATCACATCCTGTTGAGTTTCCTCTGGCAATGCCTCGAGGATACCCGAAACTCTCCCCACTTTTTCGGCGAAGGCATGTAACGTATCCTCTACTTCGGTGATGGAAAATTTGAATTGAGGCCAGTCCCCTTGTTGCCAGTTATACTTTGCCATGAGCCGATTAGAATGGTTTATTCGGCTCAAATATAATAAACTTTGCGAGCCGATTATGGGTATTATTCGGCTCACAAAAACAAGAACGGGTCATGCTTTATCTACGAATTCTATAAACGGCTAGTCCGGAAGGCTGGTATAGTTTCACCACTATTGCAGGCTTATGCACCCTACTTGAACTTCAATCGCCCGAAAAAATCTTCAACCATTTACCTCTGTTAGCAGATAGGCTGCAACCTACCCAGGTAGGTTTGGGTGATTTCATTTGGAAGACAACAACGAAGAGCAAATCACTAAATGCAGACAGTTACCTAAGCCTTATTTTTTTCTCTGTTGTTGTCCTAATGAATCAGTTTAAAAACTCAAACTCATTTTATGGAACGCAACACCAACATTGAGAGCCTTTTGTTCCCTGTAGTACAAGAAAGCGTATACCTGAAAGGGCAGTCCAAACCGATTGTAGGTTTGAAGGCCATCAAAGGAATACATGACGGGGAATCCCGTGTATTTTCAGTGGTATCGGATAACTACAGACTGGTTACCAACCAGGAAGCATTGGAATGGGGCAAAATCATACACCGCAGCTTGTTTCCCAATGCAAGCGCCGACAGTTTTGAGGTGTTTAAAATTATTGCACCCAATACCCGCTCCTACTGTCATATCGACATCATCGACAAACATTATACGCTCAACATCTGGAAGCAGGAACTCTATGTCCCCTTCATTCGCATTCACAACAGCTACAACCGAAGCCTGGCGCTGAAATTCGATATCGGATTCTGCAGAAAGCTGTGCAATAACGGGGTGATTTTCGAAAAGAAAACTGTGAGGTTGAAATTCTCCCATACCAGGAATGAACTCAGGCCCGAAGGACTGGACAAAATCAATCTTTCTCATCTCAGAAAACTCGAAGAGGAATTCATTGAAAGAACAAAAAAGGCCACTGAAATCAAGGTGCCGGCTATGTACTACCCTGCTTTGGTGGCAAGCATATTCAAAAAACAATTCAGGATCCACCATGGTTCTGAAATGGTGAGGGCACAGGAGCAAAAAAAGGTTGATGACTTCAAAACAAAAGTGAATGAATTGGCAACCAGCTATCAGCCCGCATTTGGTGAAACAGCCTATACCCTTTTCAATGTGCTTACTGATTTCGCTACGAATAATAAAGACAACAAAATCGTTGCCATCAATGGAATGCAGCGAAACAGCGGTAAATGGCTGAACATGCTAGAGGGATGGACTCCAAACAATAGCCCGATTCCCAAGCTTCTGGAAGGCTATGCTTTCCTGGTGAATTAGAAAACCAAAAACGGCTTCACCGAAGAAGGTGATAGGTCGATAGGGAAATTAAATAATTATGAAATGAAATTTTTAATAACAGGTATAATATGTCACTGATAACTGAAGTATTCAGAGTACCTCCCAAGGGAGAATATGTAAAAATAGAATGGAAGGCAACCATGTTCATCTGGCGCAAATTGCATGACATGGCTGTTGAGGAAGGTTGGCAACCGTAAGGAACAAGCAAATTGCCAAGTGATTACTGGGAACTAAAGATTTTTGAAAATGACTACTACGGAGACTACTCTTTTATGAAAATCGTTTCGAAGAAAGACGCTTACAATTGGGCAACTGCGCTCAGGAAACACATCGCCAAACTCAAAGAGCAAAACATCCTGGAAATATCAACTAAGGGGCCTACGATATTTAGTGGTCCCGGAGAAAGGGCCTCAATCGATTTGGGAGAAACTATACCGCTGGAAGAGGTCGAAGAATTATGTACGTTCTTTGAAGAAGATGGCTTTGGGTTTTGGTCTAATGATTAACCATACACCAAATCTTATTTTCAATACTTAACCTTCAACTATTATTTATGAAAAAAGAGCAAGACAGCGAGTCTAATGACAATGCATCAACAATCAAGAAAGAGCATCCATTCTTAACCAAATTAAGAACGATGCCCTACAACAACGACAGGATTGGGCAAGCATCTATCAGGGGCATCTCGGAATTGCCATCGAAAGAAACAACCAATTCGTTAAGAGTTAGAGGGCTAACTCCAGAGGAGATGGCGGCAGCGGACGAGAGGGTAATACAGTTGCTAATGAAGAAAGATGGAATGACAAGAGCCGAAGCGGAGCTGTACTACTGCAACCCATGGTAAACTATATGACCATCCGATTCTAAAATAGTAAGAATTGAATTGTTTTATATTATCCACATTTTGCCTATTTTTGTGGTTAATAAACAACACTTTTTGATGAAAACGAAAAAGACAATCGTTTTTCCAAAATACCAGAAAATTCTGGAACAGGTAGGCGAAAACATAAAACTGGCACGGAAGCGGAGGAAACTAACGACGCTGCAGGTGGCGGAACGTGCAGGTATTGACCGCACTACACTGTATCATATTGAGAAAGGAAAAAGTAGTGTATCTATGGCTGCTTACTTCAATACGCTTCGTGTAATGGGGCTCCAGGATGATTTTTTAAAACTGGCAGCAGATGATGATTACGGAAGAAAATTACAAGACCTGAATTTATTAGGAAACAAATAGC
>JBBIOQ010000068.1:14226-21421 GCA_037443285.1 Sphingobacteriales bacterium | reverse complement strand
GCTCTTCCGATCTCGAAACAAATGATGCATAGCAGGGTTGCCATGGGCCAAGAATCCGTGGTCTAGAAATTCTTCATAGCTGCCCCTGGTAAAATCAGTAAGCAACCGGGCAAGTATTTCGGGATGTGAGCAGTACCCGTAGATTTCAGTACGATTGCATGTGCTCAAAACGAACAAACTTCGTATGCCAAGCGTATGAGCTTCGCGAAGGATTTGATGATGCAAATCGTTGTCTACTGCAAATAATCCACGCACAGTGGTATCTGCTTTCCGATAGCTGATTCCTGCAACACAAAACCGGTCTCTGATATGATCCGCATTCAATTTCATCAACGAGGCAAAGTTATCCGGCGACACATCAACCCCATAATTTACCTGTCACAGCATTGTCATTTTCAGGTATGATTTTTATCATCTTCGCTGCTGTTACCTCAAACCCCACTTGCTTTGCAGCCCTGTCCTGCAAAGGTTTCAGCTATGAACAATTGGAGGAAACACCTGTTTAATGGATCGTTAAAACAAAAGCATGAGCAGCAGAGGAATTGTACTGATGAACCTTGGAAGCCCGGACAGCACCCGTGTAAGCGACGTTCGGCGTTACCTGAATGAGTTCCTGATGGATGAACGAGTGATTGATGTGCCGAGGCTCATGCGCCTGCTGCTCGTAAAAGGTATCATTGTACCCTTCAGAGCACCTAAATCGGCAAAGGCCTACCAAAGCATTTGGACATCAGAAGGCTCGCCACTCATCGTATTTACAAAGCAACTGCAACACGCTTTGCAAAAAGAAGTACCCGACAGGGTGGCTATTGCTATGCGGTATGGCAACCCATCGCCCAAAGAAGCCTTCGAACAATTGCTTCAGCAAAACCCCGACCTGGAAGATGTAATATTAGTACCCTTATACCCGCATTATGCCATGAGCAGCTACGAAACAGCTGTTGAATATGCGAAGGAAATACACAACAAATTCAATTACAGCTTTACACTTACTATTTTTCCACCCTACTACAACAACGCGGTTTACCTTGACGCTTTGACAACAAGCATCAAACCTTTCCTCGAACAAGAATTTGATCACCTGCTCTTCAGTTACCATGGTGTGCCGGAACGCCATATTCTCAAAGGAGATATCACCACGAAGCATTGCATGCAGTCGCCAGACTGCTGCAGCACAAATTCAGTTGCACACACTCAATGTTACCGTCATCAAACCATTGCCAGCACGCATATGGTGGCGGGTATGCTTGGTTTGCCAAAAGAAAAATACAGCTTCAGTTTCCAAAGCAGGCTTGGCCGCGACGAATGGCTGAAACCCTACACAGCAATGCGTTTGGCGCAGATGCCGGAAGAAGGAATAAAGAAATTGCTGGTGGTTTGTCCTGCTTTTGTGAGCGACTGCCTGGAAACTCTGGAAGAAATTGCTGAAGAAGGAAGAGAAATCTTTCTTCATGCCGGTGGCGAAAGCTTTACAATGATTCCCTGCCTTAATGCACAGCCGGCATGGGTGAAAGCAATCGCCACAATGATTGCTGAGGCCTGACCAACTGCGCCAGTGATAATGTGTAAATTATTCAATCATCCTGCAGTATTTTCATTTACCACCTTGTTGAACTTTTGAACGCTACACTCCCCCATGACCTACTTCTACATCAAAGCCATTCATATCATTTTTGTTGTTGCCTGGTTTGCAGGTTTGTTTTATGTACCCCGCTTGTTTGTATACCTGGCCGAGGCGCAGGACAAGCAGGAACCTGAAAAAAGAATTATCACTTCGCAGCTATTGCTGATGACAAAACGCTTGTGGTATGGCATCACCTGGCCGGGGGCAATTCTCACACTCATTTTTGGCGCCTGGATGTGGTGGTTATACCCTGGCATGCCTTCCTGGCTTTGGATAAAGTTGGGATTTGTGTTGGCTTTGTACCTCTATCACTTTTCACTGCAAAACATTATCAACAAACACTCCAAAGGATTTTTTCCATACACAGGCCAGCAAATGCGCCTGTGGAATGAAGTACCCACGGTGCTTTTGGTATCGGTAGTTATGCTTGTGGTTGTAAAAGAAAACATCAGCCTCCTGTGGGGCATTGCTGGATTGCTTGCCTTTATTGTGGTGCTGATGAGTGCTATCAGAATCTATAAATCGCTCCGCTCTAAATAGCCTTGCTGAACATGGGTTTGTCGCTAACCGTTCCTTTGCGTTGCAAACGAAGATCGAAAGCAGCTGCAATGTTCCGAATGAAATTTCTTCCAATGGCTGTTACGGTCACCTCGTCACCATTCATTTCAACAAGTCCATCGGCTGCAAGTTTGTGCAGCACAGGTTGGCTGTAGGTATCTGTTTCGGCCTTGTAATCCTGCAGCAAACGAGTGGACCCGGTGCAACAGATGTCGAGAATATGCCGCTTGAAAACTCGGTCTTCCTTTGTCAGTTCAAATCCTTTGAACACAGGCAAAAGATTATTATCAATCATTTCGTAGTATTCGTGCAATGCCTTCGTGTTTTGCGCATATGCAGTTCCTGCATCGCTGATACTGCTAACACCCAAACCAATCATCACCTGTGTATGTTGCGTGGTGTAACCCATAAAATTGCGGTGAAGCGTTTTTGATTTCCATGCTTCATACAAAGTATCACCTGGCAATGCGTAATGGTCCATTCCAATATCGGCATAGCCTGCAGCTGACAGCATTGCCCTGCCTTGCAAATAGAGTTGCATTTTTTCATCTGCCGATGGCAAATCGTTTTCATCAAAGAGGCGCTGACCACGGCTTGTCCATGGCACATGTGCATAGCTATAAAAGGCAATGCGGTCAGGCTTCATACCAATCACATGTTCTACCGTATTGGTAAGTCCTGCCAGTGTTTGCTTGGGCAAACCATAAACAAGATCGTAGTTCACCGATTCAAAGCCGATGGACCGCGCCTGCTGTGTTCCGTTCACCACATTTTCCCAGGGTTGAATGCGGTTGATGATGCGTTGCACTTCAGCATCATTATCCTGCACGCCAAAACTTAATCGACGGAAACCCAGGGCATGCAATACTTCCAGGTGTCGAACCGTAGTATTGTTGGGATGCGCTTCAATACTGAATTCATGTTGCGGATGCCGGGTGGCACCTGCAAAAATGATTTGCATGAGGCGTTCCAGGTTTTCGGGAGAAAAAAACGTAGGCGTACCACCCCCCAAATGCAATTCCCGAATCACTGGTTTCTGCGGAAGCAGGTCAAGGTAAAGCTGCCATTCCTTTTTGATTGCATCGAGGTAAGTGAATTCAACTGAATGATTGGTGGTAATTTTTTTATTGCATCCGCAATAGGTACAAAGGCTTTCGCAAAAGGGAAGGTGAATGTAAAGGCTTATACCCGATTGAATGTTGCTGGCCTGAAATTCATTGACCAACTCACGTTTCCAGGTATTCACATCGAATGGCGTTTGCCAGAATGGAACAGTGGGATAACTGGTATACCGGGGAACAGGCTGATTATACAGGTGGGCCAACGACCCTACATCCATTTTCTCCATAGTGCAAAATGAAAAGAAATTTCTACAACGGCCATTGACAAGCGTCAGCCTTAGCAAATTGTTGGTCACAATAAAGTAAAATTTTCAGAAAGCCATCGCAGCCCCTTGGCCTGCCACAGGAATTAAAGGCCATTTTCCGCATTCGTAAACCGAATTCCCGATTGCTATCGCTGCACAGTAAGCTTCGATATTTTTTTGCACCCGGAATTAAATCAACACATCAGGATACCACTATACGTTTTATGAAGGAGAACCAAAAAACTGTCTTGCTCAACAATTCAAAATGGCTCAGCACTTGTTTCATTGCACTTGTTTCCACCTCGCTTTTTGCCACACCCGGCTTGCTGAAGGGAAAAATCCAAAGTAAGGATGGCAAACCGGTAGCCAACGTAAATATTACCATCAAAGAACTGCAGAAAGGAACCATTTCGTCCGATGATGGCAGCTATGCTTTCCACGAAATGCCAAATGGAATCTATACAGTTGTGGTGTCACATGCCGGGCTTCAAACACAACAAAAGCAAATTGAGGTGGCCGAAAATATTGCCATCATTATTGATTTTCTGCTGGCAGAAACAGAAGGTGAATTGAAGGAAGTCATCATTACCGCACACCGGGGCATGAATGAAAAAATAGTCACGGTGGGAAAAGGAAACATTAAACCGATGGATTTGCCGCAGTCCATTGCTACCATTGGAAAAGAGGTTTTGGAAAGGCAGCAAACCCTGCGCCTGAGCGATGCCATCATGAATGCTAGTGGCATTTATGTAATGGGAACTACCGGTGGCACGCAGGAAGAAATTGCCGGAAGAGGCTATGCCTATAATAGCAGCAACACTTTTAAAAATGGGGCACGCTACAACAACGGAGTAATGCCGGAAATGAGTGCCCTTGAAAAAGTGGAAATCATGAAAGGAAGCACAGCAATCCTTTATGGCAACGTGGCTGCAGGTGGAATATTAAACCTGGTAACCAAAAAGCCACAGTTTGAAAAGGGTGGTGAAATTGGATTTCGTGCTGGCAGCTACCAGTTTTACAAACCAACGCTTGACATGTATGGAGCCATCAACAATAGTAAGAACCTTGCCTACCGAATCAATACTTCCTATGAAAAGGCCAACAGCTACAGGGATGAAGTAAAAAGTGAAAGATTTTATATCAATCCATCTTTTCTGTTGAAGGCCGGAAAGAAAACCGATTTGTTGCTTGAAGGCGATTACCTCACAGACCAACGCACTTTGGATTATGGCACAGGTGCAGTCAACTACAGCATTGCCAACATTCCACGCAGCAGGTTTTTGGGCGCAAAATGGAGCAGCAGCAACATTGAACAAAAAACAGCCACCATCACTACCACGCATCATTTCAATGCCGACTGGGAATTGAAAAACATTACGTCCTACCAGGGATACAGCAATGCATTGTTTGGCACCACCCGTCCTAATTCGGGCAACTTTGTTCAAACCAATAGCGATTGGGTTCGTGGCCTCACACGCAGCAGCACAAAAGAAAATTATTATGTAACGCAATTCGACCTGACAGGGAAGTTCAATACCGGCAGCATTGCTCATACTTTTCTTGCAGGAGCCGATGCCGACACGTATGCCACAGATGCAACGGCATACGTTTATGCAAACCCTGCATTGCAGAACAAAAATATTTACGACACCATCAACATTTATGACCTCAGCAAATACAAACAACGTTCAGACATTCCAAACGTAACAGCCACCACAATAACAAGCACACCAACAAAAAGAATCGGTGCCTATGTGCAGGACCTGGTTTCAATTTCAGAAAAAATAAAACTGCTGGCAGGCGTACGTTACAGCTACATGCAAACCGGCGGAGGCTATATTGATTCACTTACAAAAAACAAACGCACTGCCACAGCCCTTACCAGCGACGGTGCATTTTCGCCAAGGGTTGGCCTTGTTTATCAACCATTGAAAACCGTGTCCATATTTGGCAGCTACAGCAATTCATTTACACTTAATACAGGCACCGACATTTATTTGAAACCGCTGCCGCCATCCCTCATCAACCAATATGAAACCGGCGTAAAAACCGATATGTTTGGCAAATTGCTTTCCGCCAACCTCACACTCTACCTGATCAAAAACAGCAACCTTTCGCAGACTGCTCTCTATGATGCCAATGGCAACAGCAACTCCAACAGTAACATCAAGGAACTGGCAGGCGAAGTGACCAGCAAGGGTGTTGAGGTAGATTTGGCTACGAGACCTGTTCATGGATTTTCTTTCATAGCAGCTTACAGCTTTAATGACACCCGCTATACAAAAAGCAACACCTATGTGGAGGGAAGCAAACTCCGTTACAATCCCCAGCACACGGCCAATGCAAGTGTTTACTATTCCATCAACACAGGAAAATTGAATGGCTTAAACTTTGGCATTCTTGCCTATTACGTTGGACAAAGAGTGGCAGGCCGCAGCACCCGCGTTACGGTGCCAAACGACACTTACAAACTCATGGAAATACCTGACTATAGGCAAGTCGATTTATCCGCCGGATACACCATTGAGAAACTCTCATTCCGCATTAAACTGAGCAACCTGTTCAATGTGCTCAGCTACAATGTGCACGATGACAACAGTGTAAATCCCATAGCTCCAAGAATGCTTTCTGCAGGTGTGAACTACAAACTATAATGCCAATCAAGTATTTGGTGAAGAATTGGATTTCTTAGAATAGTAGCAGCCATTGTTCAAAATACTAAAAAGGCTTTTGCATGTGATTCAGCATGGGTTCATGTATTTCTACCAATCGTGTTCCATCAACCTGGAAAAAAAGTTTTCATTTTGAGGAGACTCAAACCCGTTTTCATTTGAATTGGCGGCAATTCGTTGCTAATTTTCCGGAAACATTCCACCCATGAAATTTTTGTTGCTAGCTGTGGCTACTGTTGCCAATTTATCGGCAGTGGCACAAAACATAGGGATTGGCACTGCCACCCCTCAAACCAAACTGCATGTCTTTAATGCCGGCAGTTCTGTCATCAGGGCTGAAACAAACGCCGGTTCCACCGAAGCCGGTCTTGAATTGAAAACCAATGGAGGCGGTCTCGATTTTCTGGAACTGCGTAAATGGATGCCGGGTTCATCGGGCACCATAGCAGGCATTGCACTTGATGGACTTTCGCAAATAACTACCGGTGTTGGCACCACAGGCGGTTTGATGGTGGGCACAAAAACTGCACAACCAATTTATTTCACTACAAGCAACACTGAAAGGCTGCGCATCAACCCGGACGGCCGTTTGCTTATCGGTCCGGCAGCATCAACTACCTATGGTAAAATCAACATTTTTCCGACTGGCACAGAATTGAGTATTTGGGCTAGTAATCTTACGAATTCCGGCACTGTATATGGCATTGTCTCCACTATCAATTCGCCTAACGGTGCTGCCATTGGAGCAACCACTTATACCAACTTTGTCACTTCCACTTTCGAATCAGGACATTATGCCTTAATGGGCCAGGCTGGTGATGGAGGTATTGCAGTAGGTGCATTTGTAACCAATGGCACCGCCCTCAGAGCAAGCCTCACTTCAGGTACAGGTTTAGCACTCAGTACTTCCGGGCCGGTAAAAATGGATGGAATCAGTGAAGGGCTTGGCAAAGTGCTCACCAGTGATGCAACCGG
>JBBIOQ010000068.1:0-14126 GCA_037443285.1 Sphingobacteriales bacterium | reverse complement strand
GATTTGTGGGTTCACTCGGCATGGGGCATCATGCGCTTTGGCTATGCCGACAAAGGCTGGTATTGGGGCACCATTAATGGAGGACAAGATTTGCAACTTTGGTCGCATAGTACACCCGACCTTTCTGGGTCACGGGTGAACAGGATGTATTTAGATGGCAGTACCGGAAACATTGGCATTAATACCAACAACAGCCCCGCCGTAAATGGCAAACTGATTGTTGATCGTAATGCCGATATGAATGGATTGCTGGGTGGATACTTCGGCGTTGTTACAGGGCTGAATAGTTCAGCAACAGATGGCTCGGGAGTTTATGGTATCAGCTATGCACCCCGCACAGGCGCACAAAGCTATGCCGGCGTATCGGGCTATAACCCAAGCAACAGCACCGACCGGTTTGGCGTGATTGGAACAAGCGCAGGCACCACTTCCGGATCGGTATATTCTGCCGGTGTGGGTGGCTATGGTGATTATGGTGTGCTCGGCTATAGTTCCAGCAATACCGGGGCAGGCATGATAGCGCAACACAGTGCAGGCAAAACCGCATTGGAGATAAACAACGGATTTATTAAAGTAAGTGGCAGTGCTGGTAACAAAACCGCATTCAGGCATACTACTTCAGTCGGTAACACATCAGGACACATCACCACCCTCAGCTACACCGGCGCAGCATCAACCGATATTCTGATTGTTACCCATGACTATAATGGCACCTACATCACCAAAACTTTCGGTACCTGGTGGAATGGTGCAGCTTGGACTATTTACATGGAAGACACTTCTGCCATGCCCGTGGGTGAGATATTCAATGTGCTGGTGATTAAACAATAGCAACTAACAATAACAACAATAACCAGGCCCTGCATGCTTCACAATGCGGGGCTTGTTTTATGTTTGGGCCTGTGAAACCCGAACAGCTTTCAATTAACAGTATTGTGCAGCAATACCGCCGCTTCACAAGCAGCTATTCATTTTACGAAGGGATGCGGTTGATGGCGAGCATTATGATGCCGGTGTTTATTGGTGCGTATTTCGACAATGTTTCACTCGGCATATCAGCAGGGATTGGAGCATTAGCAGCGGGCATTACCGATGTGGTAGGACCCTTTCATCACCGCGCCAATGGCATGGCTGCAGCCATCATCAGTTCATTTGCTGTTACACTAATTACCGGCCTGTTGCTTCCACATCCCATCCTGCTTGGAATATGGATTGCCGTGGCTTCCTTCATCTTTTCCTTCATTGGTATTTATGGCAATCGTGCCTCTCAACTCGGAGGAGCTTCACTGGTTATCATCACACTGCTGCTCGACCACAAACGAGTCATCAATTCTTACTTCTTCCTTGCATGCATTACTGCAGCCGGAGGTTTGTTTTACTTTTTGCTCAGCATGCTGCTGCACAGGGCACGCCCCTACAAAATGGTGCAGCAGGCATTGGGCTTATGTATTCAGCATTCTGCCGAATATCTCCTGATCAAGTCGAAATTTTATGAACCCAATCCTGATTACGATGCATTGCAGGCACAATTACCCGAAGCGCAGCTTAAGGTGAACAATGAGCAGCAGGTGGTTCGTGAGTTGTTGTTCAAAACAAGGAGTATCGTTCGCGAAAGCACACACACAGGAAGAGTGCTGGTGCTCACCTTTCTCGATTTAGTCGACTTGTTTGAGACCATGCTGCATTCGCACCCTGACTACAGGATGCTGCATGAAAAGCTTGGCAATACTGTGTTATACGAGCACCTGCATCAGTTGACAATAAAAATGGCCAGCGACCTGCACGATGCAGGGCAGGCCTTCCAGGAAGGAAAATCATTGCCGCCGATGAACGATACCATTGACCAACTGGCGGCATTGGAAGAAGTATTTGAAAAAACCCGGCACGATTTGCTTGCAAGCGATACTATTGAAAGTTTTATAGGCATGCGGCAGGTGGTAAACACAGTAAAAGAATTGTATCAACGTGTGCAGCAACTGCAGCTTTACACCACCTATAGCAAAAACATCAGGCTAAAATCGGAAATCGATTATGGCATGTTTGTAGTGCCTACCTATTTCAGTGGCAGGCTTGCACTCATCAATCTAACGTGGAAGTCCAACCTGTTCCGCTATGCCATCCGCATGACGGCTGCCATGGTTGCAGGATATATTTTATCGCTCCTACTACCTATCGGCCATGCCTATTGGATGCTGCTCACCATTGTAGTTATTCTGAAGCCTGCATACGCCATTACAGCTCAGCGCAACCGCGACCGCTTGTTGGGAACATTTGCCGGAATCCTGTTGGGCTTATTCATCCTGGCTACCATTCATGTGCAGCAAATTTTGCTGGTCATCATGATGGCATTCATGGTATTGTCGTATAGCAGTATGCGCACAAAGTATTTTATGAGTGTAACAACGGTGACCACCTTTGTCATCATAGCGTTTCACTTGCTTAACCCCGGCGATTATGTGCCCCTTATTAAAGACAGGCTCATGGACACAGTGGGAGGATCTGCTATTGCATTTGCCTTTACGCTTGCTGTGCAGCCGGTTTGGGAAAAGGAACAGATAAGATTGCTGGCCGTAAAATCGATGAAAGCCATCCAGGCCTATTTTGCATATGCTTCAAACTTCTTCTCAGGCGAAGTGGTGGCATTGAATCAATACAAATGGCACAGGAAAGATGCATTTGTAGCAATGGCCAACTTCAGCGATGCATTTCAACGTATGACCAATGAACCGAAGTTGTTGCAGGAGCATGCTGCGCACTGGCACCAGATGGTGGTGGCCCAGCACGTGCTTTCATCCTGCATTGCATCTATTTCGGGCCTTGCGGCACAACTGGAACATGCAACTGTTCTCAAAGCCTTTGAACCGCTTGCTGCAGCATGCATTCAACAAATGAACAAGACCATCCTGCTGTTGGAAATGAACACTAACAATGAAACACAGGAAACGATAATGCCTGGAAATGCAACCGATGTACATCAGCAGGTAAATGATTTGCTTTCGCTGCGCCGCCAGGAAATTGCCCGCGGCGACTGGGAAACATCCACAAAAGGAACACTTATCAAAATGCAGAGTATGCTGAGCCAACTGGAGCAAATCATGCGCATCAGCAACGAGATGGAAAAGATTGCCGAGGTGCTGCACAACTAAAAACTATGTTTCCACTACATGCTGTGTGATATTTATTACAGAAACTGAACAGAATGCGTGGCAACTTGCACCCAATCAAAATCATTGCATCATGATGGAGAATGTTTTTTACTACGATACCTGCATTCGCTGGGACTCCGACCGCAAAGGCATTAGCAAATCGCCTGTACTCAATCATCCCATTGAAGTAGCCACCCCACCCGAATTCAGTAAAGGAATGGCAGGCATCTGGTCGCCGGAACATTTGTTTGTAGCCGCAGTAAACAGTTGCCTCATGACCACCTTTCTTGCTATCGCTGAAAACTTCAAACTTGAATTTTCACATTTTGAAAGTCACGCCACCGGCAAGCTGGAAATGGTGGAAAATAAATTCATGATCAGCGAAATAGTGCTGAAACCCAAAGTGGTCATTGCCGATGAAACACATATGGCCAAAGCAGAAAGAGTGCTGCATAAGTCAGAATCAGCATGCCTTATTTCCAACTCCATCAAGTCGACTATCATTTTTGAGCCGGAGGTGAAAATGGAATTGCATACTGCAGTGTGCTGAACCAACCAGCGAACTGCTTATAACTGCAACCTCTATGACGGAAGGTGCAGTTATTTTTTTTGCATGTAATAGCTTGCTGTTGCCTTAATGCCTTCAGGGTAAGGTGTGGCCTTTTGCCCGAATTCCTTTTCAAACTTTGAAGAATCAAACAGGTAATCGCTGTCGTTTTGATAAAGCATTTCTATGCTCTCACGAATTGGCTCCATAAACAAACCAACAATGCGTAGCAGCCACTTCTTCATCACCATGTATTTGGGGGCAGTTCCCATTGCTGCAGCAGACAGTTCAAGCATTTCCTTTCCGGTCAATACCTGCATATCGGTGGGCAAGTGCCACACCTGGTTGAAAGCAGTGATTGTATTTCCCAGCAAAGCTGTAGCTGCTCCGGCATCGGGCGTGTAAGTGAAGGAATGCTTCACGTCATCACGCAGCAAGTACTGTGCTGATTTACTTTTTGCATAGTTGGCAAACACCATCACATTGAAAAAACTCATTTCAGTATTGGGGCCATAAAAATCAGCGGCCCGCACAATCATTGCCTGCAGGCTTCCGGCCTTCACTTCATTCATCAGCATTTCGGCAATCTGCCGCCGCACCATTCCCTTTTTACTGGATGGGTTGTAGGGCGTATCTTCTTTCATCCATCCATTCACTTTCCCGTAAGCGTACACATTGTCGAAAAATACAAGCCGGCAATGGTACTTTTTACAACCTTCAATTACGTTACGCATGATAACCGGCCACTGCTGTTGCCAGGTTTTGATATTGTAGCGAAGACCTGCTGTTAAATACGCAACTTCACTTTCTTCAATTGCTTTACTGGTTGCTGCTGCATCCAGCAAATCGGCAGATACCAACTCTTCATTTCCCAATACAGTTTTAAGATTGCGGCTCACCAGCCTTACCTTGTCAGTGTATTGGGGCAGGCATTTTGCCAACTCATTTCCAATGACGCCGGTTGCGCCCAAAATAGTTTGCATGGTTGTTTGGTTTGAATGCACTAAAGATAAATGCAGCTGACCTTTTTAAAGTATTCACCCGCATGAGAACCGTTGATGTAATGCAAAATTCAAAACAGCACTCATACCGCATGGGCGCAATGCACTAAATTTACTGAGATGACAAAATGGTTTGTACGAGAAGATTCTATTGTTCGCAGGATATGGGGCAAATCAGATACCATCCTCTTCATTTTTGCGGGTGCATCGGCCGAGTTTGCGTTGAATAAAGCAGTTGACTGGCTTTACTTCACGGGCAAACTCCCATCCGACCCCATCGGCCGTTTGTTTTCAACGGTTGCTTATGCACGCCGCATTGTGTTTGCGTCTGAACAGGATGCGCTGAAAACCATCGACAACATTACAGCCATTCATGCAGCAGTAGAAAACAACCGAGGCATGCAAATACCTGACTGGGCCTACCGCGATGTATTGTTCATGCTCATTCATTACTCTATTGCCGCATTTGAATTGCTCGAAAGAAAACTAAGTCCTGCTGAAAAAGATGAAGTATATGATGTGTTCTTAAGAGTTGGCCAGGGAATGCATTTGAAGCAACTGCCATCCAACTACACTGAATGGCTTCAGGCTCGTGATGCGCATATGAAAAATGACTTATCGCGAAGTCATTTCACCAATGATTTGTTTTTGCAATACAAAAAACACCTGGGCATTGGCCGTTACAAAGTGTTGATAGAAGCGCAGAAACTGGTTGTGCCTGAACGGGTAGCTGTGTTGCTGAAATTTGAATCAACCAAATGGCTGAAGCCATCAGTGCCACTGTACAAAATTTCAAGAATGCTTCGCCTGGATGGATTTGTAAAAAATATATTGTTGCCTGCTGATTACAAATCACAGATAATGGAATTGGATATGGCCTGACACTGCATCCATTAGCATTGCTAACCTCGGTTAATGCCCATGCCGGCGCCGCAGCACTCCACCCGAAGCCTCCTTAATAGTATTTGCAAAAACAAAAGCATTGGGATCTGCTTCGTACACCAGTGTTTTTAGTTTGCGTAATTCAAGCCTTGTGATCACAGTGAAAATGATATCCACCTCACTGCTGATTTCATATTTGCCCGGCAGAAATCCTCTTTCGCCTTTATACACGGTTATACCTCGGCCAAGCTTATTGACCAGTTGGTATTTTATCACTTCGCTTTTTGCAGAAATAATAGTGACGCCGGTATAGGCTTGAATACCTTCTACTACATAATCTATGCAACGAGTTGCCGTGAAATAAGTAAGAATGGAATACATGGCAGTTTCAATACCAAACTTAAAGGCAGCAATAGAAAAGATGAGAATGTTGATGCCCATGATAATTTCGGTGATGGTAAAGGATGTGCGTTTAAGCGTGTTGAGCGCCACAACCTCAATTCCATCCAATGCAGCACCACCGCGCATCACCAAACCAATGCCGATGCCTAAGAAGGCGCCGCCAAAAATTGAAATGAGCAACTTATCTGCGGTTAATGCAATCACCGGAAGAATTTCAAGGCATACGCCCAGCAGCAAAACGCCTGCCAGCATGCGGTATGCAAAGCGCTTGCCCACCGAAACATAACCAACAATCATCAGGGGAATATTCAGCAGCAGAATAACCACACCCAAATTGAAATGATAAAATTCGTGAATGAGCAGCGATATGCCTGTAATGCCTCCATCGAAAAACTTGTTCGGAACCAGGAAACCCTTTAGGGCAATGCCTGCAAACAGAATGCCCAACAACATCTGCAATACATCCTGCATCAACTCAACTGGCCGATCATTCTCATGATGTGAAATGGTTTTTTCTATTTTCGCCCGAAGCACTTCCAGGTTTCTTTGTTTCCCCTCCTCCCTTTCAGCAGCCGCTGTTACTGTAAAGTAGCGATGCTCCGCAAGAAATTCGGCCTGTTTCAATTGCCATTCGGCAAGCGTTTTCACAATACCTAGTTTTTTGAATTCTCTGAACAGCCTGTCTGCGTAATCCGTGTATTCACCTGAACCGAGATAAAATAAATCGGCATCACAAAGCAGCCGGCTTAGTTGGTCCTGCGCCGATTGCGGAAGCTTTGTAGTAATGATCATGTTGCAGATTCTTTCTATTTCCTCATGTGTGTATCCAAAATCGGGCAAGTATTTTCGCGCAAGCTTGCACGACAATTCTTCGTGGTCCTGGTGGTGCTGCAAAAATCCTGCGTCATGAAAGAGTGCTGCAGTTTTTAGCAGTGTAAGGTCATCACCGGTGATATGCTCAGCCTCTGCCAGTTTTTCCACTGCTGCAATCACATTGTTTGTATGATGTGCATCGTGGTAAGTGAGATAGGATGGTAAACCCGTTTCAAGTTTTTTGACCAAGAAGTCATACGCCTGATCGTATTGCATGCAAAAAATATTTTGAGATAAATTAATTCAGCACTTCGTACAATACTACTTCAGCCTGCTTATTTTTCAACGCAACACTCCCAATTTTCTTGCACTGAAAAGAAAGCTTCACTTGTTCGTACGCCGATTCGGTAATGAGGATCTGCCCACTGCCTGCTGCGCTTTGTAGCCTCTGTGCAGTGTTTACTGTATCGCCAATTACGGTATAATCAAGCCTGCGTAAGGCTACAGATCCAATGTTGCCTGAAATCATTTCGCCTGCATTAATTCCAATGGCCACTTTGGGTGAGAAGTTATGTTCACCAGGTAATGCGTTGATGTTATTGCGAATGGCAATACATGCATCAATAGCCCTGTCGAGGTGATACTTTCCTTGAAAAACAGCCATTACGCAGTCGCCCATGAACTTGTCAACCATTCCCTTTTGAGCAATAATTTCTTTCACTATCACATCAAAATACTGGTTAATCATCTTCACTACTGTATCAGGTTTTTCCCTTTCACTGATGGCGGTAAAGCCGCAGATATCAATGAAAGCCACAGAGGCCTCAACGGTATCGTTATCCATCAAAGATTGTTCATATTCGCGGGTGCCCATAAAGCTTAGCACATTGCTGTCAACATACATGCGCAGGATGTTGTTTTCCTTAATGGCCTGCAGGGTTTCTTTCATCTGGGTTACGAAGCGAATGGTTTTTTCCATGGTCAATTCTAGGTCTTCGAAATTGACCGGCTTGGTTACAAAATCAAATGCACCACGATTCATGGCAGTGCGAATGTTGTCCATATCTCCATATGCCGAAACCATTACTGCTTTAGTAAGTGGCGCCACCTCATTCAGTTTCGAAAGTAGTGTGAGGCCATCCATTTCAGGCATGTTAATGTCACTCAGCACAATGGCAATATCCGGATGCTGCTGCATTTTCTCCAGGGCATCATTGCCATTTGCAGCAAAAACAAATTCGTAATGCTGCTCCCTGATTTTCTGGCGAAACTTTTGCCTGATGAGCACTTCAAGATCGGCCTCATCATCGGCCACCAAAATTTTTGTCATGCTATCCTCGTTTTGAGTTTTTCTTTAAGCGTTAAAAAATCGACCGGCTTGGTCAGAAAATCATCTGCCCCCAGTTTCATGGCTTCGTTGTAGTTACCATCATCACCATAAGCAGTTATCATCATTACCACCGGAGGGGGTGCCTCATACTTTTCTTTGATGTGCTTCAACAATTCCAGGCCGCTCATGCCTGGCATGTTGATGTCGGAAAGAATGAGCACTGCTTCATGATCATACTGCTCAAGAAATTGTAATGCCTCCTCGCCAGAAAATGCAAATACAAAGCTCATTTCACCATCTCTGATCTCTCTCCGAAACCTTTGCTGAAAAAGAACCTGGATGTCTGTTTCGTCGTCAACTACTAAAATCTTCATAGCATATTTTTTTAAGCAGGTATTTCAATAATAAATGAAGTGCCTTCGCCTTCTCTCGTATCAACACGAAGTGTACCACCATGGCCTTTGGTGACGATATCATAACTCAATGACAAACCCAATCCTGTACCTTTTCCTGCCGGCTTTGTTGTAAAGAAGGGCTGGAAAATTTTTTCCAACACCTTTTGCGGAATGCCGCTGCCATTGTCTTTTACAACAATCAGCACTTTGCCATCCAGCTTTTTTGTACTCACAGTTACTGTTGGCTCATAGCCGTCAATTTGCTGCTTGCGTTTTTCGGTTACGGCATAAAATGCATTATTGATCAGGTTGAGGATCACCCGTCCAAGGTCCTGTGGAATGATAATAACACTTCCAACATTTGCGTCAAAATCTGTTTCAAACTTTGCGTTAAATGATTTGTCTTTTGCTCTTAAACCGTGATAAGAAAGTCGCAGGTATTCATCGGCCAATGCATTGATATCAGTGGGTTCCTTTTGTCCGCTACTGCTGCGGCTGTGTTGCAGCATACCTTTTACAATGGCATCGGCACGCTTGCCATGATGGTTTATTTTTTCCAGGTTATGTTTCACATCATTGGCAATGGCTTTGGCTTCTTCAATATCGCCCTTGTCCAATTCTTCATTCATTTCAACCAGCAATTCATTGCTGACTTCAGAAAAGTTATTGACGAAGTTTAGCGGGTTCTGAATTTCATGGGCAATGCCTGCGGTGAGTTCTCCCAACGAAGCCATCTTTTCGGATTGAATTAGTTGAACTTGAGTGGCCTTAAGTTCTGTATATGTTGCTTGTATTTCGTTCTTCTGCTTTGTGCTTTCTTCGTATAAATGTGCCAGCTCAACATTCCTAAGCCGATATATTTCTGCTTCTTTTTTTGACTGCTCAATCTTGTGGGCGATCTCAAGGTTGAGAATTTTTTGCTTAAAGGATTGAGAGTGTATTTCCTTTTCAAGTGCATCCGACAATTCCAACTGTTGCAACGCATCTTCAAATTGATGCTGTTGTTTGAAGAGTTTATAAAAACTCTGATGGATTCTAAATAGCAAATCCAGCGCTCCCGTCTCTTCACCAAGTGCTAAAGCTTTTTTGAGAAAGTTCATTTGTTCAGAATCGATTTCATTTTGATTCTTTTTAGGCAACTTCATGGCTGCCAGGCAAACATAAATTTCGGCCTGACCTTTTTTGTCGCCAATTTCCTCTCTGATTATCAGGCTTTGCCTTGCGTTATCCCATGCAAGATCAGGCTCACTTTGGGCGTTATAAATTTGCGCCAGATGAAAAAGCGAATTGGCTTCTCCTTTTTTGTCACCAACAGATCGTGCCATGGCCAGGCTTTGCCCACAAAATGACAATGCCTTTGGGTAATTACCCTGTTTAAGGTGAATACTTCCAATACTATCCAGGCTACCAGCCTCGCCCCATTTGTCTCCTGCCTCCCTTCGTATGACCAAGCTTTGGTGATGGTGCTCCAACGCATGATCATAATCGCCCAATTCATCGTAAATGCTGCCAAGTGTATTGAGTGTATACGCCTCCGCTATCCAATTATTTACTTCCTTACCAACAGCCAAAGATTTTAGAATGAATTCCAACGCCTGTTCCAGGTTACCCATGTACTTATAGGTAATACCCATATGATAGTAAACCAACGGTTCTACTTCGCGGTAATTGGTTTGTGTTATGAGTTCTGATGATTGGTTAAGAAATTCCAGCGAAGCTTTGTAGTCACCCATGTTTCGCTGTATGATGCCGAGTCCCGTATAGATGTAGCCTATGCCCGCGGCATCGTTCAATGCTTTATATAATTGAAGCGATTCTTCCAGAAGTGCCTGAGCTTCTTTGTTTTTGGAAAGGCGCAGATGGCAAAATCCCTTAGTGCGCAGTCCTTCTGCTTTGCCTTTAGTATAATCAATAGTTGTGGCAAGATTAAGTGCTTCATTGCTTAGAACAAGTGAGCGGTTTGAGTCTGTAACTCTTACCTCCCACGCCTGCTGATTTAATTGATCAATAGAAGCCTTCAATAAAGCGATGTCCTTTTCAGTTTTCATAAAAAAGACTTTCATTGAAAATATCTACCATGCCAAAGTGCTGGTTAAGCATATCTGCTGAGTTTTTTAATCGAGTTCTGTTAATACCCACGCATCGCCTGTTCCCAATTTTTGATCAGTGCAAAGCTTAATGAATAAAAAGAGCTGAAGCTTGTAGGCTGCCAACCACTTCACACTGGTGGCCATAATAGCCTCTCCCATTGGGGCCTTGCCTCCCCATGGATAAGCAACTTCCATATTATTCAACTCCTCATCACTGAAAGCTGCAAAGAGATTACGAATGGTTGAAATCTGTTCATCTAGTGCTGCAGAAAATTGGTCATGAGACATTGATTTAGATGATGCAGTGGCTGTTCCGAAAAAAGTGCCAAAATCTGAATCATCCTTTTTTAACCAATATCCTGGCATAACCCCGCCAATGACGCTCAAATACTGCAATAATTCCAAAATGCTCCGAACGCCTTCCTTCGGTCTGAAATCCATTTGATCGGCTGGAATTTTTGTATACAGCCTGCGGCAAATGTTGATTTCCTTTTCAATGTTGTTAAGCAAATGTTGCTTGTACATGTTTTGTATTTTATGATGAATAATTAGCTTTCTATTGAATAGGCAAACTGATAATAAACTCAGACCCAATACCCTCACTTGTTTCAACCTTCAACTCTCCTCCATGCCCCTTTGTAATAATGTCATAGCTCAGCGATAAACCAAGTCCCGTTCCTTCACCGGTTGGCTTGGTAGTGAAGAAGGGTTGAAAGATTTTATCCAACACTTTGGCAGGTATACCATTACCATTGTCCCTTACGCTAATCTCAACCTTATCATTCACCCTTCTTGTACTTACCATTACAGTCGGTTCATATCCTGTAATATTTTTTTTCTTCTTTTCATTCACAACATAGAAAGCATTGTTGATGAGATTGAGTATGACACGGCCAATATCCTGTGGTATTACATTCACTTTTCCGATGCTGGCATCGAAATCAGATTCAAACTTTGCATTAAATGTTTTGTCTTTTGCCCGTAAACCATGATAGGCCAGCCTTAAATATTCATCGCACAAGGCGTTAATATCAGTGGGTTCTTTTTGTCCGCTACTGCTGCGGCTGTGTTGCAGCATACCTTTTACAATGGCATCGGCACGCTTGCCATGATGGTTTATTTTTTCCAGATTCTGGATTACATCCTGCATAATTTCTTTCGCTTCTTCCGTGTCGCCTTTTTCAATAGCTTCTTTCATTTCATCAAGCAACTCTTTACTTACTTCGCTAAAGTTGTTCACGAAGTTTAGCGGGTTTTGAATTTCATGGGCAATGCCTGCAGTGAGTTCACCCAATGATGCCATCTTTTCAGATTGTATCAATTGCTTTTGGGTGGCTTGCAATTCACCCAGCGCTTCTTCTGCTTTTTGTTTGGCTTCTTTAATGGCGATCAAATCAAGTTCGGCCTGTGCTGCATGGGCTTCTGCTATCTGCAAATCATTAAAACGGGTAAAGGTGAGATTGAACACGGCAGCAAAACGTTCCAGGAGCACAATGGTTTCAACAGGTTGATCATCCGGTGAGGCAATGCCGATAAATCCTTTACTGAAATATGCGATATCCTGCACTCTTCTCTTTTGTGTGAGCCCGCCTTTAAACGGTACGCCAAGGCCGGAGAGATACCTGAAATAGGTTTCCAGTTCTTCCCCCTGCATATCGATGACCAGCGATTTTTTCTCCTGCTTCCACCCCGCATACATTTTTAATAACGTAGCGTTATCGTTCATATTGGTGGTAAAGGCGGTACTTACTTTGCTGCCATCTTCATCCGTAATCCAGAATTCAGCTTCTCCCATTTCGCCTTTTATGATCGAAATATATAAGCGGTTAGGCTCGATGCCCAAAGCCATTAACTGCTGAAACAATACCGCAGCTGTTTCAGCCAGTTCATTACTCGATTGCATGGCCAGTGTTCTGCTGCGCACTCTTTCGAGCCCGGCTTCTATCCGCGCTTCTCTTGCCTGTGCTTCTGCTTTTTGCAGATCGAGGAAGCGACGAAAAGTAATTTCGAATACAGAAGCAAAACGGGGAAGGATTGCCTCTGATTCTTTACTTAATTCCCGGTCAGCAAGTATGTGCAAATAACCTTCGGAAAAATTTCCACAATAAAAAACAGTCGGATCAGGCATTTGTGATAAGACATTATCAGAGCCTCCTGCAGCATCCGTATTTCCGGATACAAAATCCAGATGAAACTTAAGTTGCTCTCCGCCTACAACCTGTAGAAAGACAGGATCTTTCCGTTTCCAGCTTTCAAATCTTTCATTCATCACCCAATCGCCAGTCAGTGGCATTGAGTGACCCTCGCGAATAGTTCCATCTTGATGTGTCATCCATGCATACTGAATATTATTTTTTTCATCAATAAGCACATATCCGCAGTTAAAAAATTGCTTGATACCTAACGATTGCAATTCCCGGTAAAGTAAAATGGCAGCCTCTTTCAGTTCTTCACTTTTATGCATAGCCATTGCCCTTGCCCTTATTCTTTCCAATGCTGCTTCTATCAATGCCTCCCTTGCCTGCGCTTCGGCCTTTTGCAGGTCAAGGAAACGAGTATAGGTTTGTTGAAATACTTTTGTGAAGCGCAACATAATATCTGTTTGCTCCACAGATAATTTGATGCCGCCTACTATTAATAAATATCCTTCTTTGAAATAGAAATTATGCAGCACCAATTTCGCCGGCGAAATGGCAATAAGCTGTTCTGCATTCAGTGTAAAGTTGGTACTGCGTTCCGCAATAAATGTCTGGTGCTTAATGGTTTCTTCTTCATCCATTTCAACAATGAAAAAAGGCTTGCCCTTCTTCCAGTTTTCAACCACTTGTTGCAAATGCACCGTTTCATTATGCGGAATAATAACGGGTAGTTGAAACATTTTTTTAGTGGATGGATCGGGCATATAATTCAACCCTTTTTTTGCATCCTTATCCATTAAAACATAGCCAGCAGTTAAGCTTTCAATACCGAGCTTCTGCATTTCTACAAATAGAATTTCACCTGCTTCAAGCAACTCATCGCTTTTGTGCATGGCCATACTTCTGCTGCGTACTCTTTCTAATGCCGCTTCTATCTGGGCTTCTCTTGCCTGTGCTTCTGCTCTTTGCAAATCAAGGAAGCGGGTATAGGTTTGTTGAAAGGCCTTTCCAAAGCGCATCAGCACCGTATTCTCTTCATCACTGTAAGGTGTGCCCGAAAAATTTTCAATGTACAGTGCCACATTGTCCAACAATACCGTTGAAATTGTCAGAGCCGGTTGCTTTAGAATAAATTCTTTTGATGCTTCAGGAAAACCGGGAAGATGTTCAAACAGGTCGAGGTAAAATTTGTTTTTCTCCTTCTGGTTTAGATTAACAGCAAAAAAGTCCAGTCCCTGTTTCTTTGATTCATTAAAGCGATTGTAATAGACGCTGTCAAAATAAGGGATGACTATGTTGGAAGGGCTGCCAAGGTGGTCGGCTATCCAGCTATTGTAATCATTTCGGTTAATATAATCGAGTATAAACCCGGTATGTTCAAC
>JBBIOQ010000067.1:0-21427 GCA_037443285.1 Sphingobacteriales bacterium | reverse complement strand
CAGTACAATAATTTCTTCTTCACTTACATTTTGCCTGCCCTGCTTGCCGGCTTCAATTTTACCATATCGCTTAATGGCATCGGCATAATCAAGGTACACAGCCTGTTTACTGGTGCCAACTCCATAACCTGCATCACAACGTTCTTTGGCAGCGCGGCTGGCCACATCGCGGGGTACCAGGTTACCAAAGGCAGGATACCTTCTTTCCAGGTAATAATCCCTTTCCTCTTCAGGAATATCAAATGCTTTTCTTTCGTCGTTTTGTCTTTTGGGCACCCAAATGCGTCCGTCGTTGCGCAGGCTTTCACTCATCAGTGTAAGCTTACTTTGGTGCTCGCCGCTCATCGGGATACAGGTGGGGTGAATCTGCGTGAAGCAAGGATTGCCAAAGAAAGCCCCTTTCTTGTGTGCTTTCCAAATGGCGGTAACGTTGCTACCCATGGCGTTAGTGCTCAGGTAAAATACATTGCCATAGCCACCGCTGCAGAGCAGCACTGCATGTCCAAAATGGCGTTCCAGTTCACCGCTCACCAGGTCGCGAACAATAATGCCGCGGGCTTTGCCGTCGATTGTAACCACATCCAGCATTTCGTGACGGTTGTACATGTCCACATTTCCCAAAGCCACCTGGCGCTCCAAAGCACTGTATGCGCCCAACAACAATTGCTGGCCGGTTTGCCCGGCAGCATAAAATGTGCGTTGCACCTGGGTGCCTCCAAACGAACGGTTGCTGAGCAGTCCGCCATATTCACGGGCAAAAGGAACGCCTTGTGCCACACACTGGTCAATAATGGCACCACTCACTTCAGCAAGGCGGTGTACGTTTCCTTCGCGGGCACGGTAGTCACCACCCTTTATAGTATCATAAAACAAGCGGTACACACTGTCGCCGTCGTTCTGGTAGTTCTTTGCTGCGTTGATGCCACCCTGGGCTGCGATACTGTGAGCACGGCGAGGGCTGTCCTGAAAGCAGAAGGCTTTCACTTTGTAGCCCAGTTCGCCCAGCGAAGCGGCTGCACTGGCGCCAGCCAAACCGGTTCCCACCACAATAATCTCAAGCTTACGCTTGTTGGCAGGGTTCACCAGTTTGCAGGTGCTTTTATACGATTTCCACTTATTATCGAGTGGTCCGGCGGGAATTTTTGCGTTCAGCATATTGTTCGTATAAATTGAAATGAGTTCTTTATTTTTTTGTAATCAGGCAGGGGTGCTGCTATACGGCTTTGGTTGCGTCGCACCCTTCAGCTGCGGTGCTATTTTCAGCCTACCCATCCCAGGTACATGGCAATGGGCATCAGTGCAAACAATACCGGCACAAATATGGAATATCCAACGCCAACGGCTTGAATGAGTGATATCCAGCGAGTATTGTGTACACCCATAGTGCGGAATGCGCTTTGGAAACCATGAAGCAGGTGGTAGGCCAGCGAGATGCAGGCCAGCACATACAACACCACTACCCAAAGCTGGCTGAAGGTGAATTTCATAAGGTTGAACATGTTGTGCATGCCCACACCATTGTATTCCACTTCGGTGAGTTCCGGGTGTCCCAAAAAGCGGGCCGGAATCCAGAAATGCCACCAGTGAATAATAAGAAAGATGAGCAGGATAGTGCCCAGCAATCCCATGGAACGGCTGTACCATTTGCTACCCTTATTGCCAAGGCTAACTTCATAGCCTTTTTTGCGTTTGGAGCGGTTACTCAGTTCCAGTGAAAGGCCCTGGATGATATGCACCAAAAACCCGGCAAACAACCCGATTTCCAGCAGCCTGATGGCCCACATGCTGCCCATAAAATGAGCGGCCTTGTTGAACATCTGGCCATTTTCATCAGCATTGAAAACAGGTAGGTCGGCAAAAATGCAGGCGTTGATGCCTACGTGTACAATCAGAAAAAGAATCAGGAAAATGCCGGTCAGTCCCATCACCAGTTTTTTCCCGATCGAAGACGTAAAAGCTTGCTTCCAGGTCATATGTCGATCGTAGTTTGAAACGATAGCCTGCGATGTTGCAGGCGCCGCAAAAGTAGGAATCTGTGTTTAATAACCACCGCATAATATCAACCGCCAAAAAATAATCAGCGAAATCGTTCCCGCTCCGTGCTTCTAAAGCTTACTGAAAACTTAGCAAACCTTCGGCACGTTTATCCTTCAGCGAAGGCAAAGCTTTGGTCGCTAAACGAAATGGGCATTTCCTTCAACCTTTTTCACAATCGTTTTTTGCCGTTTGAATCTCCTTCTTAATAACGTCAATCCTTCTGTTTGGTTTAAACGCAAAGCCATTCAAATATACTTTTCACCCTTGTTATATGCGATTTCAATACGCAATTATTGAAGTATATTTACGTACACTAAAATGCTGTTGGGTTATTCTGTTCTTTGGCCGTCCAAATCTCTTAACAAAACAAAACTTCTATGAAAAAGATCACACTATGTGCAGCATTGATAATGGTTGCTGCTGGCGTCTTTGCACAAGCTGATAGCGCTGTGGCAACTACCGGACGCATATTTAAACCATTTAAAGTAGATGTTAGTGCAGGCTTCGGTTTGCCGTTAGGTGGCAATGGATCTAAGGGTGGCGGATTATTTGCCGTAGAACCGAAGTATGCCATCATGGACAAGTTTGCTATTGGCCTGCGTTTGGAAATTGCGGCACTTGCCAGAGTAACAGATCCTAATGCAGATGTTGCCGGTGATGCTCAGGCTAATGGCTCGTACCTGCTAACAGGTGATTATTTTTTTAGCAACCAAAAATTCCGGCCTTTTATTGGCGCAGGCGGCGGTGTATACACAATAGCCGTGGCCCCTATCAGCAGCAGCACTGGCAATGAAGATGTACTAACCGGCACAAAATCAGGCTTCATGATTCGCGGTGGATTTGAAACCGGTCACTTTAGGTTTGGCATAGAATACAATATTGTTGGCCAAACCGAGTTCAGCGCTAACAACGATTACATCGGCTTCAAAGTTGGCGGCTTTTTCGGAGGTGGCCGCAAATAGGGCTACATGCATATTATTTGGCATTAAGATGCCAGCTTAACAAGGTCACATCCTGACACAATTCCCTTGTATGGAAAGGCAGTGTCAATGATGTGGCCTTGTTTCATACAATGAATGCGTAGGTGAATAACCCGAGTCATTTAACACCTGGTGGCACCAAACCCTGCAGTTTCCTTCATTTCTTTACCGCTCATGTAAATAGAAATCATCCCGTTTTGGCATACCTGTAATTTTGAATCATGCGCAGGATATTGAATATTGTTTGGAGCAGCTTTAAAATGGCTACGGAGGAATTGCGGCACAACAAGCTGCGAACCTTTCTGTCGTTGTTTGGCGTTACCATTGGCATTTTTTGCATTATTGGCGTGCTGGCCACCGTGCAAAGCCTGAAGCGGAGTATTCAGGACGGCCTGAAGGACCTTGGCACTAATACGGTATATGTGCAAAAATGGCCATGGGGTGGCGGCGAAGAATATCCCTGGTGGAAATACATGAAACGCCCCGAACCCAAGTACGAAGAGATGCGGCCCATCAAAGAACGCAGCAATTATGCCGAAGCCGTTGCTTTCATGCTGTTCAATAGCTCAAATGTTGAGTACAAGGACAATCTCATTACCAATGTTACCTGGTATGGAGCTACTGATGAGTTTAACCAGATACAGGAAGTGAAAATTGGCGAAGGCCGCTATATAGCTTCCAGCGAATTTGCAAACGGCACACCGGTAGTTGTTATGGGTTATGAAAATGCGGTGAAGCTTTTTGATGACCCTGAGAAGGCTGTGGGTAAACAAGTAACCATTGCCAAAAGAACAGCCACAATTGTGGGTGTTATGAAGAAGGCAGGCCAGAGTATGATTGGTGCATGGGATTTTGACAATATCATTATTGTGCCTTTCAATTTCTGCAGGCAGGTGGTGGATATGCGCTTCGCCGGCCGTTTCCTGCTGGTGAAAGGCCGTGAAGGAGTGGATGTGGAAGACCTGAAGATTGAACTCAAAGGTATCATGCGGAGTGTGCGAAAGTTGCAGCCCACAGAGGATGACAACTTTGCACTGAATGATGTAAATGCCAGCAGCCAGAATCTTGAATCATTGTTCGGCAGCCTTAATATTGGCGGTTTTGTCATTGGAGGATTCAGCCTGGTAGTTGGCCTTTTTGGCATTGCCAACATTATGTTTGTTACCGTGAAGGAACGCACCTCCCAAATTGGCTTGAAAAAAGCAGTAGGTGCACAAAAATCATACATCCTCACCGAGTTTCTGCTGGAGTCATCATTCCTCTGCATCATTGGAGGGTTAATTGGTTTGTTGCTGGTGTTCATCATCACGTTGGTGCTGAGTTCCGTTTTGCCTTTCAAAGTATTCCTTTCTCCGGGTATCATTTCACTGGCGATGGGTATCAGTATTGGCGTTGGGTTGTTGGCAGGCATCATTCCAGCATGGAATGCAGCAAGGCTCGACCCTGTGGTAGCAATCAGGAAATAAGCCATACAATGACCATGGAGATGGAATTGTGGAAGAAGCCTTAATGACTGAAGTGGGCGGATTTTTTACATCGTTGCAGCTACATTTGCGGTCCTCATTCATTTCGGTCAATTATTCAACTTGGCAACTACCATCCTGGCTTTAGAATCTTCCTGCGATGAAACATCGGCTGCTGTTTGTGTGGACGGCAAAATTTTATCCAACATCATTGCCACGCAAAAAGTGCATGAACAGTATGGCGGTGTAGTGCCCGAATTGGCCAGCAGGGCTCACATGCAAAATATTCTGCCTGTTGTTCACCAGGCATTGCAAACGGCAAACTACCCGTTAAACCAAATTGATGCCATTGCCTTTACACAAGCTCCCGGCCTCATAGGCGCTTTGCTGGTGGGTACAAGTTTTGCCAAATCGCTGGCGCTGGCACTGGGCAAACCTTTGATTGCTGTGCATCATATGCAGGCTCATGTGTTATCCAACCTCATTGATGAGCCGAGGCCATCGTTTCCATTCCTGTGCCTTACGGTGAGTGGCGGGCATACGCAGATTGTAAGATGTGATAGTCCAACCCAAATGCAGGTAATTGGCGAAACGCTTGATGATGCTGCAGGCGAAGCATTTGACAAGAGCGCCAAACTCCTGGGACTTCCTTATCCTGGTGGTCCGCTCATTGACAAATACGCTCAGCAGGGCAAGGCAGTTTTCAAATTCGCCGAACCACATATCGAAGGGCTTAATTTCAGCTTCAGCGGTTTGAAAACATCCATTCTTTATTTTCTTCAGGATGCTGCGAAACAGGATGCTGCGTTTATTGAAAAGCACCTCAACGATTTGTGTGCTTCTATTCAATTCAGCATTGTAAATATTCTCATCAAAAAAGTAAATAAGGCTGTAAGAGAAACCAGTATCCGCAGTGTTTGCCTTGCCGGTGGCGTAAGTGCCAACAGCGGGCTGCGCAATGCCTTGGTTGAAACAGGAACTGCAAAGGGTTGGCAAACATTTATTCCCGGTTTTGAATACTGCACAGACAATGCAGCTATGATAGCAATAACCGGCTACTACAAATTTTTGGAGAAAGAATTTGCTGACCTTACTGTAAGTCCAACAGCCAGGGCTGAATGGTAAGTCCTTTTGCAAATTAAAACGAATCTAAAGCAGTTGTCTACGCTGCTACAAGGTCAGCGAAAACTGTGAATGCTTTTCGGGAATCTCCACATCCTTGAATCCTTTTCTTCGAAGCCTTTCTGCAAACTGTTGCTGCACGTCGTATTCGCCATGAACAAGGAATAATTTTTGAACCAGGTCGGCCTGCTGGCAAGCCAGCCACTGGCACATATCTTCATAATCGCCATGAGCACTCATGCTGCGCATTTCACCTATCTGTGCATGCACTTCGTGCACTACCCCATAAATGGAAACTTCTTTCGGATGGTTGCGAAGCCGACCGCCCAAGGAGTTCGGTTCGCAGTAACCAACAATCAGGATAGTGTTGTGGCTGTTTTCAATGTTGTTACTGATGTGGTGTTTCACCCTGCCTGCTTCGGCCATGCCACTTGCACTAATGATAACGCAGGGTTCACGCCTAAAGTTGAGTTGTTTGCTTTCGTCGGCACTCCTGATGAAATGCATGCCTTTGAATTTGAAAGGATCTTCATCCGAAAGCAAAACCTTCTTCACTCTTTCATTGTAATTCTCCGGATGGTTTTTCACAATTTGTGTGGCTTCGTAGCTTAATGGGCTATCAACAAAATAATCGAGTGGTGGGAGCCTTTTTTCCAACTCAAGCTGGTTAAGGAAATAGAGCAGTTCCTGTGTGCGGCCCACACTGAATGCCGGAATTATCAGCTTGCCCTTTTTTTGCAGGCAGGTATCTACAATCCACTTCAGCAACGTATCAACAGTTGAAAAAACATCTTCGTGCAGGCTGTTGCCATAAGTGCTTTCCATAACTACAAAATCGGCCTGCGGAAAAATGTCCGGGCTGCGCAAAATGGCATCGCGGTAGCGGCCAATATCACCGCTGAAAGTGAAGTTGATTGTTTTGCCATCTTCCTGCACACGCAGGTGAACACAGGCACTGCCAATAATGTGACCTGCATCGGTAAACATGCATTCAAGTCCATCAACTACTGTGAACCATTCATTGTATTTTCTTGCTTCAAGCAATGCAGCTGCAGCATTGGCATCCTCCTCGCTGTACAAGGCCTCCAGCAACGGTTTCCCCTCCTGTTTGCGCCGGCGGTTCTGGTATTTTAAGTCATTCTCCTGGATGCCTGCACTATCGAGCATTAGTATTGCCGCGAGTTCCTTGGTAGCCGGGGTGCAGTATATGCTTTTCAGGAATCCTTCTTTTACCAGCAATGGCAACAAGCCGCTATGGTCAATGTGTGCATGGCTCAGCACCACAGCATCCACCTCAGTAGGTTCAAAACCAAATTCGGTGTTTAATTTGTCGGTCTCTTTTCCCATGCCCTGAAACATGCCGCAGTCGAGCAGCACCTTCTTTCCATTCTTCAGGTGAAGCAAATGTTTGGAGCCTGTTACAGTGCGTGCCGCACCGTGAAAACTGATTTTCATTCGAATAGTGTTTTGGGTGTTGTCTTCGGTTCAATGATGGAAGATTCATCGTACAATGGCTTATTCACCAACGTATCAATGGGATAGTATTGCAGCAAGCCTTCCGGTGCAGGTTTCAGCAGGGATAGCAGTTGTTCTTGGGGCACATCGTTGCGAAGCCAGAATTGTGCATCGGTGGGGCTGAGCACCACCGGCATGCGGTCGTGATAGACCTGCAACTCCCGGTTGGCGCCACAGGTGATGATGGAAAATGTATTGAGTTCGCCTTTCCACGTGTCCCAGAGGCCGGCAAAAAACAGCACTTCATTTTTTGGAAGATGAAAACGATAAGGTTGCTTGATGATTTTTTGTTTTTTGCTGTTTCCCGCAACTACGGTACCCACTTGCTGCACCCATTCGTAATAGCCATCGGCCAATACAAGGCAACGCTTGTATTTGAAAATATTCCTGAAAGCAGGTTTTTCAACAATGCTTTCGGTACGGGTGTTAATCATTTTGCTGCCTATGGAAATATCCTTTGCCCATTTTGGCACAAGCCCCCAGCGGAAAAACTGGATGATTTTTGGAAACTCATTGGTGATCACAGGCATTACCTGCGTAGGTGCTGCATTGTAGCGGGCATACCATTCGGCCCATTCAACGGCTTTAATGCCAAGGCGGATTTCAATATCGGGTATCGGGGTGAAAAAGGAATATCGTCCGCACATAGAAATGGCAAATTGCAGTTGTCACAAGGTATTATTTTTCAGCCGTCATGAAGCATCCATTCATGGCTGAACCGTTCATAAAAATAATGAGGCGGCATGAGGGCAATTGATATCTTTAGTTTCAAAATTTTTTATCCATGAAATCGAAGAACCTCTCGATTATTTTGATTTTGGCCCTCATTGTTGTATTTGCCGGTTGTGCCTGCAACGGGTACAACGGAATGGTTTCGCAGGATGAGAATGTGAAGAAGGCCTGGAATAATGTACAGAGTGATTACCAGCGCCGTGCCGACCTCATTCCCAACCTGGTGAACACAGTAAAAGGTGCTGCAAATTTTGAAACACAAACCCTGGTGCAGCTGATGGAAGCAAGGGCAAAGGCAACGCAGGTAAAAATAGATGCCAATAACCTCACGCCCGAAAAACTTGCAGAATTCCAACAGGCACAGGCCCAAATCAGTTCGGGGCTCGGCAGGTTGCTGGCTGTGGTTGAAAACTATCCCGACCTGAAAGCAAGCCAGAACTTCCGCGATTTGCAGGCGCAATTGGAAGGAACTGAAAACCGCATTAAAGTAGCACGAAACGATTTTAATGCTGCCGTGCAGGAATACAACGTGATGGTTCGGCGCTTCCCAAACAACATTTTCGCCAACATGTTTGGATTCAAAGTGCGTGATGGCTTCAAAGCTGAAATAGGCAGCGAGAAGGCTCCTGAAGTAAAATTCTAAATTCAACTCCACATAGTGCGGATTCCATTTTTCAGTTCCAGGTCAGGCTCCGAAAAGTTTCTCTCTGCAGCAGACAACAAGCGGATAGTTGAGGCTATTCGTCTTGCTGAAATGCGCACCAGTGGCGAGGTTCGGGTTTTCCTCGAAAAGCGCTGCCGCTATGTCAATCCTGTGGAACGAGCTGCCGAGGTTTTTTTTGGATTGAAAATGGACAAAACCGAGCAACGCAATGGCGTGCTGGTGTATGTTGCTTACCGCGACCGCCAGTTCGCCATTTTTGCCGATGAAGGCATTTACCGCGAAATGGGCAAAGACTATTGGCATCGGAAAGCCGAAGTAATGCTCGAGTTGTTTTCCAAAGAAGATTACGTAACCGGTATGGTAAATGTGGTCAACGATATTGGCGAAGCTTTGTATCAACATTTTCCCTACAACTCAGATACCGACAAGAACGAACTGCCCGATGATATTGTGTTTGGCAGGTAACAATGACGAAGGGGCATTTGATTTCCCAACATGAAGCATTTTCTTTTCATACTCATTTTGCTGGTTTCCATAGCTGGCGCAGCTCAAAAAATTCCGCCGAAGCCCAACCCGCCGAGGCTGGTGAATGATTATGTGAATATGCTGCAGCCCGACCAGAAGGAGCACCTGGAGCAAAAGTTGGTTGACTACGATGATTCTACCTCTATCCAGATTGCGGTGGTCATTGTACCTACACTTGATGATTACGACCCGGTGGATTATGCTACCAAACTGGGCCGCGAATGGGGCGTGGGCAACAAGAAAACCAACAATGGTGTGGTGCTGCTCATCAGCACAGAAGCGGGTAGAAGGAAAGTGTTCATCGCCCCGGGATACGGCCTCGAAGGTGCTTTGCCCGATGCTATTTGTAAGGAAATTGTTGACAAGGAAATCATTCCCAATTTCAAGCAGGAAAATTATTACCGCGGCATCAGTGAAGCCATAGATGCCATTATTGCCGCCAGCCACGGTGAGTATAAAGCAACGGCAGGCGGCAAAAAGGGCAAAGATGGTAGTGGTGCTATGGTTTTCTTCATTATCCTGGTTATCGTGATTTTCATTCTGGGGCGCTTTGGACGTGGCGGCGGGCCCGGCGGCGGCATGATGAGCCGGCGTGGATATGGCAGTCTGCTTGGACCTATGTTGTTTTTTCCGAGAGGTGGCAGCGGCGGCTGGGGTGGTGGCGGAAGCAGTGGTGGTGGTGGTTTTGGAGGCTTCGGTGGCGGCAGTTTTGGCGGCGGCGGAGCAGGGGGAGGTTGGTAGGAATTAGAAGTTTAGAAGTTCACAAGTTCCGAAGTTCACGAGTTGTAATGGCTCTTTGCCAAAGAGCCAGGGCATTGATGACAATCCGCTGAATGAAAAAAATCAAATGCCAAGCCATCCAAAAATTTCAGGGGGTATCGTTCGGCTTCTTTGGCTCACCGGGTCCACCAGGTACCAGGTGGTTTTCACCTGTGTGATTACTTTGCCGGTGTTCTCGTTTTTGAACACAACGATGCGATCAGATCCCATGCCTTCTTTTGGAATGACCCAGGTATAGGCTGCTACTGTGTCATTCCTGAAACAGGGACGCAGATAATCTATTTCATGACGGCCCACCACCCATGCCCATTGCAGCAGTTGGTCGGGTGGGCAAATGGTTACCCAATGGGCTGTTGCCACTTCCTGCACCCAACGGAAATACACAACATTATTTACATGGTTCATGATGTCAATGTCATCATCGGAAATGGTGATGGGAACCTTGAATGCATGGGAAGGAATGGAAAACATGGTGGTTGAGTTAATGAACGGTGTAAGGTATGGGGGTGTAAGGTATGGGGTGTAAGGTAGGAGGTGTATGGTTTGGGGTTTTCAGCGAAAGGCCTACAGCGTGCAGCCTGCAGCATGTTGCACACAAAATTAGCCACCTTGCTTAGCTTTCTGTGAAGTGAAAAGCCCTCCGTTTCAGGAAGGCTTTTCATTTTAATAATAGAGGAACGATATCAAATCATTTTGTATCGGCACACAAACCAACAATGGTGTGAAATACATCGTGCAGGCTGGTGAGTTTTGCTTTGATGTCTTCATCAGATGCACCTTTCCTAATCATTTTGTCGAGTTCTTTAGAGCCTTTCACCAAATCGTCAAGACCTTTTTTTATTTCCGGTTTGTCGAGCCCCAGGGGAGGTGTGCTTTTTTGCCATGCCTTGGCTTTGTCCACCATTTCGCCGCTTCTTGTTTTTATCGGTTCCAGTTTGCCTTCTTCGGCAGGATGGTACGTCTGGCTCATAACTTCATGGAATGCTTTCTTTTCTTTCCATTCAGTTGAATCGGTTTGTGCAGCAGCAAACAAAACCGGAAGCGCAAACATCAGGGACAGGACAAGTTTTTTCATAGTGTGATTTTTTGGGTAAACAAATTTCAGCGATGAAGGGCGAACATAAAAATGACATTAGTCAATCTTGGCTAAAGTCCCGATTTTTCTTTCAGAAATTTCAACTGCTCCTGCACTACCGTGTTTTTTGGATCAGATGCCAGCAGGCTTTCCCTTTCATGAATCATCCAATGTAATGTGGATGCAAACGTGCTCTGGAAACCCATGAAATCAGTTTGAACAAATTTGTAGGTCTCAAGCGCTGCACCGGCTACTTTGCGAAAATTCTGCAGCGAATCAAGCCTGTTGGCGTAATAGAGCAATCCGTTTGTTTGTTTCAACTTATCAAACAATTCCATGTTGTTGTACCCGGTTAGTACCTGGCTTACACTATCTGTACTTTTTTGCAGGTACTCAATAAGGTCAAGCGAAGTAGAAAGCCTGCCCTTTGCATCGTTTTTCAACCCGGCAGCACGTTCTACTGCCAACTCCGGGTTTTTGCGCACTACTGCTTCGAGTGCTGCACCAGCTACGCTGTAGCTGCTATCGGTAATTGAGCGGGAAAAAAGATTATTGTAGGTGCTGCCATTTACCAGCGAAAGCACATCGATGGCCAATGCCCGCAAAGGGTAGTTGTCATCTGTTGTTGCAATCGATTCAATCATCTTTAGTTCGCCTGCTGTTGGTATGATGCTTCCACGTTTCAGCCATTGCAGTGCCAACTTACGGTTGCCATAGAATTTGTTGTTAAGCATACTGTCAAGAAAGTTTCTGTACGCAGGTTTCTCTTTCCAGTTCTTACCCATGTACTCCATTACTTCAGCTTTCTGCAGGTGGTTATTTGCAAACTTTGCCTGTGCCAGCCATTGGTCCTCCGACTGCAGGTTGCGTTTGTCCCAAAGCATCAATCGCGAAGGGTCCACATCTATCCAATCGGGCTTCAACTCATAGGCCAGTGCAATGGTGTCAGATGGGCCCTTAATCCAATAAGTGAGCATTTTGGGTTTACCATTGGTGTACACATTTATTTCAACCGGTATATTATACAGATGTGATTTCTGTTTCTGGGTTATGATGATAGCTGCCGTTTGTGCAGTGTCGTCGAACAGGTAAGAAATGTCAACCCTTGGGTGACTGTTGCTGAAATACCATTGGTTGAAAAACCAGTTGAGATCACGGCCACTGGCTGATTCAAAGGCAAGGCGCAACTGATGCGCTTCGGCATTGCCGAATTTGTTTTGATTGAGGTAGATATTCAGTCCTTTGAAAAATGCACTGTCGCCAAGGTAATGGCGTAGCATGCTCAGTACCCTTCCACCTTTTTGATAGCTTACACCATCAAACACTTCTTCTTTGTCATCATACTCAAACCGAACCAGGTCTTTTGAAAAGTTATCGGGGTTCATCATGTACTGGCGCATTTCATCCTGGTTCAGGCTCAATGCATAGTCCAATCCATACCTGTGCTCCACCCAAAGGAACTCACTGTAGTCGGCCATGCTTTCATTCACAGTAATATTACTCCAGCTTTCTGCAGTTACCAGGTCGCCAAACCATTGGTGAAAGAGTTCATGTGCAACGGTTGTTTCCCATTTGTTTTCATCTTTCAATTGCCTTTCGTTCTGGTAGGCTGCTGAACCGTGGAGGGTGGCTGTTGTGTTTTCCATAGCGCCACTCACATAGTCGCGGCCCACAACCTGCGCATATTTTTGCCATGGATACTCGTAGCCCAAAATCTTGCTGTAAAAGGCAATCATGGCGGGTGTTTCACCAAAAATGCGTTTTGCCACTGGAGCATATTTCTTTTCTACATAATAGTCAACAGGAATGCTCTTGTATTTATCGTGAATTACCACATAGTTGCCCACACCCATGAAAAAGAGGTAAGGTGCATGTGGTTTATCCATTTTCCAGTAATCGGTGCGGGTTCCATCGTTGTGTTTCACTTGTTTCACCAATACACCATTACTAATTGATACATATTTTGCAGGCACCGTCATTTCAATTTCCTCGGTAGTCTTCTGGTTGGGTTTGTCTATAGTAGGACACCAAACACTGGTGGCTTCGGTCTCGCCCTGTGTCCATATTTGTATAGGTTTGGTAGTGTCTTTACCATCGGGGTTAATGAAGTACAATCCTCTTGCATCTGTGATGGCTTTGCTGCCCTCAAATTCCATTTCATCGGGTCTTGCGGTGTAGTCTATGAAAATGGTGATGCGTTCATTGCTGGTGTATGTCTTATCAAGTGAAATGTTGATGTGCATGCTGTCGCTGTAGTCAAAATGCAGTGGCAATGTGGTTGTTCCCTTTACCAACATTACTTTATGGATAAACATGCCCTTGGCATCTAATTGCAGTTGTTGTTGCGGATAAATATGCGGTTTCAATGTTAGCCACACTTTGCCGGGCATCCTGTGGTTTTCATAATCAAAGCGCACTGCAAGTTTTGTGTGGATGAGGTCAAACTTTTTTTCGGGCGATTCACGATAATCTTCCTTTGAAAACAAGGCCGGAACAGGCTTTGCGGGAGGTTGGTTGGTGGTTTGGGAAAATGAATCGAACGAAAAGTAGAGCAAACAGAAGAACAGCAGGATGCTGATTGATTTCATATATAGCACATTAAGGCCGCAAAAATACCGGCCACACACGGCAGGTATTGTTAATATTTAAGATTTTGAAACAGATGGGTAGCAGCTATAATTTGTAGGTTTGCCAAACAGCATTGAGCCAATTATGTCCAGAAAAATATTATTGATTTTCTCCCTCTTTTTTCTTGCAGTTTCACAGTTGATTGCGCAAAAAGAGCATTTTGTTTACCTGCAAACGGAAAACATGCAGCCTTTTTATGTCATTATGAAGGGCAAAACCATTTCTTCAACTTCAGCGGGCTACATTATTCTTCCCAAATTGAAGGACAGCACTTATCCGGTGAAATTGGGATTGGCAGGAAGCGCAGAAGTGCAGGACTATGGCATTGCTGTGAGCGGAAAGAACAGCGGGTACCTTGTGAAAAAGTCTGAAACACAGGGATGGGCTATTGAAGATTTACAATCGCATTCCATTCAACGCAGCATGGAATGGTCGGGTGCACTTGCAGCTGAAAAAGCAAGGCAGGAAGCACTTGTGGTCGAAAAGGCGAGACAGGATAGCATTGCTTTGGCCGAACAAAAGAAAGCATATGCCGACAGTGTGGCTTTGGCTGAAAAGCAAAAGGCATATGATGACAGCGTAGCGGTTGCAAAAACTGAACAAGCAAGGGCTGATAGTGTGTCCAATGCCGCAAAAGCAGCAGCGACGGTGGTTGGTGCTGGCACTGTTGCTGCAGTTACACAAAGCGTTCCGGCAAAGGATTCTGTAAAAACCGAACAATCACCAGAAACAAAAACTGATACCACCGGCAATGCAAATACACAGAAGGATAAGGATTCCAAACCCGGCGCAGCGGTGGTAACGGTTGCGGCAGCCACCGGAGCGGCAGTTGCCGTAGCTGGCAATGCAGGCGGAAAAGAAGGGAATAGTGAAAAGAAAGACAGTGTATCGGTGAATAAGGAAACAGTAGCTACCGAAACCGGCCAAACTGCTACGCAAACTGCTGCAGGCGCAGCAGTGGTGGGTGGCACTGTTGCTGTTGTAGCTTCCAGGGATTCTGTTGCAAAGCAAACAACGCCCGTGCCCGATACAGCCAAGACACAGGCAAATCCTGCTTTCCTCGACATGGCTTTTGCCATGCAGCCCGATTCGCTGCAGCAGCAAAAGCAGGTTGCAATGGATTCTTCTAAAACTACCGCTACCAAGGATTCTTCAAATGCTTTAAATGCCGCCGGCAAGGCAAACTCCGTTGTACCCGCTGCAGCCATTACCACAGGTGTGGTTCTTGCTGCTAATTCCCAAAATTCTGATAGCGCAAAAACAGCCCCGGTGCCGGACACCGTGGCAGCCAAATCCGCACCGTCAAAGGATTCCGTGGAGGTGAAAGAAAAGCCTGCGCACCAATCATGCGCTTCGCTTCTTAGCCGCGACGATGTTGACAACCTGATGAAACAGGCCTCCAACAAAACTGACCTCGATGCCATCCTCAAGATTTATACTGATGCATTCAAAAGCCAATGTGTTACCACTACTAATCTTAAGAAGATTTGCAGTAGCCTTGCCAGCGATGTGTCGAAATACAAACTGCTGGAAGCGGCATACCCTTATACACTTGACTATTACGCATATGGTGAACTCTCATCGCTGCTTACAGACAGTTATTACATCACCAAATTCAAATCGCTGATTCAGCAATAATGACTCATGCGATTTTTAATTGAAGTAGCATACAGGGGCACGGCCTATGCAGGTTTTCAGGTCCAGGAAAATGCAAATACCATTCAATACGAAGTTGAAAAAGCATTGTCGGTAATTTACAGGCAGCACATTGCGCTTACAGGTTCGTCACGCACCGATAGCGGTGTGCATGCACTGCAGAATTTTTTTCATACCGATACAGAAATACCACTCAGGCAGGAGCATATTTACAATCTCAATGCATTGCTTCCGGCAGACATTGTTATCAAGAGACTCATTGAAGTGCCAACTGATTTTCACTGCAGGTTTCAGGCTTCGTACCGTAGATATCAATATCATCTTTACCAACAAAAAAATCCGTTTTACTACGACCGTGGCTGGTTCTATCCGTATCCATTACAAATCGATTTGCTGCAGCAAGCCGCCACCGTCATACTTGAATACACAGACTTTACCAGCTTTTCAAAACGCAACACACAGGTGAAAACAAAACTGTGTGCCATCATGGAAAGCCGTTGGGAAAGGCGGGAAGATGAATGGGTATACACGGTGAAGGCAAACCGATTTTTACGGGGAATGGTTCGGGGTTTGGTTGGCACCATGTTGTTGGTAGGCCGTCAGAAAATTTCACTGCAGGACTTCAGGAATATCATCGAAGGAAAGGATTGCACGTTAGCTGATTTCACTACCCCGGCACAAGGGTTGTTTCTGGTTGAGGTGGGGCTTCAGATTCCAGGGTAAATGGTTTGAGGTGTATGGTTAGTGGTGTATGGTTTGTTGCGAGTCGTGCGTTGCTCCAACTTGTGAACTCGTGAACTTCTGAAACTCGTGAACTCCCAAACAAACCTCACCTTCCATTCCTCTCCAACTGGTTCACCAATGCCCGCATGTCTTTGTATAGCGGTGCTTCAAGTTCCACAACTTTACTATCCATGTCGGTGAATTTTATTTTGTAGGCATGCAGGGCAAGCCTTGACAGCAGCGGGTTTTCCTGCTCCGTAAATTTTCCCAGCTTTACGTTTCGTTTGAAGTCAGAAAGAAAAACAGGTTTGCGGTTTCCATACAGTGGGTCAGCGGCAATGGGATGTCCCATGTGTTTTGCATGAACACGAATCTGGTGTGTTCTTCCGGTTTCTATATTAAATTCTAGCAGGCTGTAATGATTGAATGCTTCCAGTACTTTATAATGCGTGACAGCCATTTTCCCTTTCCTATTCACCACCATCGTACCATTTTTTGCAGGATGCTCAGCAATGGGTTCAGCAATAGTGCCGGTATCTGAAATCGGTTTTCCCAAGACAATGCCGAGGTAGATTTTTTCTACGTTGCGGCTTTCAAACAATTGAGAGAGATATTTATGTGCTGCTTCGTTGCGTGCAAAAAGCAGTAGCCCGCTGGTGTCGCGGTCAATGCGGTGAACGGTGAAAACAGGGCCATACTTGTGTTCCAGCCAGCCTTTCACGGTGGGCAGGTCGTGGTTGTGCCTGTCGGGGATGGTGAGCAAACCCGATGGTTTGTTTACTGCTATCCAGTCGGGTGTTTCAAGTAAAATTTCAGGCCGTTGGTCGTGCATGCTGCAAAGATGCCGCTTTTGACCATTAAGGAAAAAGGTGGCCATGCAGCCACCTTTCCATCTTTAACACCAAACCAATCTTTCCTAAGCCTTTCCCTGTAAAATGCGATGCCAGTACAACCAGGGAAGAATATATTTTTTCAAAATCCACATAGTTCGCCTTGGCTTTGCCTGGTCGAATGGAAATGTCATTTTGGTTTTATTGTCGTAGTCAAATTCGGCAAGCATCAGTTTGCCGTATTCGGTAGGAATGGGGCATGCTGAGTAACCGTCGTATTTCATGTTGGATGTTTTTCCGGCCATGAATGCAAGGATGTGGTCGACCATCACCGGCGCCTGCTTGCGGATGGCTGCGCCTGTGCGTGATGCCGGTGCATTGCATGCATCGCCGCAAGAGAAAACATTGGGATAACGTGTGTGCTGGAAATTGAATTTATCAACCTCTACCCAACCAAGCGGCGTGGCTTTATCTGCAAGCGGACTGTTCTTTATGAAATCAGGTGCGCTCTGTGGTGGCACCACATGGCACATGTCGAAATGCATTTGTTGCTTCGTCACATTTCCTGCTTCATCAGCCGATTCATAATAAATGGTTTTGCCTGGTCCGTCTATTTTGGAAATGGTTTGTTTGAGCTGCACTTTCACGCCATATTTCTCCACGTTTTCTTCCAGTGTTTTCCTGTATTCCGGCACGGCAAATAAAATAGTTCCACCCGAAATAAATTGCACGTCGCATTTGTCGAGAATGCCTTGTTTTCTCCAGTAGTCGCAGGCCAGCCACATTATTTTATGGGGAGCGCCACCGCATTTTACCGGGGTAGGAGGGTTGGTAAAAACAGCTGTACCTCCTTTGAAGTTTTTAATAAGTTCCCAGGTGTATGGCGCTGTTTTAAAACTATAATTGCTGGTAACACCATTAGCCCCCATTGTTTCATGCAAGCCTTCGATACTTTTCCAATCAAGTTGAATGCCGGGTACTACTATCAGGATGTCGTAGCTGTATTCATTGCCGCTGGAGCAAGTAAGCGTATTGCTTTCAGGCGAAAAAGCACTCACGGCATCTTTTATCCAGGTAGATTTTTTGGGGATGTAATCAGCTTCGTTTTTGATGGTATCGTTTACATCAAAAGTGCCTGCACCTACCAATGTCCATGCGGGTTGATAATAATGCTTTTCGGAAGGCTCAATAATAGCAATTTCAAGATTCGGGTTCTTAAGCAACAACTTACTTGTAACGGAAAGGCCGGCATTTCCACCGCCTACCACAATAATCTGGTAATGTTTCATAATGAGGGAATCGTTATTGGGCAATGCGCCCTTGGTTAAAGAATTGGTTCGGTTACCTGGTGTTTAATTTGCGCCACAAAGCTACCCGGAGTGCATGCGGGGTAGCAGGACAATTGTCACGTTTTCACCCATAATTCACTGATAATAATCATAGCTGCCGGTGACTGCAGTCATCGCTGAGGGCTGCAGTCATTTGCCAAATTTGTATATGGCTTGTTGATTTGGATGCGTGGCATGGGAGGACTGTGCCCTTATTTACCTGTATCTCCATTACCTATTGTTTGATAATTCTAAAAAACGTCACTATGAAAATTGAACAGATTTACACTGGTTGCCTTGCCCAGGGTGCCTACTACATTGAAAGTAAAGGTGAAGCTGCCATTGTGGATCCATTGAGGGAAACAAAGCCTTACATAGAGAGGGCGCAACGCGATGGCGCCAAAATCAAATACATTCTGGAAACCCATTTTCATGCTGATTTTGTAAGCGGCCACCTCGATCTTGCCCGTGAAACCGGGGCCGAAATTGTGTATGGACCAACTGCTCAGCCCGCTTTTGAGGCATACATAGCCAAAGACGGCGAAGCCATGAAACTGGGAGATGCGGAAATCGTTGTGTTGCACACGCCCGGCCATACTATGGAATCAAGCACATTTTTACTTCGCAACGAGGATGACAAGGATGTGGCCATCTTCAGCGGTGACACCCTGTTTATTGGCGATGTGGGCCGTCCCGACCTTGCAGTCAAAACCGACCTCACCCGCGAAGACCTCGCTGGTCATTTATTCGATTCTCTCCGCAATAAAATAATGCCATTGGCCGATGATGTTATTGTGTATCCGGACCATGGTGCAGGCAGTGCCTGTGGTAAAAACATGAGCAAGGAAACTACCGATACACTTGGTCACCAAAAGCAAGTGAATTACGCATTGAGGGCAGATATGACAAAGGAACAGTTTGTAAAAGAAGTGACTGCAGGATTGGTAGAACCTCCACAGTATTTCCCCAAGAATGCTGTGCTAAACAAATTGGGTTATGGCAGTTTTGAAGAAGTGCTCCACCATGGACTTACACCATTATCGGTTAAAGATTTTAAGGCGGCATGGGATGCTACTGATGCGCTGGTGATTGATGCACGGTCAAAGGAAATTTTCCCTGTTGAATTTATACCCGGTTCAATCTTTATTGGAATCGATGACACCTTTGCTCCATGGGTAGGAACACTTGTTCCCGATTTGCAGCAGCCCATCCTTTTCCTTACTGATGAGGGCAAGGAGGAAGAAGTAGTGACCCGCTTATCGAGGGTTGGATACGACAATGCGCTTGGCTACCTAAAAGGAGGCATTGAAGCTTGGATGGCTGAAGGAAATGCAGTTGACAGCATCCGCGAAATCACACCTGAAAAATTTGCGCAGTTGTACAAAAAGGATAACAGCATTCACCTGCTGGATGTAAGAAGGGAAAGTGAATATGAATCGCAGCATGTGATTGGTGCACAGAATTTTCCGCTCGATTTCATCAACAGGAATATGGACAAACTCGACCATAACCAAACCTACTATCTGCATTGCCAGGGCGGCTACCGCTCCATGATTGCATGCTCCATTCTTCGTTCAAGAGGATTTCAGCATATCATTAATATCATTGGAGCATTCAATGCACTCAAGGAAACCAACCTGCCGGTTACTGAGTTTCATGAACCTGTAACGATGTTGTAAGTAATGGGTGTTTAGTTATTCCGAAGCCATTCTTCATTATGAAGGATGGCTTTTTTGGATTGAGTTCGGTAAAAAGAAACAATACAGCCTTGCTTTAAAGGTTTGCCGCTACCTGTACACTCATTCCAATGAATCAGTGTGAAAAAAATCGCCGGACACATTCGTACATGTCCGGCGATCAATTTATCAGGCAAAAATTAATGAGGCAATTTATCCCTGAATTTTCCATACATCCAGGTGCCTGCAATAGCACTGAGCAGTGTAACTACAATCACAGTAGCACCTGTTCCAATTTGGGCATAAAGCGGGCCGGGGCAAGCTCCTGTCAGTGCCCAGCCAAGGCCAAACAACAATCCGCCATAAATCTGTCCCTTGTTGAATTTCTTAGGTTCAAGGTGAATGGTTTCGCCCTCCAGTGACTTCAGTTTAAACCTCTTGATAATGGCTACGCTAATAATGCCTACTACCACTGCACTGCCAATAATACCGTACATGTGAAAGCTTTCGAGGCGAAACATTTCCTGTATACGAAACCACGAAACGATTTCAGCTTTTACAAACACAATGCCGAACAGTACTCCAACCAATGCATACTTTATATTGGAGGCAAGTGGCATATCCAGTTCGCTGTTGTTGATGCAGATTGCATCCTGCGAACGCACTTCAAAATCGGTTTCAAACAGTTCTTCCACCTGTGTGTCCGCTGCCGTAACAACTTGTTGAACTTCCATGTATTAATCTTTGATGAATATTGCTTAATGAAATCAAAGCGCCAGAATGTATGGCATCAGTAATTGAGTGGTAATGAAACCACCTGCCATAAAACAACAGGTAGCTACTAGCGAAGGCCATTGCAGGTTGCTCAATCCCATAATGGCATGACCCGATGTGCAACCTCCGGCATAGCGTGTGCCAAAACCCACCAGGAATCCACCCACCACCATAAGAATGAACCCGCGTAGCGTGAGCAATGCAGGCCAGTTAAAAAGGTCGGCAGGAACGATGCTGTTGTAGTTGGTCACGCCAAAATGTTTCAGGTCAGCCGCTAGTTGCGGATGCACAACTACCTCATGGGGATTGGCAAGGAATTGCGATGCCAGAATGCCGCCCAAAAGAATGCCACCTACAAAAAACAGGTTCCATACTTCCTTCTTCCAGTTGTAATGAAAGAAGTGAATTTTTGCTGGCATGCATGCAGCGCAAATATGCCTTAGCGATGACGAAATGCCAAAGCTCTTGTTGCCCAGCAAAAGAAGTGCCGGCACCGTAAGTCCAATCAAAGGCCCAGCCACATACCATGGCCAGGGCTTACTCAACAATTCAAACATTTGGTTAGGTTATTTGGTTAATCTATCAGGAATACAAATATGCGACATCAGTTATGGATGTTGCAAGCATCATCTATACAACGTTTCGGTAAAAAGAAACCAGTAATGAAAACCAATGCTCCAAAGAAATAGAGCACCTGGGCATCCTCGTATTTCCAGGCAATGCCAATGAGCAACAGGCCGAGCACCCATCTGAGTAAGCGGCTCAGCCATTTGCCAAACAATACTTCACTGGTTTGTTTATTTGTTGTGTTCAAAACGATTATCAGTCTTCAGTTTATAGGTCATTGCTTTTCCACCTGGCCTTTCCAGGCCTCAAGTCCTCCTTGCAGTTGATACACTTTATTAAAGCCATTTGCTGT
>JBBIOQ010000066.1:12111-21981 GCA_037443285.1 Sphingobacteriales bacterium | reverse complement strand
CTCGAGCACACGATGCGGATTGCCTTCGAGTACGCTCCTGTCCATGAATGCACCGGGGTCGCCTTCATCGCCATTGCATATCACATATTTTTCTTCACTGATGTATTTGTAAACAGTTTCCCACTTGAGACCGGTGGGATAACCTGCGCCGCCGCGGCCACGCATCCGGCTCTGCTTGATTTCTGCAATCACATCCTCAGGCTGCATGTCAAACAATACCTTGTCGAGTGCTGCGTAACCTTCGTGGACCAGGTAGTCTTCAATCTTTTCAGGGTTTACATCGCCGCAGTCTTTCAATGCAATCTTGAGTTGCTTTTTGAAAAAAGGATCGTCATTGGTATTGATGAAAGGCTTTGGTCTTGAATCAGCAAAAAGCAGGAGATCTTCCAGTGGATTATTTTCTACCAGCTGGCTTTGCACCACAGCTCCAATATTGCTGCAATCAATGTGCTGGTAAATGGTGTTGTTTGGTTGCACTTTCACCAGCGGTCCCTGGTTGCAGGGGCCCATGCAGCCAGAAGGAATAACTTCCACCTCATTTTCCAATCCGCGGTTAGTAATTTCTTCGCGCAGTTTTTTCATCACTTCTTCTGCACCCGATGATATACAGCTGGCGCCGCAGCAAACGCAAACTTTGTACTTGTACTTGTTGCTCGATTCCTTTGCCTTCTCGGCGTAGATGATCGCTTTTAAATCATGCCGGTTCATACAGTTTCCATTTGCAGTTTTGCACTGAGAGATTCAATGACTGTTTCAGAAGATGCTTTGCCCATTACTTCATTATCAATAACCACTGCCGGTGCAAGCCCACAGGCTCCAATGCAACGTGCCACCTGGATACCCAGTTTGTTGTCGGGTGTAACCTGCCCTGGCTGGATTTCAAAATGCTTTTCCAATTCACTCATGATGGCATTTGCCCCTTTCACATAACAAGCAGTACCGGTGCAAACAATGCAGGTATGCTCGCCCTGCGATTTGAGCGAGAAGAAATGGTAAAAAGTAACTGTTGAATAAACCCTTGAAGGTGGCAGGTGCAACGACTTCGCAATGAATTTCAACACCGGCATGGGCAAATAACCATAAACGCTTTGCGCAGTGTGCAAAATTTCAATCAACGCATCGGGTTTGTAATGTTCTTTTTTCATCCTGGCCGAAATCAGTTTCAGCCTTGGGTCGGATTTCTGAAACTCAGCATCCTCAGCATGTGCGTGGCTTTTCGTATGCATATTTCCTGGTTGAACTATTCTAAACATGAACAGCCGCTCCAGGCATCACAATCCACACTTGTGCACTGAAGCAGTGCATGCAACATTGGAGGCAAAACTATTGGCGCACTTTGCCGGGAAACATGATCAAATTCAGCGGAAGCAGTGTACAATCTTCCGATAGGTGTGCACTGTCCGCTGATGTTGGTTGGAGGAAACTTTGTGTGTGGTTCTACATGGTTTAGTGTGCTGGCTGAATCATATTTTTTCTTGATGGACGCATCAGGCCAAAGGCTAAACCCATTTCAACACCAATGTTTGACCGCACCGGATTGATGTTTGCCTTGATTCCAGCGAGTACGCCAACATAACGCGAAAGATTGGCATGAAGAGTAAGAGCCAGGGGCAAACCAACAGTAGATTTTTTTACAGTAGTATGGCTATAGTTGGAACTATTTTCAGCAATGAATAATCCAAATATGCCGTAGTCGGCAACTGTAGTTGGTGATGTATTGCGGGCATACTGCGTTTCATCTATGGAGGTATAGCTGAGGCCTGCTTTGGCAACTATCCAAGCTCTGTCGGAAGGCTTTGTAATCACACGCCCTACATTCAGAGCATAACTATTGAATTCATCTGTTGGTGTAGCGTTGGAAAAGGGAACTGTAAACAGGTAGGTAGTGCCAGCTTGATAGTCTTTCGGCAAATTCTTGCTGTCCATACTTCCACCTTGAATTTCTGCAGAAAAAACCCATTTGTTATCAAATATGGCTTCCAAACCGAATTTGCCTCCGGTGGTGCTGCCAAAATTGGTTACTAAAGAGCTTTCCATATAAGCCCTGCGTAATTTGAAACCCGCCTTTTGCTGTGCCTGCGCATTGGTAGTCATTAAGCTGATAATGCAAAGACTGATGGCGCTGAGGATTGTTGCGTTTTTCATAACTGATAGTTTTTGGGTGATTTTGATGATGTGAAACTATCAGCACCGCAAGGCCTTTGGAAACTGAATCATGCAGCAGCAATCAGCAAGGAACCTGAAAACTGCAGATGCGAGGCAAGTTTTGCCAAAAGGGGAGATTGGTTGTTGCAATTTCTGCAAGGAGCAACTGCCACCTGGCAAAAATTGCTGAAGTGAAATGGCTAGATAATATTTCGATACTGCATCAGGCTTGCATGGCCTGCTCTATTTCATTGCGCCCCAGCCTTTGTTCAGGAGGTATAAACCTCATGCCAAAAAGCTGGTAAATGCCCTCCTCCGTTTCCCCGGCAAGCTTTTTACCTTCCATGTTAAACACGCCGTATTCATTGATTTTCCAACCGCGTTGTTTGGCCATGGAACGCAAGGCAATGTTATGTTCCTTGCTGCCTGTGAAATACAGCAGTGCAGCACCCCATTCATCGTTGTGCACAATGCGAACATCTACCTGCACATTGTTTGGGCTCACAATTACGCTTGCCTTGGTCTGCCCGGCTGCCAGCACTTTTTTCACCATTGGCAGTGTTGTAATCTTTTTAATGATGCGCTTCCACAACCAACGAGGTGCAGATATTAGCACATCAATATCGCCAACCGTTTCTTTTTGGCGGCGCAGGCTACCGGCCAGCATTGACCTGTGCACACCCATTATTTCTTTCACTTCATGCACCACTATGTTCCCGATTTTCTGAGCATCCTTCAATGGCATGCGGCTTTTTGTTTCGGGCAGTTTCAATACTTTCTTAATGTTTGACAACTTGGCCGCAGTCAGTCCTTTTATACCCATTGGCAAACCTTTGGATAGCAGAAGTGCCAGGGCAGCCCTTGATTCTACATGCAATGCATCGTGTAGTGCACGAACAGTGGCAGGGCCAATGCCTTCAACTTCCATCAGTTCAAGCAAATCAAAAGGCACCTGAGTTTTTAGTTTCTCATAAGTAGCGATGCGCCCACTTTGCAGGTACTCAACAATTTTTTGGGCAATGCTTTCGCCAACCCCCTTCAGTTCATCAAGCTTCCTGATATCTGTTGAAAGGGCATCCACCGGTTCGGACAGATTCGCCAGCGTTTTTGATGCGTTATCATAGGCAATAGCACGAAAACGTTCTTCCTTCCCAAGATATTGATAGCACCTTGCCATGCCATGAAAAATAGCGGCCAATTCCTTATTGTGCTGCAAGGTGGAAGGCTTTACTGACCCCATACTTACAGTTTTGCTGCTGTAGCAAGTTATTACACTAATCGAAAGTCCTTCATGACGCTTCTCATGAAAAATGCATGCCACGCAAGTGTTAATTTACATTCCACTTGATGAACAAAAGTCTGAAAAGGATGTTTAGTTGCCCGATATGAATCTAACCCCTATGAAATTCACACCGAAGAAAATTAGTTTACTGTTTTTGGTATTTGCATTTTGCCTAAGTGCTGCTGCACAGAATACCGGCTTTTTGAGCGGTAATATCACCGACAAGAATTCACAGAAACCATTGGCTGGAGTTAGCGTTTCTCTTAAGCCCGGAAACACCGGAACAACCACTGACTCCAGCGGCTTTTTCAGGTTCAGGGATGTGCAACCAGGAAGTTACACGTTGACTATAACAGCATTGGGCTATTATGAAAAAATGGTAACGAACCTAGTTGTCACAAGCGGCAATGAAAACGTATTGCAAATTGAACTGGAGCCCTCTGTAAGCCAATTGGGCAATGTGGTTGTAACAGGTAGAAAAAATAATGTGAAAGCCACAAGCCTTGAGAGTCCGCTGAGCGTTCAGCGACTGACAACAGAAGAAATTAAGGCCAACCCCGGTGGCAATTTTGATATTAGCAAAGTGATTCAATCCTTACCGGGTGTTGGCGGAGGTGTTGCAGGTGGCGGATTTCGAAATGACATCGTTATTCGTGGAGGTGCACCCAGCGAAAACGTTTTTTACCTGGATGGCATAGAAATTCCGATCATCAATCACTTTGGCACACAAGGCAGTGGCGGCGGGCCGCAGGGCATTTTGAATGTGAGTTTTATTGAAGATGTGAAACTGAGCACAAGCGCTTTTGATGCACGCTACGACAATACGCTAAGCAGTGTTTTCCAGTTTAAACAGAAAAACGGCAACGCCAACCACCTGCAGGGAAATATAAGACTAAGTGCCACAGAACTGGCGGCCACCTTCGACGGGCCTCTTGGTAAAAAGACAACTTTCCTGGCATCGGTGCGCCGCAGTTATCTCAATTTTCTTTTCACTGTGCTTGACTTGCCTATCAGGCCCAACTATTGGGATTATCAGTTCAAAGTGACGCACAAACTCAGCGATAAGACAACACTCAACGTTTTGGGTATTGGCGCCATTGACGATTTCAAATTTGCTGCACCGAAAGAAGCCACTCCGGAAAAATTGTATGTCATCAACAGCAGCCCCAACATCAACCAGTGGAGTTACACATTTGGCGCATCGCTGCGGCACCTGGTAAAAAACGGATACTGGAACCTTGCCATCAGCCGCAATGCACTGGACAACCAGGTAGAGAAATTTGAAGACAACCAAAACCCTGTAGACAGTGAAAGGACATTATTGACTGACAGCCGCGAAATTGAAAACAAACTGCGTTTTGATGTGACTAACAATTTTAACGGATGGAAACTCAGTTATGGTGCCGTAGCACAATTTGTACAATTTGACAACAGTTTCTTCCAGCGCTACAGACCATTACTCAAAGACAGCGCCGGTAATATTATTCAACAACCGGTGTTCCTCAGTAGCACAACCGATTTGAATTTCCTTCGTTACGGCGCCTTTGTGCAAGCCGGCAAACGCATTTTCAACAACAGGCTTGCACTAAGCGCAGGCATTCGTGTTGATGGAAATGATTTGGGAAACAGCGAAGCCAACCCCTTCAAACAATTCAGCCCACGTTTTAGTGCCAGCTACGCACTGAGCAGCAAGTGGAACCTAAGCGCCAGCTATGGCATTTATTATCGGCTGCCGAGCTACACGCAATTGGCTTATTTAAATCCCATTTCCAGCAGCAGAATTGCTAATCCTGGTGAATACATACGCAGTTCGCATGTTGCAGGTGGCTTTGAATTTCTTCCTTCCAATGCTACACGATTTACATTGGAGGGCTTCTACAAAAAATACAGCAACTATCCCATCAGCCAGGTGGATGGCGTAAGTCTTGCCAACAAAGGCACTGACTTTGGTTCCATTGGCAACGAGCCGGTGTTGCAAAATGGTTTGGGTAAGGCATACGGTTTTGAATTTTTTGCGCAGCAGAAACTGAGCAAAAGGTTGTTCGGCATTGTAAGCTATACCTACTACCATTCCCTTTTTACCGATGCCAGTGGAAAATATATCCGCTCCAATTGGGACAACCGGCACCTGCTTAGCATTACAGGAGGCTACAAGTTCAACCACAACTGGGAACTTGGCCTGAAGTTTCGCTACCAGGGCAACGCACCCTATTCACCCTTTGATATGACAGCCAGCCAATTGAATTACCTCACAATTGGCACCGGCGTTTACAACTACCGGCAAGCAAACACGCTGCAACTGAAAGCCTTTAATGCAAGTGATTTGCGCATCGATAAAAAGTGGAATATGAATCGTGTTACGGTCGATGTTTACCTTGACGTTCAGAACTGGTATGGCTCTTCCAACCCGGGATTACCACAATACACTTTTAAACGCAATGCTGATAATACGGATTTTGTGACTACAGACGGCCGACCTATTCAGCAAAACGGCAGCAACGCAATTCCCTTGATACTGCCCAACGATGAAACAACAGTATTACCAACCATAGGCTTTGTTGTAGAGTTTTAAATGAAATTCGAATGAGACAATCTGTGTCAGCTTTTTATATGGATTGTTTCATTAATTTCAAGCATAACCTAAACCCTATGAAAAAGTCTCTTTTACCATGGGTATGTTTTGGCATACTCTTTACCTCATGCACCAAAAACTTTCAGGTACAGGATAATTCACCCGCTTCTCCGGAATCAACTAAACTATCCAAAGGAAGTTCTGGTGTGGTAAGCTACCTCACCGGCGATGCAGCAGATGTAAACAGAACAACAACAGCGGGCTTGCTGCTGATGGGTGGCGGCACCGATGTGGACAATGCCTTCAAATGGATGATTGGAAAATGCGGCGGTGGTGATGTTGTAATTATCCGGGCTACCGGTGCCGATGGGTACAATGCGTACCTGTTTGGATTGGGCAATGTGAATTCTGTAGAAACGCTCATTATTGACAGCCGTACAAAGGCAGGCGACGCAGCAGCAATTGCCAAAATAAAGGGAGCCGAATTGTTGTTCATTGCCGGTGGCGACCAATGGGATTATGTGAACTACTGGAAAGACACACCGGTTGAAGATGCTATAAACGATCTCATCAACAACAAAAAGATACCCGTTGGAGGCACCAGTGCAGGCCTTGCCGTCATGGGCGCCGTTTACTATTCTGCACAGAACGGAACAGTTACCAGTGACAAGGCATTGGCTGATCCCTATAACAAATACATGACGCTTGGCAAAAATGATTTTGTAAATGCACCCAATCTTGAGAATACCATCACCGACAGCCATTACAGCCAGCGTTCTAGAATGGGACGACATATTGCTTTCCTTGCCCGCATGATGAAAGACTGGACATATACCAACGTGAAAGGAATTGGAATTGATGAAGAAACCGCTGTTTGTGTAGAAGCCAACGGAATTGCTACTGTTTATGGAAATTACAATGCCTATTTCCTGAGGAATAATGGAGCGGGGCCTGAAAAATGCCTTGCCAGAAATGCTTTAACATGGAACCAGGGCAACCAGGCCGTGTCCGTTTATACCATCCATGGTGGACTTAATGGCAACGGAAGTTTCAACCTGGCAACATGGACCAATGCAAGTGGCGGAACCAGTTCTTTCAACTATGTAAATAACGGCGTATTGTTTTAGCAGAAACTGAAAGCGACAGGCAATTTTCAGAGCCATCTCTTTGCACCTGGCTTACCATTGATAACCAGGAAAATTGTTGATGGCATTCAGCAATTTTTTTATCAATGAATTGATAAGGGCAATGCTATCTTCATTCATTCACCAGTATTTTTCGTGTGCCTCCTGAAAAAGAATATACCATTTACGACCTGGCAAGAATGCTCGACATTTCTGTTGCTACTATTAGCCGTGCACTGAACGGCGACCCAAAAGTGAGCAAGAAAACTCAGAAGAAAGTGGTGGACCTTGCTAAAGAACTCGGTTACCGGCACAATAGTTTTGCCAGTAACCTGCGAAAGCAAAAAACCAATACCATTGGCGTAATGGTTCCCAAGCTGAGCAGCAATTTTATCACATCAGTGTTAGCAGGTATTGAAAAGGCTGCCAGCCAGGAAGGGTACGATTTGCTGATAGCCAATTCATCGGAAGATAGCCACAAGGAAATTGCCAATGCTGAAAATCTCTTTCACAAAAGAGTCGACGGATTGCTGGTGTCTTTGACAGTTGACACTAACGACTGTAACCATTTTAAACAATATGAGCAAAAGAATATTCCGGTGGTGATGTTTGACCGGGTAGATGAACAGGCCCCATTTACAAAAATTGTAATTGATAACTACCGCTGTGGTTTATTGGCCACTGAACACCTTGTCGAGCAGGGATGCAAGAGAATTGCCATCATCTCCGGCAACCTGAAACGAAATGTATATGCTGAACGTCTACGTGGTTACAAAGCCGCTTTGCAAAAACACAAACTTCCATTTTCCGAAAAGTTGGTTTTAGTAAACGATCTCTCGGAAAGTGATGCGGTGCATGCAGCGCAACAAATCTTGGCTTTGAAATCGAGGCCCGATGGTTTGTTTGTTACCAACGATTTTGTGGCAGCTGTGTGCATGCACATTTTCAAAACAAATGGTTTGCGCATTCCGGAAGACATTGCCATTGTTGGATTCAATAATGATGCAATCAGCCACCTGGTTAATCCAAAACTCAGTACTATTGATTACCCGGGTATGGATATGGGTGAAATAGCGGCACGCCAACTCATCAGCCATCTGAAGGGCACATCCGACCTGAAACAAACCAATGAGATTATCGTAAGGACTGCCCTAATTATTCGTGATTCATCTTAGCGCAAGACAGCCGAGCCTGTAAAGTTTGAAGCGTAAGAAAGTTTCCATTCAGTGCCAAAGCAAGGCATTAATAACAGCAACTACTAAAGTTGTCTCCGAGGTCTTGATACCCTGACCATCTGAATCATTACAGCAACAGCAATAAGTGCCAATCCAACGTAGAACCCAGGTTGCAGGTATTTATTTTCACCAAATACAAGAAATGCAAGCAGGATGCCATACACCGGTTCAAGATTGTAACTGAGGTTCAGTGTAACTGCTGAAATATATTGCAGCGCCTGCAACTGCAGGAAGAATGCCCATACGGTGCAAACCAATGAAAGAATGAGCAACCATAACCAATCAAAACCCATCGGCATAAAAATATGCTGCCCCTTGAGCAGGTAAAACGGCATTACCAATGAAAGTGCAATCAAAGCACCTACCATTTCCCAAAGCGTCATGCTCAGGCCATCAGTTTTTGCATTCACCATTGTTTTGTTGAGTATGCTGAACAATGCACTAAGCGAAGCAGCCACAACGCCCAACACTATTCCAATTTTGTATTTCGAATCAAAATGGAAGATGACGTAAATGCCCCCCATACAAATAAGGCCAAGCAGCAGCTCCACAGGCCTCCAGGGCCTGCGTGCAATGAATGGTTCGAGTAATGCAGAAAAAAATCCGGAAGCTGAAAAAGTAACCAACGCTATAGAAACGTTGCCATATTTCACACTTCCAAAAAAACAAAGCCAGTGTATTCCTACAAGTGCGCCAATACCCAGCAATTTCGGCACCTGCGCTTTTGAGGCAACCAATGATTTTTTCAAAAACAGGAACAGCAACAGCAGACCAAGCACCGATAGCAGCAAACGCCACCACACCAATGCAGCTTCGTTGAGTGAAATAAGTTTGCCCAAAATAGCAGTAAAGCCTGCGAGCAGAATAGCTGTATGAAGTTTAATGAAAGCAGCCCGCATGCTACAATTTAAAGCAACGATTCAATGAGAGAAAAAAGACAGTGATGTTAAAAGGATGAACTGTACAGGCATTGGCAGATTATGATTCGGCCATTACATTCTTCACTTTCTTTCTATAATTTTTGAAGAGGCTGTGCCATTGAATTTTCAAAACGCCCAGCACGCCTTCTTTTACAATGCCCGTGTTCATTTTGCTTACACCCACTTTGCGATCAACAAACACAATGGGCACTTCGGCAATTTTGAAGCCAAGTTTCCAGGCAGCAAACTTCATTTCAATCTGGAAAGCATAGCCAACAAATTTTATTTCATCGAAATTGATGGAATCGAGCACTTCACGTTTGTAACATACAAAACCGGCAGTTGCATCCTTCACAGGTATCCAGGTAATGAGCCTGGTATAAAGACTGCCGCCCCTTGAATAAAGATGGCGGTCGAGCGGCCAGTTCTCGATGCTGCCGCCTTTCACATACCGGCTTCCAACGGAAACATCAGCGCCTTTCACACATGCATCCACCAGGCGGTCCAGGTCCTTCGGGTTGTGGCTGAAGTCGGCATCCATTTCGCATATATAATCGTAGCCTCTTTCAATGGCCCAACGGAAGCCGTGAAT
>JBBIOQ010000066.1:0-12084 GCA_037443285.1 Sphingobacteriales bacterium | reverse complement strand
AACTTGCCGCTTCGTTCTTCCAGGAACAGTTGGCCTGCAAATTCGGACATCAAATTTTTCACAATCATTGCCGTACCATCGGGAGAACCGTCATCTATTATCAGCACATGAAATCCTGACTGTAATTCAAACACGGCGCGGATAATGCCTTCCACATTTTCACGCTCATTGTAGGTTGGTATGATGACGAGTTTCTTCAACGCTATTATTGTAATGGAAGTCGCAAACTTACAATTTCATTCCTATTCCTCCCTATCAGGCCGCTGCGCCTCTGTGAAAAGAAATGCAAATCCGGCAAAAGGTGCCCTGCCGATGCAGAACAACAGGTAGCAGGCAATCACCATTTCGTACCCCACAAAGAATCTTTCCTGAAAGGCAGGAAAAAGAAGCCACCGGATGATAACTGCAAATGCAATCATGAGCAGGAATCTTGCCCACATGGCATTTCGTATCGGCAATGTGACAAGGACAAACGGAAGCAGAATAGGGAACAATGTGCCCGAAAACTGTCGCACACTGCGGCCAAGTTGCTTCACATATTCCATGCCCGATTGCGTGAATGAATATTCAAAAAACCAGGAAAGCCTGTTGCCAAAAAAAAGCGGAAGAGCGGTGGCCGCTAGCAAAATTACTGCTGATACAAGTGCAAATTCCTTCAGGTGTTTTGGCGAAACCTGCTTTCCTGAAGCGGTGAATTGAAAATAAGCCAGCGGCAAACTCAGCACCAGGTTGTCAATCCTGCACAAGGCAAGTAAAAACAAAACACTCCATGCCAAAATTTTTCTTTGCGGCATCACCATCAGCAAGTAGAATAATAACAGCACCAGGAAAGCCGACAATGCATCAGGGGTTACAAGCCTCGCAAGTTGCGTAGCATAACCCGATAACAAGAGCACTGCAACCAGGTGCGAAAAACCAGGCTTAAGCATCCGGTTGAGCCAGAGCAACAGCACGGTGGCAAGGCCTGCAAAACCAATAGCAGCCGGAATGCGCAATGCTGTCCACAACGGCAGGCCGCATTTGTACAACAAATACGCTGAGCCGGTGAACAAGGGCTTTACGCGGTAAAATGAAAGTTGCTGCGCATAAAAGGATGCGTCGGCAAAACAATGTTCACGGTAGGCGGATTCATGCAACAGTGCACTAGCCGCATCCGGGGGGAACTGGTGCTGAATAATGGAGTATGCCTGCTGGTGCGCCTCGGCTACAGGAATGCCATTATACCCAAGTACTACGCCCATGTAGGCTGCAATATCCCAGTTGAAAAAATTGTTGTAGAAAGAAAACCAAACACCTACTGCAAGGGCAGTAATGATGTACAACATGGTATATGCATTTCTGCCGGCAACATTTGTCATAGCAGCAACTACTTCTTCAGTAAAGTTTTGTGCAGAATTTCAGTAAGCTTCTGTTTGGTGTGCTGAGGAAAATCGCCCTGCATCATCCAATCGTAATAACTGCGTTCCATGCGCAATACATCCTCCACCACCTTGCCTTTGTGTTTGCCGAAATTGAAAACAATTTTGCCATCCTGGTAAATCATCCTTCGGGCAAAATCAACTATCTCGTCTTCGCCTATCGCTTTCAGAATGCTTTCCACCGTATTCCCAATTTGCGGATACTTTGTCACCTGTGCTTCCAGCACTTCCCATGTGGCAGTTGCATCTGCTTCGGCGCTGTGAGCATCCTTCAATTCTTTTTCGCAATAAAACCTGTATGCTGCCGATAGTGTTCGTGGTTCCATGATGTGAAAAATCTTCTGCACATCCAGCAACTTGCGGCCATCGGTTTTGAATTCCATTCCTGCCCTAAGAAATTCTTCCACCAGCAAGGGAATATCAAACTTGTTGCTGTTGTAGCCGGCAAGGTCGCAGCTTTCGAGGAACTGCTTTATTTCGTTGGCAGCCTGCTTGAAGGTGGGAGCATCTTTCACCATGGCATCGCTAATGCCATGCACCTCTGTAACCTGCGGTGGTATTGGCATTTCGGGGTTGATGAGTTTGCGTTTTACCTGCTGCGTACCATCAGGATTAATTCTAACTATAGCTATTTCTACAATGCGATCGGTACCAAGATTGATACCGGTAGTTTCCAGATCGATAAAGGCGATCGGCCGGCTGAGATTCAGGTTCATGTGCACTAAAATTTCCGGGAGAGATGTTTAATTAATGGAAAGATAAATGAAAAATATTTGGTGTGCCTAAGCAGATGGCAACATCATTTGCTGCAACAGGCCTTTTAGGTCTACTGAGTCAAAACTGCCACTGCTCATCAGCAGCAAACAGGCATTGCTCAGCGGATGTTGCAGCAGCCATTGCTGAAGATCATCTTTGTTGGTGATGACTGCAAGATCACTCCTTTCAAATCCTGCGCGAACTACCTCAGCATCCAGCATGGGCATTTTTTTTATTTCAAGAGCATGACGGCTATAAAATACACATGCGGCATCGGCAGCATCCAATGCGTGTGCATAGTGCGGCATAAATGCAGCGCTCAGGCTACTGTAAGTGTGCAACTCCAGCACGGCTATTAAATTCCTGTTTGGGTATTGCTGCTTCACCGCCTGAATGGTTGCTTTCACCTTGCTGGGGGCATGCGCAAAATCCCTAAAAACAATACTGTGATCATTGTGCTCCACTACTTCAAGCCGCTTGGATGCACCGATGAAATTTTCAATGGCTGCCGCAAACGCAGTGTTGGCAATACCAAGTTCATTGCACGCAAGTCGTGCCGCCTGCATGTTGAGCAGGTTGTGCTCACCAAACACTTTCAGGTGTGAAGTACAGCCATCCCATGAAACGACTGTATTGCCATCTTCAATATTGTAGGCCGGCACCTCATAGGGCATCAATCTTATATCAGAACGGGTGCTTGCAGCAACTAGCTCTCGAACTTGAGCATCTGCATGATTGTAGATCAATACACCTCCGGGTTCAATTTTATCTATGAAAATGCTGAATTGCTCCAAATAGTTTTCAAAGGTTGGAAATACGTTGATGTGGTCCCATGCTATGCCTGTGATGATGGCTATGTGCGGAAAAAGAAAATGAAACTTGGGCCGTTTCTCTACCACACTGGCAGGATATTCATCGCCTTCGCACACAATAACCGGCGCATCCGAAATGTCAACCGACTGATCAAAGCCTTCGAGTTTTGCACCCACGAGGTAATCAAAATCTCTTACGCAGGCACGCAGCACATGCATGATCATGGATGTGGTAGTGGTTTTGCCGTGACTTCCTCCCACAACAACACGGGTTTTGCCTGTGCTTTCTTTGTAGATGTATTCAGGAAAAGAATAAACGGCAAGTCCCATCTCCTTTGCCTTTATCAGTTCCGGATTGTCGGCACGTGCATGCATACCGAGAATAACCGCATCAAGATCGGGACTGATATTTTGCTCAGACCAACCAATGGAAGCCGGAAGCAATCCTTCGTTTTCGAGGTTCGATTTTGCAGGCTCAAATATTTCATCGTCGCTGCCAGTTACCTGGTAGCCTTTGCGTTTTAACGCAATGGCAAGTTGGTGCATTACACTGCCCCCAATGGAAATAAAATGGACTTTCATAATTTATAATCGCGGCAAAGTAAACTCTTTCAGTAATGTTAAGCTATCACCGAAAAAGATTGGCAGCCGGTAAATTTGCATCCGTTTTAAAGTAGCAAATGAAAATATGAGTTGGATAGAACTGAAAACGCCTGAACAACTGCAGAGCATCAGGCAAAATTCCGGTACAAAACCGCAAGTGATATTTAAGCACAGCACCCGCTGCGGCACCAGTTCGCTGGTGCGTGGGCGGCTCGAAAGGGAAGGGTTTCCCACTCATATTGATTTCCATTTTCTCGACCTCATAGCCAACCGGCAACTTTCCAATCTCGTGTCAGAAACATTTGATGTATGGCACGAGAGCCCGCAGGTGCTGGTCATCAAAAACGGCGAATGTATTTTCGATGAAAGTCACCTGGGCATCAACATGCCTGAAATAATTGAGCAGGCCGGGCAATAATGGTTCAAAGCCATTGCAGGAAAGGTGTATGCACCAATTGACAATTCTATTGATCCATTGATGGGCTTCATTTTTCATTACTTTTAGCCAACACCATTTCATTCAAAATGACTGTAACTATTTTTGGTGCAACCGGCACGGTTGGCAAACAACTTATTACACATTGTCTTGCAAAAGGCTGGCTTGTAAAAGCTTTTGGTCGTAATGTAGAAGCAATGCTGGATGCTGATGAAAGACAGGAAAATTTCACAGCCATAAAAGGATACATTTTTGATACAAAGGAAGTGGCACATGCCTTGCAAGGAAGTGATGCAGTGCTTTCTTCTCTTGGCGGTGCATTCGATGGAACAGACAAAGCCAGAAGCCTTGGTATGAAAAACATCATCGAGCAAATGCAGGCTTGCGGATTAAAAAGAATTGTTGCACTCGGTGGGCTTGGTGTTTTGCAAAATGAGGATGGTGTCTTTGGAGTGGACACACCGGAATATCCAGCCGAATACAAACCCGTTGGCTTTGAACACAAACAAGCTTACCTCTACCTGTTGCATTCGCCACTTGACTGGACATTCATTTGTTCACCTGATATTCAAAATGCTGACGCCAATGGAAAATTCATTGCAAGAAGTGAAACACCTGCGCCTGGCAACAAAATCAACGCTGGCAATCTGGCTTTGTTCATGGCCGAGGAATTGGTGAAGAACGAATACGTGAAACAAAGGGTGGGCATCAGCAATGCAATATGAATTTTGAATCATTCACCTGATACAAACGATACAATCTAACCTGAAATAAATCATTCGCATTGAACATAGAAACCGATCTCGGAAAACTGAAAGCACTTGGTGAAACCAGGTATAGTGAGAATGAACATTTTAAGCAACATCTCAAATCAATCGACCAGGATTTTGTTGATACAGAAGTGATGCGCATCAACCGCCTGGCTGAAGCCGCCATTGATTGCACCACATGCGGTAACTGCTGCAAAAACCTGATGGTAAACATTGACGACCCTGCTGTAATAAGGCTGGCTGATTATATGCAATTACCAGAATCTGAATTCCGGAAGAAGTTTGTAGAAACGGGTTCGTTCATGCAATTTCTCAATGCTATACCCTGCCAGTTTCTTGATGGAAAAAAATGTAGCATCTATGAAATCAGGCCTGATGAATGCCGCGAATTTCCTCGGCTCGACAGGCCGGGATTTACCAAACGCATGTTTGCCACTTTTAGCCATTACGGCATGTGCCCGCTCATTTTCAACACAGTGGAAGAACTGAAGAAAACAACAGGATTTTTTGTAGAAGAATCTGACATAAAAGAATGATGGTTGCGATTAAGTCCAATTAGCATAATTGAGGACATCGCTATTCATTTTTATAAAAAACAAAACAGGCAACTCAAATAAGTTGCCTGTTTTCATGCTATGAGCAAGCATTGCTTTATTTCATGGTCAGCGTAGTTTCAAGCACATCACGTGAGTTGCCGCCAACAAAAATTTTGAACACGCCGGGCTCAATTTGCAGTTTCCCGTTTTCATCGTAGTAACTCAGGTCCTTTGTTGTCAAAGTGAATTTGAGGTTCTTTTTTTCGCCGGGCTGCAGACTTACTTTTTGGAAGCCTTTCAATTCCTTCACCGGTCGGATGCGATTGGACACCACGTCCCTGATGTATAGTTGCACTACCTCCTCACCTGCCCTGCTGCCAGTATTAGCAACACTCACTGAAACTGTAACACTTCCGTTCGCAGAAATCGAGTAACTGTTCAATGAAAAGTCAGAATAAGTGAATGTGGTATAACTGAGGCCAAAGCCAAAAGGATACAATGGATCATTTGGGATATCGCGGTAGCGGCTGAACCAGTTGCCGGCATCATCGGTGGGTGTAGGCCGGCTGGTGTTCATGTGGTTGTAGTACACCGGAATTTGCCCAACAGCGTACGGAAACGACATGGTTGTTTTTGCAGAAGGATTGTACGCACCCAACAGCACATCGGCCACTGCATTGCCATGTTCAGTTCCCAGAATCCATATCTGTAAAATAGCATCTACCAACGGCTCGGCCTTTGTCAAAACCAACGGCCTGCCGCTGCTTACCAAGGCTACTACTTTCTTTCCGGTTTGGTGCAAGGCTTTGAGCAAAGCCAATTGTCCTTCCGGAATTTCAGGCATGGCCAGGCTCCGGTCTTCACCTGCCATCTGACCACTGATGCCAATATTCACCACTACTACATCGCTTTCACTGGCTGCTTTCACGGCTTCGTCAATCATTGTTTTGTCGGTGTTGTATTTTTCATCATATCCTTTTGCAAACAAAACCGTAGCTCCAGCATTTTTGAGACCATCGAGCACTGTGACAGGGTTGTAAGCCGGGCCCTTTGCATTGCCAATCCAGAAATCAAAAATGTCAGTAACACTGGCAGCAAGATTGCCAATCAACGCAATTTTTTGTTTGTCCTTTGCAAGCGGCAAAACACCATTTACATTCTTCAGTAATACTATCGAACGCTGGCCTGCTTCGCGGCTGGCCTGCCTGTTTTCTGGAGTGAACACATTTTGCTGCTGGCGTTTTTCATCGCAATTGCGGTAGGGTTCATCAAACAACCCCATCCTAAATTTCCAGGTAAGAATTCTGGAAACGGCATCGTTGAGTGTAGCTATGCTCACCTTACCTTCTTTTACCAGTACCGGAATAAATTCAACCATGGCGCGGGTTTCCATATCCATCATGCTGCCGGCATTGATAGCCTTCATGGCCACATCTTTTTTGTCAGCAGCATAACCATGCGTCATCATTTCTCCAAATGAATTCCAGTCGCTGATGAGGAAGCCTTTGAATCCCCATTGCTTTTTCAAGACATCAGTTACCAGGTACTTATTCGCACTTGCAGGCACGCCTTCAAACACATTGAAAGAATTCATGACGGTGGCAGCACCTGCCTCTACTGCTGCCTTGTACGGCGGCAGGTAAAAATTCCATGCATTGTAGCGGTCCACATTTACCTGGTTGTATTCACGGCCCGCTTCCACTGCGCCGTATACACCATAGTGCTTAATACAAGCGAGAATGTTGTCTGCACCAAATTTTCCCTGGAAACCCTTCACCCTGGCTGCAGCCATTATGCCGCCTAAGTAAGGGTCTTCGCCACTTCCTTCCATCACACGTCCCCAGCGAGGGTCGCGGCTAATGTCCATCATAGGTGCAAAAGTCCAGTGCAAGCCTTCAGAACTCGCTTCTTTCGCCGCAATGGAGCCTGCTTTTTCTGCCATGGCCGCATCCCACGAACAGGCCTCCGCCAACGGAATGGGGAAAATGGTTTTATATCCATGAATTACATCCAGCGCAAAAATTACCGGTATGCCGAGGCGGGTTTCCTCCAGGGCAATCTTTTGAATGGCCCGAGTTTCATTCACGCCCAATACATTGAGCATAGAACCTACTTTTCCCTGCCGAACCATATCCAGCTTGGCCTTTTGACCTGGGTCGTTGGCCGCGGGTCCGGTAAAAACGCCTCCGTTAAGTTGGTTCAACTGCCCGGCTTTTTCTTCCACGGTCATACGTGCAAGCAAATCGGCAACTCTTTTTTCAATGGTTAGCTTCTTGTCGTGGTATGGTGCATTTTTAAGGTTAGCAGATTGAGTCATGGCAAAAAATGGAACTAAGGCCGAAGCCGCAGCAAGAATGGCAAGTTTCATGTTGGAAAATGATTATAAGATGCACAATGCCCGAAAGGTATATTGAAATGGAAACAGAATACCCTGCGGGCAAAATGTGGCCAACAATCGGGTAAGAAAATACCAATAAACAGGTACAGAAGTACCATCATGAAGACTTAGGGTTGAAGGGGTATGGTTTAAGGCAGCGGAAATGGCGTTCAACCCCAAGAAGTCTTTAGGAAAATTTTGATATCAGAATTTGTTTGCAGCCTGCAGCTTGTGGCTTGCAGCGAGTAGCGTGCAACTGGCAGCTCTTCTAAATCGTAAACGCTGTTTCAATAATTTCAGCCTGTTCCTTGGCATGCACCTTACCATAACCTGTGGCGGTGGCGGCACTTGCCTTGCGGCTGATGATGCCAAAATTCACCTGCTGCAGGTTCATTTTCAGGAAGGTGGCGGCGCCCATATTCATAGGTTCTTCCTGTACCCAGAACCAGGTAGCGTTGTTGTATTTATGCGCCAGTTGCTGCAGTTGTTTTGCAGGCAGCGGGTAAATCTGTTCCAGTCGAACTATGGCAATATCATCACGCTTTTCAGCGACTTTGCGCTCCAGCAATTCAAAATAAATTTTCCCGGAGCAGAAAAGAACCTTGCTGATGCCCGCAGGTACGGTAACTGATGCATCATCAATTACTTCTTTGAAACCACCCTGGGTAAAATCGCTCAAATGGCTGTATGCGCCTATATGGCGCAGGTTAGCCTTGGGGCTAAAATTAATAAGCGGTTTACGGAAAGGCCAGCTCACCTGCCTGCGCAATGCGTGAAACAGGTTTGCAGCAGTGGTAATGTTGGTAACCACCATATTCAGTTCGGCGCAGCACTGCAGAAAGCGCTCCATGCGGGCACTGCTGTGCTCGGGTCCCTGCCCTTCGTGGCCATGCGGCAGCAGCATTACGAGGCCATTCATACGATGCCATTTTTGCTCGGCACCTGCAATAAACTGGTCAATCATAGTTTGTGCACCGTTGGCAAAATCACCAAACTGGGCTTCCCACACCACCAATGCATGCGGGTTGGCCATGGCATAACCATATTCAAAACCCAGCACGCCATATTCGCTGAGCAATGAGTTATAAATGCGGAATTCTCCTTGTTCTTCGCCAAGGTTGGAAAGTCGGTTGTAGTAAGCATCGGTCACTTCATCGCGAAGGATAGCATGACGGTGGCTGAACGTACCGCGGCGAACATCCTGCCCGCTCATACGGACATCATAGCCTTGTCGGCAAATGGTGGCATATGCCAGCAATTCGCCGGTAGCCCAGTCAAACTTCTGATCAGTGCTGAAAAGTTTCTGTTTGTCAGCAATCAGTCTTTCCACTTTCCTGATGGGTTTAAATCCATCGGGTACAGCCATAATGCGATTAAAGGTTTCCTCAATTTCTTCCTTACTTAATGAAGTTTCAGGACTGTGTTCGAAATCGGCCTCGGTAGCACGGCGCAGTTCACGCCACCATTCTTCAGGTTTTTGGTAGGTATAAGGAAGCGGGTTTTGCTTAATGTTGTCAAGGCGTGCCTGCAGGTCATCCCAGAATTTCTTCTCCATTTCCCTGGCAAGTTCCTGTGCGTTGGGGTCGCCATTTTCCAGCAGCCATTGTGTGTACACTTCTCGTGGGTTGGGATGTTTCTCGATGAGTGCATACAAACCGGGCTGTGTGAACTTGGGATCATCGCCTTCGTTGTGACCATGGCGGCGGTAACAAACCATATCCACAAAAACATCATCGTTGAACTCCTGCCGGAACCGGGTAGCAATATCCACTACTTTCACCACAGCTTCCGGGTCATCGCCATTGACGTGAAATACAGGCGCCTGTACAGTGGCTGCAAGCGAAGTACAATAATCGCTGCTGCGGGCATCATAAAAATCCGTGGTAAAACCTATCTGGTTATTGATGACAAAATGAAGGGTACCACCGGTGTCGTAGCCATCCAGCTTACTCATCTGCAGTACTTCGTATACCACTCCCTGGCCTGCTATGCTCGAATCGCCATGAATGAGTATTGGAAGTGCATTATCGTAATTGCTGTTGTAAATGGCATCTGCCTTGGCACGGCAAAACCCTTCCACCACCGGGTTCACGGCTTCCAGGTGGCTGGGGTTGGGAGCCAGTTTCAGGTTGATAGTTTTGCCATTGGCCGTGGTTGGCTGACTGCCAAAGCCGAGGTGGTATTTCACATCGCCACTGCCCATGGTGGTATCCGGAATGCTCACCGCTTCAAATTCGGAGAAAATCTGTTCATAGGTCTTTCCCATGATGTTGGCCAGCACATTCAATCGGCCACGGTGCGCCATGCCAATCACCACTTCCTGAACCCCATGATCAGCAGCGGTGGTTATAATCTGGTCGAGGGCTGCAATGGCAGTCTCTCCGCCTTCAAGGCTGAATCGTTTCTGCCCAACATATTTTGTATGAAGGAATTTCTCGAAAAGCACCCCCTGGTTCAGTTTTTCCAAAATGCGCCGCTTCTGTTCAAGTGGCAAGGGCTCATGAAATTTTTCTTCAATTTCACGAGTAAGCCAGTCAATACGCTCCTGGTCGCTGATGTATTTGAACTCCCATCCAACATGAGTGGCATAGCAGTTTTCTAAAAAAGCCAGCATTTTGCGCAGCGTGGTGGTTCCCAAACCAAGCAATTGCCCGGCAAAAAATTCCTTGTCAAGATCGGCTTCGGTAAAACCGTAAAAAGCAATGTCAATATTGGCCCCGCGGTCAATGCGTGGACGTATGGGGTTGGTTTTTGCCAGCAGGTGACCCTTGTTGCGGTAGCCAAGTATCAGCCTGTAGGCCATCACCTCCCGCTTCCAGTCGATGTTGGGCGTTGCACCGCCTGAAACAGGTGCGGGTGCCACAGCCGTTCCATTGCCGCCTTTTCCAGCGCCGATGGCAAAATCAAAACCTTCAAAAAACTTCTTGAATTCAGGGTCAACGCTCTCCGGATTGGCAACAAAATCCTGGTACAGGTTTTCGATATAAGCCGGGTGCTGACTGGTGATGTACGAAAAATCTTTCATGGGCTTGCCCGCAGGCTGTATTATTTCTGATGGATATATAAACAAAAGGGGGTTGCAAAAGTAGGTTAAAACCGGGGTAGGGTAATTGTGAAAGGCATCCGAAAATATAAGGCCATGATGGCAGCCTTAAATGCAGAAATGCTATCAAAAAGCAGGAAGATAATGTCATTGGCATCCTGCTATTGCCGCAATGATTTGCTGCCCCGGAGTGGAAGCGGATGAATCGTTGTTGAAGCAGAATAGCCTGTTTTAACAAGGCTGTATCAGATACAGCAGGCCTTTGCCATAAAAACCCGGAAAATTGTTTGGCTGTTCATAGCCGTATCCCTACTTTTGCGTCCCAATTTTAGAACTCATGGCTAATCACAAGGCAACAAAAAAGGATATCCGCCAGGTAACTAAGCGCCGCGAACGCAATCGTTATTATGGCAAGACCACCCGTAACGCAATTCGTGAACTCCGCTCTGTCACTGACGCAGCTGCCAAGGAAGAAAATCTTCCTGAAGTAGCCAGCATGATTGACAAGTTGGCGAAGCGTGGTGTTATCCATAAGAACAAAGCAGCAAACCTGAAAAGCAAGCTGGCCAAGCATGTAAATGCTGCCAAGAAGCCTGCGGCTTAATTCAGCAAACCATCATAAATTTTTGTCCCGACCGGTAATCCGGTCGGGATTTTTTGCTTTGGTCCCCTCTCATGCCTGCCCTGAACCTTCCATGTTCCAGGCCCCACTATTTTACCCTCACTCCTTACATTTACAGGCATGAAACTAATTGCTTCGGGCTTTTGCCTCTTTTTGTGGATTTGCACCTTTGCCCAGACAACTCCCTTTGAAAAGTCGAAAGGCACCGAAAGCGCCACCTATTTCCAGGCCATTGATTTTTACAAACAGCTGGACAAGTCATCGGCCAAAATACTGGCAAAAGAAATGGGCCTTACTGATGCCGGCTATCCGCTTCACCTGGTAATGGTGAGCAATGATGGAGGTTTTGACCCAAAAAGTTGGAGGGCCAAAGGAAAAGTAATCGTCATGGTGAACAATGGCATTCACCCCGGCGAACCCGATGGCATTGATGCAAGCCTGATGCTGGTTCGTGACATTGCAGCGGGATTGATAAAACTGCCCGACAATGTTTGCCTTGGCATCATTCCGGTGTACAATATCGGCGGCAGCCTCAACCGTGGCAGTTACAGCCGGGCCAACCAGAACGGACCCAGGGAATATGGCTTCAGGGGCAACTCGCAATACCTTGACCTCAACCGCGATTTCTGCAAGGTTGACAGCCGCGAAGCCATTGCGTTTGCTCAAATTTTTCATTACCTCCAACCCGACATCCTAATTGACAATCATGTG
>JBBIOQ010000065.1:12292-23200 GCA_037443285.1 Sphingobacteriales bacterium | reverse complement strand
TTTTCTTACCATTTATTAATATTACAGAAGTTGCTTTAGTATGACGCACAACGAACAGGACTTGCCGTCTGTTGGTGGTAATAGAAATTCAAAATTATGGTAGCAAAATATTCTGATGATGATAAGCGATAAAATGACGATAGCGGTTGATTCGGCCCCAATAGCGGCAAACCCCATGTTATCGGCATTTTCATCTGTCAGGGTGATTGTCGGTTGTGAATATAGCCAGGTTATTATGTCTGCATTTTTAGAAGCTGGTTACGATGCCTGGAGTTGCGACCTGTTGCCATGCGAAGGTCAATATCCTGAAAGGCACATACAGGGAGATTTACTAAAAGTGCTGAAAGAAAGAAAATTTGATTTAGGAATATTTCATCCACCCTGCACTTTTATTAGCTGGGCAGCAACAAAATATTGGCATGACAAAGGAAGAGTTTTTAAAAGACTAAAAGCCCTTGATTTTTTTGCAAGGCTTTGGGAAAGCGACTTAAAATATATCTGTATAGAAAACCCGATGGGCTGTGCGGATAGTATAGTTGCAAAGCATAGCCAAATAATTCATCCTTATTATTGGGGAGATGAACATTTAAAAAAGACTTGCCTTTGGTTGAAAAATTTACCAAAGCTGGAACACCGAAAGCAAGATGATTTATTTGAAAGTAGAACACACATTGAAAAACCAAATCCGATTTACATTGATAAGTCTGGCAAAAAAAGATATTTCACTGATGCAATTTCAGGCAGTAATAATGGCGGTCATAAACGGAGTAAAAGTTTTTCAGGAATTGCTAACGCAATGGTCAACCAGTGGAGTGCTGTCTTTAATTGCCGATAACGGTTTGCGTGTATGAGCAGTGGCACTTATACAACGCTTTAATTTGACTATAAAACTTCCTGTGCCATTGCTTATACACGCTGTTATAAGCTGGCTGCGGATTATTAACGATAAACGTAAATTAAAATGAAGATATTAATAGCTTGTGAGGAGAGTCAAGAAGTTTGTAGAGCTTTCCGAGAATTAGGATTTGAGGCTTATAGTTGCGACCTACAAGAATGTAGCGGTGGAAAACCTTAATGGCATATTGTAGGTGATGCAGTAAAGGAGGCTTATAGTGGCAAATACGATATGATGATTGCACACCCACCGTGTACTTATATGAGTAGGGCTGGAGCAAGATGGATGTACCCAACGGCAGGTAATTTATGCCAAGATAGATACGCAAAAGCAATGGAAGCGAAGACTTTGTTTTTGGAACTACTGAACGCACCTATTGAATATATTGCCGTTGAAAACCCAACGCCATTAAAAGTAGTTGGATTGCCAAAACAAAGCCAAGCGATACAGCCCTACGAATATGGACACGAATACAGCAAACGAACATTATTGTGGTTGAAGAATTTGCCACTATTAAAGCCTACTGATATTAAAAGCAACTATAAGCCGTATTTGCCAAGCAATACAGGAGGCAAGAAACGAGGGTAGAAATACCAATTTGTAAACATAAGCCAAAAGGAAAGCTCAAAAACTTTTAGCGGTGTGGCAAAAGCGATGGCTGAACAATGGGGAACTTTCATTCGGAGCAGGAACGTAGCAGCTTGCTTATAACGGACACGGCTTGGCGATGTGGCGGTATTTGAAAATCGTCAGCCCGTAACCGCTGCTAAATTTATAACTAATAAACAAAAAGTTGAGAAAATATTCGTCGCTCCGCCATATTGCCAATGCAATGTTAGCGGCATGTGCCTTGTCATTTTCTGTATGTTTTAAGTGCCCATCGAAAGGTTATATACATAAGCCGAATCGGATAGACAATTATAAGAATAATTATAAGTGTCGTCAAAGCAATTCGAAATAAGTCTTGTTTATTAATTGCTTTAACGGATAAAATATTTTTTTCTTTTTGTAGTTGTGCAATTTGTGTATCGAGGGTATCTATTTGTTTTGCAGTTTTGAGTTCATCATTATTTAAATTGTATTGTTGAATTAAATCAAAAAGCTGATTTCTTGTTTCAATTTTGTATTCTTCAAGAAATGAAAGAGGAAGAAAATAAAATAAATTCTCTTTTTGTTTTAATAAGCAATCCCAAACGGTCAGTGCATCGGAGTCGGGAAAATTTGTTAATATAGCTCCTTTGGGCAGCTTTATATTTTTCAAGGGTTGTAAACAATTGTAATAAAAAACCGTGTCCCTCGATTGAGGTAGTTTACCATTAATTGCTTGGTCAGCTTGATATTTTTTTACAGCTTTGTCTACGTTCATTTCCTTAGAAGCTAAATACAATGTAAAACTCGAGCCCCAATGTTCGTCTTCCTTTTGCTTTAATAAGCCAATAAAAGTCTTGATTTTAGAAATCTTATCTGAATATACTTTTGAAATGTTTGACAATTCGTTTTGATGAGTTTTAATGATTTTATTCTTGCTTCCAATTTTATTGTTAATGACTAACGAATAACACCATAGAACTATAGCTACTAAAAGTGTTAAAACGATAGAACCGAATAAGATTAGAACTTCTCTTGCTATTTTCTTTTGTGTCGGTACTTTCATTTGAATGTGGTATCTTTTTCGTTTTGTTTGGCAGGAATGCTTGGTGCATTAGTTATTTTCGACGATTCATCTTTTGATAGCGCTTGTTTTGGCTCGATTAAGTATCTTAAGAGAAATCCTAAAGCGGCTGCTATGAGCCATTCAAGTATTTTTCTCCACCACCAATAAATCTTTGCGCTTTGGTCTTTTTTTATTGCAAGTAGTTCTCTTCTTTTATGTCTCCTATATTTATCATGTCCACCAAATAATTTGACTTGTTTACCAGTGTCGTTTAACAGCCACCCTGTTTTTGTTGGGTCAGGTTCATAGATATATCCTTCATTCAGTAAATGAGCCTTTACTTTTTCTAAATATTTCGTCAGCTCTTTTGTAATAATATCAAGTTGTCCATTTATGTTACCCAACTTGGCAATTACCGAATCTCGAATCTTTCTTGCTTTGTCATTTCTCCATCTGGAAATATTTTCTTGAGTTGGGTCCTCCAAAACTCCGTCAACAGGATAAAATGACATTATATCAATTTCTCCTTTATAGTTAGATTTTAAAATAAGAATGTCTGACCAACGAATAACAAGTTGTTCTTCTGTCTCTGGCTTTTTAAATAAGAAGTCAAAAATCATTCAATAGGGGCTTGTATTATATTGTGTCAAACGATATGAAAACAGTTGCCCATTGGCATTGCCGCTAACGCGTTCATTTATGTTATTACACGTTACCTCCTCAAATTTAGGTGAATTGGAAATCAGTTAGTTGGCGTTATACTTTTTGTGTTGTCGTTAGTACAATCCACCCAATTATACTTTTTGTATTGTTATGCGATTTACCATTCAATGCCTCCTTTTTTGAACAGGTCATCCAAGGGGCTTAGAATATTTACCAATTGGCTTTTACTCACATGCAGGTATCGCTCAGTAGTTTTAATATTGAAATGCCCTAGCAATTCTTTGATGTACCGGATGTCGGTACCCTTGTCTAGTAGGTGAGTAGCAAAACTGTGGCGCAAACTGTGTATGCCCACTTCCTTGCCTATGCCCGCTTTCTGCTTTGCATTGGTAAACACCTGCTGAATGGTGCGTATGGGGTAGGCCGTTTTGGTTTGTTCTGATTCAAAGAGAAATTTTAACGGCCTGGGCTGGTAGGTAAGCAGGTACTGCCGCAGGATGTCGGGCAAGACAGGGCTCAGGTTTACGTATCGGTCTTTTTTTCCCTTTGCGTTTCTTATATGAATTTGCATTCTGCCACTGTCTATATCATGCAGCTGTAGGGCTGCAATTTCGCTTACGCGGAGGCCCGCACTATAGGCTGTAAAAAGCATGGCTTTGTGTTTTTTGTTTTCCAGAGCATTAAAAAGTTTTTCCAGTTCCCGTGTATTGAGCAGTTTTGGAAGTTGCATAGGCTTTTTGGGTCTGGGTATTTCCCAGAAAAACTTGTCATGACGCAGCACTTTTTCGTAATAAAATTTTAGCGCATTTATTCGGCTGTGGATGCTATTCTCACTCAAATGCAGGGTTTCGTGGCAGTATTGCAGATAGTCTTTGAGTCGTTGTGGTCCTAGCTGCGATGCGGGATAATTTCCCAAAACAGTCAGGAAGGCTCGGAATTCGTGGGCGTATGTTCGACGGGTACTTGCGCTGTAACCTTTCAGAATTATGGTCTGTTCAAAGGCTTGGAGTGCCTGCATATTTGTTGCTGAAATGGGCAGTTTGGTGGCAGGTTCATAAACCAACGCCGGCTGTTGGGTGGGTTGGCTGTCTGATTTTTGGCTGGTGTCTATTATTGGTTCATACAAAACGGTGTTCAAAGATCTCAGATAATCGTCCAGCGCCTTCCTGTCTATCGTGACTTTGTTCATCATCAACATGGTTACTTTTTCAAACCATTCTTTGTTGAGTGGTGCATGCCAGCATTTATGTGTTTGGCTCCATTGGGCACCTGCCAGCCGAAGTGCATTGTTCATGTGGCTATGGTTAGGGAATCGTATAGCCAGCCTGTGGTTTCGGCGATGGTAAATTCCATCTAGCGTTACCAGAAGATGTGGTTCGGTTTCTTGCATCGTTGAAATATTTCTTGGCCTCAAAATAGCAAGGGTTGGTGAAAGCGCGAAGTATACCGTTAGCTTTTGCAGCATACGGCGTACGAGCTCATTCGCCTTTGGTCATGCATCAGCAACCATGCATCAGCAAAAACACTGAATCAGATTCCTGGAATACGAACCGGCGAAAAAAAGCGGAGTAATACCTGCTTAGAATGTTATTAATTGGCCGGTTTTGTTTTTGCCAAAGTGCGCAGGTAATTGATTAAATCACCAGGGCTGCGTGTTTTACCAAAGCTTCCTTCAATCACATCTTCATTGTCCGGAATCTTGGTTTTAAAGCCTGGCATGTCTTTATGCCCAAAATAAATTTTGTACAGAATAGAACCATCGGTTTGCTTTTGAAAGGCATCGGTGGTAAGGTCACTGGGTTGTACATCCAAACTTTTGGCCCTGGTGCCATCGCCCAGCCCTTTTTTGCCATGGCATGATACGCAATGCTCCTGGTACAGTTGCTTGCCCGCTTTAATAGATGCTTCATCGGATGGTACCGGGTTCTTCATTGCCTGGTAGTTTTCGGGTACTATCCATTTGTCTTCTTTGCTCTGTGCATGCGCATACGATGCAAGAAAACATCCTGCAAAGACCAATACAACGAGGCGGTTTTTCATTGCAAGCAAATTTTGGCGGAGTGGTAAATTTTCTCCTTTTGAAATTAAACCATTCTCCCAGAGATAATTCATGACAGAAATCAGCATTGGGAGCGCATTTCATCCTTGTGATTTCTTTCTATGAGTAAAACCATTGGTACGCTGCTATCTGCATTGCAGAACACACTATGCGAATTTCATAACGGCGGGGTGAGTCCCTGGCATATACATTGCTCAGTGTTGTCTTAGGCTCCTTAGATGAAGTAATTGTTCATGAGGCAACTCATTCCTTGTTCAGTTGAAAATCCTTGTGCCCCGCCTGCCAGAGCGCCAGTGAAAGCATGTTGGCAGTGTTGCGGTAAGTAACAAATTTTTCATCGCTCCAATGGCCGCTGTCATAGTTAACCATGAGCAAAATGGGCCTGTTGCTCGCATTGGCTGTTTGCATGGCTGCAACCAATTTGGCGGGCTGCCACACGGGAACCCGTGTATCGTTGATGCCGCCAACGGCAATAACGGCCGGGTACTTAACGCCCGGCTTTACATGCAGGCAGGCATCCATTTCCATCAGCCCCATGGCTTCCGCGGAATCTTTTACGGTGCCAAATTCAATGGCATCCATAGCTCCGTTAGGTCTGTTCTCGCCGCGCAGTGGATTGCTTACCGGAACATTGTTGATGGCTGCCGCAAAAAGGTCTGGTCGCTCTGTGATGGCACGCCCAATTAATATGCCGCCTGCACTTGTGCCTTCGCCAATCAAATGCCCGGGTGAAGTGTATTTGTTTTCAACCAGGTATGCTGCACATGCAATAAAATCCTTCCACGTATTGGGTTTGGTATCTTTCAGACCGCCCATTTGCCATGCATAGCCTTTTTCACCTCCACCACGCACATGGGCAACGGCTATGATTACTCCACGTTCCAGCAATGGCAGGTTCAGCATCTTGAAATAGGGAGTGAGGCTCATTCCGTAGGATCCATACCCTTCCATGTATGCAATGTTTTTTCCATCCTTCTGCATACCCTTTAGATACACCAGGCTCAGTGGCACCATTACGCCGTCATAGCTTTTTGCCTGCACTTCTTCCACCACCAGGTTTTCGATGCCGGGATAATGCGGTATGGGGAAAATAGAACTGTTACTCACCTTGCCGGTAATAGCGTCAAAGTTTTGCCTGGAGGACGGCGTATTCCACGAAGACGATGTGAGGAAGCAATCGTTGGTTTGCGTATCGTACGGATTTACATAAAGCGTGCCGCTAACAGGTACATTCATTTTGGTAACTGCACCACCGGCAAACGGGTAGCGATAGATGATGGTGTTAATGCCATCTGTTTTATGAATGAAAAGAAAATCCTTGGTGGCAGCCAGGTAATCGGTGATGACTTCACCCGATTCGGGAACGATAGTTTTGGCATCAGCAAGTGCGGGGTTGCTGAGCGGAGCCATCAGCAATCTGAAATTGGATGCACCTTTGCTGGTAAGCAGGTAAGCTTTTTCGTGGTATACCACAGCACTCACCACTTTGTCTTCGGGCCGGGTGAGCAACTTCCAGGGTATTTGTTTGCCTGCCATTGCAGCAGCACTTGCATAATAACGGCCTACCTGTCCCTGCGGTCCTTGATATATTGTCAGCACCAGGTACTTAAAATCTTCAGCGTAAGCAACACCCACAAAGTCCTTTTCCTGGATGCCAAGTTCAGGATTCGTTTGCCGTGATACGAATATCTTGTCCTCCTTCGCTTCTGTGCCAAGGTGATGCATTTTCAAAGGTTCGCTTAGGAAGAAATCGGTCGAAAGCTGATTGGTGGTTGGCAGTTCTGAATAGATAACGGATTGGTTGTCGAGCGTCCAGGTTTGAAGGGCGTCTACAGGATAGAGACTGTCAGCATAAAGGGCTTTGGTTGCTACGTTAATAAACCGTACCAGGTGGATATCTCCCTTGCCGCTATGCGTAATGGTGAGTGCCACTTTCTGACCATCATAGCTAGGCAGGAATCCGAAAGTTATTTCTTCCGACAGGTTAAGCTGCCTGGTATAAACATGCGGATCGAACAACAAAACTTCTTTTCCTTTTTCGCCCTGCCTGTAATAAAGTTTTCCGGTGTTTTCTCCTTTCAATGTCTTGGTGTAAAAGTACCTGCCGCCCCTTCGAATGGTCCAGGTGATGCTGACAGTATTCAACTGGTCAAGCTTTTTATAGGCCTCAAACAAAGTGTCGCGGCCAGGTATTTTTTTGAGTAAATTATTGGTGAAGTCTGCCTGTGTTTTCAGCCAGGTTTGTACTTCGGGGTCATCGGCTTTTTCAAGCCAGCGGTAGTTATCGGTAATCACTTTGCCAAACAAGGTATCGGATACTGGATTCACAGGCGTGGCAGGATATTGGAAATGTAATTGTGCTGTTAGTTTCGTAGAAACAATAAAGAACAGCAGCGAGATGAAACACATGAAGCAAAGTTGCGGTCGATATTTCATGATGGAGCAGGTTGGTGATTTGGCAATGCCTGCTACAACAAGATAATGTGGAAGTTTGAAAGATTGTATAGACATCATCCTCGCAAGCGCCTGTGGCACTTCTAAATAAGAACTCACTGGAATGCTCTATCCTTCACATTTCTTTTCCCGGCAAAACGATACACGCAATTGGGCTTTGCCTGACATTTGCAGCCTAATGAACAAAATGAAAATATCAATCATAGCGTTGGCGGCATTGTTAGTATTGGCTGCCTGCAATACCAACAATATCACGCAGGACAATTCGCTGAAGAAATATTTCGACGCTGAAAAAGTGGAAGGATGCTTTGGCTTTTTCGACAACGGGCAGGGCCAGTTTACTATTTACAACATGCCCCGCTACCGCGACAGTGCGTACCTGCCTGCATCCACCTTCAAAATTTTCAACTCGCTGGTTGCGCTGAGCACTGGCCGCATTTTTAGCGACACGGTGGTGGTACCCTGGGATGGCATTGTGCGTCGCGGCCCCGGTGGCGATACCATGAGCCAATGGAACAAAGACATGAACATGCGGGAGGCCTTTGCCGTGAGCAATGTGGGCTTCTACCAGGAAATGGCCCGCCGAATTGGCCGCGATACCATGCAGATGATGCTCGACAGCGTGGGCTATGGCAACAAAAAAATCGGCAACCACATTGATTCTTTCTGGCTGGATAATTCATTGAAGATTACCCCCGATGAACAACTGGGTTTGGTGAAGCGCCTTTATTTCAGGCAACTGCCTTTTCAGAACCGTGAGCAGGAGTTGGTGAAAGACATGATGGTTCGTGAAAAAACAGATAAGTACACACTGGCCTACAAAACCGGCTGGGGCAAAACAGAAAAGGGAAACCAACTTGGCTGGATGGTGGGCTGGATTGAGGAAAACAAGCACCCATATTTTTTTGTGCTGAATGTTGAAAGTACCGATGCAAACGTTGACATGATTGCAGTTCGCAAGAACATTGTAAACAACATTCTCAAAACCTGGGGTTTCTTTGAAGGGAAGAAATAGAAAGGAATTAGGTCTTGTTCTATATTTTCTTATCGGTCGGTGTCTTCTCTGACAGATAAAATAATTTCGCCCTTCCAGGGCTTTAATTTGGCGCTGATGGGTTTGGCTATAATAATGTCATCACTACGGGATTGAGAAGGCGCAAAATGACTTTTTCATATTATCATTTGGTTTGCCTATCGGTCGGTGTCCTTACCTATCAACAAGAAAATGCAGGCCCATGGGGCCGATATTTTCATAGCACGATAATTCGATTTTGTTCAGGAATCCTGGAGGGATGACATAAAAATTGTCGCCCCTGCAGGGCTTCAATTAGGCGTTGATGAACTGGCTACAAAATGGCCATCCCTCCGGGATTGAGAAGGCGCAAAAAATCATTCCAGGTAAACAGGGCAGCAGCACCGCGCAACAATTTCCCGGCCTATATAAAAATGGACGGGCCTCCGGTTATCCAGTTTTTTCACCAAACAGTTGATAAAAATTAGCAATAGGGTATCGGCAATGCTATAATGCTACGCCTACCTTCGTTCCCTATTGAGGAGCATCATTGAATGAGCGATTTTCATTCCGTCAGAAGCCGGATAATCCAGGTAATTTTTGCGGCAGCATTCGTTGTAATCATCCTGCAGTTGTTCAACCTGCAGGTGATTAGCAGCAAGTACAAATTCATGGCCGATGACCAGGCCATTTACCGTAAAGTAATATATCCAAGTCGTGGCCTTGTATACGACCGCAAGAACCGGGTAATACTCGACAACACCACCTTGTTTGATTTGGTGTTGGTTCCCGCCCAGTTGAAAATGGGATGCGATACCACTGCGCTTTGCCAAATCCTGAATATTGACCAGGACGAATTCAGGAAGCGGGTGATTAATGGCATTGTAAAAAATGGCCGCTACCAGGCTTCGGTTTTTGAAGCCCTTTTGGATGAGCGCACCCATGCCCAACTGGCGGAGAAGATGGCCCGCTTTCAACCTGCATTCGATTTGGTGGAACGGCCGGTGCGGCGTTACCCCTACAATGTGGCTGCACACATATTCGGCTACCAGGCCGAAGTGGACCCCAAATTCCTGGAGCGGCATGCTGCCGAAGGCTACCGGCAGGGCGACTATGCGGGCATGACTGGACTGGAACTCACTTACGAACGGGTGCTGATGGGGCAGCGGGGTATTCAATACTGGCTGCGCGACAACAAGAACAGGCCCACTGCCAGGTACCAGAATGGGAAATATGACACCGCCGCGGTGGCTGGCAGCAACCTTCATTCTACGCTCGATATTGAATTGCAGGAACTGGGCGAAAAGCTGATGACCAACAAAGTGGGATCTATTGTAGCCATCGACCCAAAGACGGGCGGGATACTTGCATTGGTGAGTTCGCCGGGCTACAACCCTTCTCTGCTTACAGGCAACCAGCGCCGCAAGCACTTCTCTGAACTCTACCGCGACCCAAGGCTTCCGCTCATTAACAGGGCAGTAAATGCCATGTATTCTCCCGGCTCCACATTCAAAACCCTGGTTGGCCTCGTGGGCTTGCAGGAAGGCGTTATCACGCCTACCACACAGTTCACCTGCACCGGTGGCTACTATGGCTGCGGCAAGCGCATGGGCTGCCTCGACCCGGGAACTTTTGAACTAAGAACAGCCATTACCCATAGCTGCAATACTTATTTTGCCAATGTGATGCAGCGCCTGATGGCAAACCCCCAATATCCGGGAGTCGACAGTGCCCTAGCAGTTTGGGGACGCTACATGAATGCATTTGGACTCGGCCATCGCCTCGGTGTGGACATTCCTTCAGAAAAAGGCGGCCTTATACCAACGCCTGCTTACTACAACAAAGCATTTGGCAAAGGCCACTGGAATTTCTGCACATTCCGCTCCATCAGCATTGGCCAGGGCGAAGTGCTGGCAACTCCCATACAGGTAGCCAACGAAATGGCCTACCTCGCCAACAAAGGATGGTACATTACCCCGCACCTGATTGATTCCATTGAGGGTGGCGATAAATATTACATGCTGGCCAACTACAGGGCTAAACATACAGCAGTGACCATTTCTGATACGGTGTTCGAAGCAGTGCACGATGGAATGCAGGGTGTAATGGAAAGCGGCACTGGCCGCGCTGCCAAGGTGGAAGGCATTAACATTTGCGGTAAAACAGGTACG
>JBBIOQ010000065.1:0-12281 GCA_037443285.1 Sphingobacteriales bacterium | reverse complement strand
AAGGGCGAGAAGCAGAAATCGCACTCCTTTTTTGCAGCCTTTGCCCCGCGGGAAAATCCGAAGATTGCCATTATGTGCGTGGTGGAAAATGCAGGCTTTGGCGCAACTTATGCTGCTCCCATTGTGAGCCTGATGATTGAGAAATACCTGCGGGATTCCATTACCGACAAAAACAGACTTGCCAAGATTGACCAACTCTATCACACCAGCCTTATTCCTGCACGTATACTGGCGCAACTGCGCCAGCAGGACAGTGCAGACAGGGCTAAGACCAAAGTTAGTCCGGAGGAAAAAGGTACAGTGAAATTGGTGAAAGACTCAACGGGCATGGAAGAAGAACCTGACTCGACAAGTGAACAAAGAATAAGGAACAATGGGCAGGAGCCTTCTCCCCAAAATAACGATGAGGCTCCGCAAAAGGAGGTGGCAATCTGGGTACGTCCTGAGGACCTGGAGCACCCAATGCTGCTAATACCCAAAAGAATTATGAACCGGCAATTACCGGGCTAAGCATGGCAAACAATCAACGCATCATATCGAAGGGCATCAACTGGCTGGTGGTTTGGATTTACCTGCTGCTGGTTTGCATTGGACTGCTCGCCATTTTTTCGGTGGAGTACCGGCCCGAAATGAATATTGTAAAATCCATTACCGGTCTCAAAACCAACTACAGCAAGCAGTTGCTGTATTTTACCATCTGCCTGGTGATGGGAGGACTCATACTACTCACCGACAGCAAATTTTTTACAGCCACGGCCAATTTGTTTTATGCCTTCGGCATCCTGCTATTGCTGGCAACTTTTGCCTTGGGTAAGGAAGTGAATGGTTCCCGAAGCTGGATACCACTGGGTTTCATGAACCTGCAACCGGCAGAAACCTGCAAAATATTTGTGAGCCTGGCGCTGGCAAAATACCTGAGCAGGCTGGAAACGGATTTTCGAAAATGGCGAAGTCATGCTATTGCCATCGGCATCGCCCTTACGCCTGCGGCGTTTTCCATTTTACAGAATGAGACTGGCCTTGCCCTGGTTTATTTCGCCTTTTTTATTCCCCTTTACCGCGAAGGTTTGCCGCCTGCCTACCTTATTATCGGAGCCTCTGCCGGCATAATGGTGGTGGCTTCTATACTGGTGGAGCCCAACACACTGGCTATGATACTTACCGTGTTGGCTATCCTCACTGCCTGGGTGATGCGCCGGAAAATAAGGCGCAACAAACGATTGCTACTAATCATTGTAGGCGTGTGGATGATTTGTGTAGGCATTCAGCGTTTCGCAGTTCCTATTCTTTTCGAGAAAGTGATGCAGCCCTACCAGGTGGAGCGCATCATGAGCATGTTTGGTAAAGACTATGTGCCAAAGGATCCTGTGGCTGCCGAGGCTTTGATGAAAGAAAAAGCCAGGCAGGGGAAAATCAGCAAGACCGGAAAAAAGGAAGAAAACTACAACGTGAAGCAAAGCAAAATTGCCATTGGGTCGGGGGGCCTGCTGGGAAAAGGCTTTCTAAAAGGCGCGGTTACACAGGGCGACTTTGTACCTGAGCAACACACCGATTTCATCTTCACTGCCATTGGCGAAAGCTTTGGCTTTTGGGGAAGTACATTGCTCGTACTCATTTATATTGGTTTAATCCTTGTTATCATCAGCATGGCCGAACGCCAACGAAGTGCTTTTTCGCGGGTGTATGCGTACTGTGTGGCATCCATTATTTTCTTTCATACTGTTGTAAATATCTGTATGACCATTGGCCTGGCACCGGTGATAGGAATTCCGCTGCCGTTAATCAGCTATGGAGGGTCCTCGCTGCTCACATTCACTATCCTTATTTTCATTTTGGTAAGGCTCGATGCTGACAGGCAGGTGGTGATTCGCTAATGCTCATTTGCTACAGCAGCTGTTTTTTTCGCCAAGAATCCCCGATTTTGTATTAATTCGGTGAATGGAATCCCCGATTTTATATTAATTCGGTGAATGGAATTCCCGAATCAAAGGTTTTGACTGCATCAAAACATTTCTTCTTTTTTCATGAACATCATCCCGCTTTCAGAAGGCACTTTCACAATCGGCAAGGACAAGGTTTTTCATCCTTTCAACCTGGAAACCGATGAACTGCATCACCGCCCAATTGGCAGTTTACTGGTGGAGGTGCAGCCATTCTGCATCATTACAAAAACCGACGTACTTCTGTTGGATACCGGGTTGGGTTTTAAGGTAAACGGTGAGTTGCAGCTGCATGCCAATCTGAAGGCCCATGGCATTCAGCCGGACCAGGTGACCAAGGTTTTGATGACGCATCTGCACAAGGATCATGCCGGCGGAGTAAGCGTGAAAGACAGGCTGGGCAATGCTTTCAGGGCATTTCCCAACGCAGTGTACTATGTGCAAAGTCGTGAGTTTGAATCGGCGTTTGATGTGGGCTACCCTTCCTACTTCCCCGATGAATTGCAATGCCTCGATGATAACGACCATGTGATTTGGTTGCACGATGATGCCGGTAATATTGACCCGCACATTCGCTACCAGGTCACCGGCGGTCACAGTCCTTTTCACCAGGTTTTCTGGATTGAAAGCGATGATACTATTGTCTTTTTTGGGGGCGATGATGCGCCACAGCACAAGCAAATGATAAGTCGCTTTGTGGCAAAATACGATTACGATGGCAAGCGCTGCATGGAACTGCGCCAGCAGTGGTGGGAGCAGGGCAAAAAAGAAGGCTGGCATTTTCTTTTCTACCACGATATCAGCCACCCGGTGGTGAAGGCGGGATGAATATTTCCAAAATATAAAGCAAGCGTTGAATAAGAAATAAGGAACAACAAATAAGAAATGAGGAAGTAAGGAACCATTGGTTCCGATTGAAAATTTGGTATTGAAATTGATATCTTGTCACTGCTCGCAGCTTTCAGCTAACCTATCATTCACTAACAATCCCATTCATCATGCCATTACCACTCACAAAACCACAGGCCGTTAAATGCATTGGCTGGCTTAAATCAAATTTTAAACCCGCATTGCAGGCCGCAGTAGCAGGTACGCCATTCACCATCGATACGCTCTGTGGTATAGCCTGCCAGGAAACCGCCAATGTTTGGTACAACTGGATAGGACGTAAAACTCCCGACGAGATCCTAAAGCTCTGCGTGTTTGATGCCAGCGGCGATTTTCCGGGAACGCAGCGTTCAGCATTTCCCAGGAACACCGCAGCCTTCAGAGCTAAGTATGGCGATGATTTCACCAACATGCTCATTGCCGAGGCCAACGCCAGCCGCAAGGTTCGCAACCTGCCCGCCCGGGATTGGGTGTACAAAGGCTATGGTATTTTTCAATATGACCTGCAGCATGTAGTGGCAGATGAAGTTTTTTTTAGGCAAAAGCAGTGGAATACCATGGATGCCTGCCTGCAGAAGGTAATGCTGGAGCTCAACCGTAAATGGAAGGAGCAAGGGGGCGATATGTTCAAAACCATCCGCAGTTACAACGGCAGCGGGCCCCGGGCACAGGAATATGCCAATAATGTGACCATTTTCATTAGCTATAGCCAGGAAGTGGCATGACGGAAATATTGGCTTCAGATGGCAGTGCACAGAAGACAGGTTACAGGTAACAGATGACTGCTGACAGCCTCTTCCCAACTCGTGAACACTGGAACTTTTGAACCTTAAACTTTTGAACTCCGGAACTTATGAACCCATAAACATCTGAACCCTTACTTTTGCCGCTGATTGCCAAAAAGCAGGCAAGTCTTCAACAATGAGCACAGTTTCAGGAGCAGCACCCATCATTTACAACGAAAGTGTACCCAGTGGTAAAAAGAAAATTATCGTTCTTGGCAGCGGTCCCAACCGAATTGGCCAGGGCATAGAATTTGACTACTGTTGTGTACATGGCCTGATGGCCATCAAAGAGTGTGGTTACGAAGCCATTATGGTAAATTGTAACCCCGAAACCGTTTCCACCGATTTCGACATTGCCGACAAACTTTACTTCGAACCTGTGTTTTGGGAGCACCTCTGGGAAATTATTGAACTGGAGCAGCCCTACGGCATCATTGTTCAACTTGGTGGCCAAACAGCTTTGAAGCTGGCCAAGCGACTTCATGAGCGGGGTATCCGCATTATTGGTTCCAGCTTCGACAGTATGGATATTGCCGAAGACCGTGGCCGCTTCAGCGACTTGTTGAAAGAACTAGGAATTCCTTATCCGCAATATGGCACAGCCTACAATACCGATGATGCCATGGAAGTGGCACGTGAAGTAGGTTATCCTGTGCTGGTTCGCCCCAGCTACGTGCTGGGTGGCCAGAGGATGCGCATCGTGATAAACGATGATGAACTGGAACGTGCCGTGGTAAGCCTGCTGAAACATATCCCCGGCAACAAAATTCTGATTGACCATTTCCTTGACCGCTGCCAGGAAGCAGAAATTGACGCCATTTACGATGGCGAAACTTTTCATGTAATGGGCGTGATGGAGCACATAGAGCCTGCCGGCATTCACAGCGGCGATAGCAACGCGGTGCTGCCTGCGTTTAACCTCACCCCCCTGGAAGTAACCACCATGGAGTTTTATGCCGAAAAGATTGCCCGGGCACTGGATATCCGCGGTCTCATCAATATTCAGTTTGCCATTAAAGATGGGGTGGTTTATGTAATTGAGGCCAACCCACGTGCAAGCCGCACTACTCCTTTCATCGCAAAAGCGTATGGCATTCCGTACCTGAATATTGCCACCAAAATCATGATGGGCGAAAACAAACTTACCGACTTCACTTACGAGAAAAAGTTGGATGGATTTGCCATCAAGGAACCGGTTTTCAGCTTCAATAAATTTCCCGGTGTAAACAAGGAATTAGGCCCCGAAATGAAAAGCACAGGCGAGGCCATTCGTTTTGTAAAAGACTTGCGTGACCCTTATTTCCGTAAGCTTTACAAAGAGCGAAGCATGAATCTGAGCAAATAAAGGGAAGCAGGCTTTTCACCATAGCACAGCTCTAAAGTGTGCGTCTTTGAATAACCAAAATAACGCCGGGGAGGTATTAAGTCCACAATGCCTTATTTGGCTGTGTTTTCTCTGGTGCTCCTTGTTCCTTCTTCAATGCTTTGTGGGTAAGCATGTATTCTGAGATACGTTCTAATAGTTTGATTCCTCCAACCGAACTCGATGGCCCAGGAACCATTTTACCCTTACGGTGAAAAACCTGTTGTAAATGCTATCAGGAATGTTGCTTTCAAAAGTTGGTTTTAGCCCCACCGACCGCAGCATTTTTGGAATAGTGTTACTATGCCCCACCACGAGTGAAGTCCTGTTTTTTTGATTGACCAGCACCTGCATGAGCGAATCGCCATTGTTGTAAATGGTGATTTCAACAAGGTGGCTAACGGAAGTAGGTCTTGCTGTGGACAAGGTGCGCTTGTAAGCAGTAGAATAAACGGCCTGCAGGTTTTTTTCCTTCAACATTTTTTGCAATGACACTGCCCTTTGGTAGCCCGTTTCGCTTAGGTCCACATCTGTACTCATTGTAGCATTAGCTGCAGCCTTTTCTGCATGGCGAACCAGGTAAATGGTTGATGAGCATGCTCCCAGCATAAACAACGGCAACATGATCAAAAGAAGTTGTTTCATCATTTTGAATTTGCAAATTCAAAGTTGGCATGGAAAATTGAGCGCTGAAACAGAAATGACGGGTTTCTACGCTTGACTTTACAAGTTAGGCCAATTAATTTTCTGCATTGATTTCAGAGAAATGACTAGTGACCTGGCATCGAAATATTTCATTCCCACCTGGCGGGCTGCACCCTTCCTGCGCATTTTTATTCCATTGGCATTGGGGATGGTACTGGCAAACTATGGCGTCGTTTCTATGCAGGTATTTCTTTGGGTATCTGTCATTGCCACTTTTGCAATTAGTGCTTTGTACATTGTTCGGCCAAAGCCGCTTGTTGCAGGAATCCTGGTAAACATTGTTTGTGTAGCCGTTGGCTTTGCATTGGTATACCTGAAAGATATCAGCCATCATCCTTCTTTTATTGGCAAACGCTATCAACCGGGAGCAGTAGTAATTGCTACACTTTCTGAACCGCCATTACCCAAAGAAAAGTCGGTAAAAGCCAATGCAACGGTTAGTCTTTTGACGCAGCACAACAAATTGCTAAGTACTGATGGCGGCATCATTTTATACCTGGAAAAGACTGACAGCAGTTTGCAGCTTGATTACGGCAGCAGGATTTTATTTATCAAATCTCTGCAGCCCATTCGCAATGCAGGCAATCCCGGTGGTTTTGATTACAAAACATTTGCCGCACAGGAGGGCATTTATTACCAGGTGTTTTTGAAGAAAAATGACTACATCCTTTTGCCCGGTACCAGGCAGAATGACTTCAATAGTCTCCTGTTCCGGATGCGCAACTGGGTACTCGAAAAAATGGAAACATTCATGCAGGCAGATAGGGAGAAAGGTGTGGCTGAAGCTTTGTTGGTGGGCTATCGTGGCGATCTCGACAAGAGCCTGGTGGAGCAATATGCAAACACCGGCGTGGTGCATATTATTGCAATCAGCGGCATGCACCTCGGATTGATTTATGGTTTGCTGCTATTATTGCTGAGGCCACTTGGCAATAGCATGGCCGGGCGCATTGGCAGCACCATTATCATGCTGGCAACCATTTGGATTTTTTCCCTTCTTACGGGTGCTGCACCATCCATTACACGAGCAGCAGTCATGTTCAGCGTGGTAGCAATCGGTAAACTATTGCAACGAAATAATTCAATTTACAATTCGCTTTCAGTTGCTGCTGTCATGCTGTTGCTCATTGATCCATATGCACTTTGGAATGTAGGGTTTCAACTGAGTTTTGCTGCGGTGCTTAGCATAGCTGTTTTTTATCAGCCCATTCGCAAGTGGTACAATCCCAATTCAATTCTTGCGAAGCATCTATGGCAAATGACGGCTGTAACTATTGCCGCACAGATTCTGACTATCCCACTTGGCATCTACCATTTTCATCAATTTCCCACCTGGTTTTTGGTGGCAAATATTGTGGCTGTTCCATTGAGCGGGTTTGCTTTGTATGCCATCATTGCTATGCTGGCTTTGTCATGGTGGCCAATGGCTGGCGTTACTTGCGGATGGGTTGCCGAAAAAATGGTTTGGGCTCTCAACGAATATATTCTGCTGGTAAACCGCCTGCCTGCCAGAGTATTGGGCAATATTGAAGTTTCAGTGTTGCAGTCAGCATTGCTGTATGCATGCATTGCAGCGCTTGCATGGTGGTGGTTCAGGAAAAGTATACCGGGGCTGCTGGCAGGAATCGCCTGTGGATGTTTCTTTCTGATGCTCCACAACCAGCGCATGTACCTTGCAGGGAAACAGGAAAAGCTGCTGGTTTTTAATGTGCCTGGTCATACGGCCATAGACTATATACACGGTAGGCAGGCCACATTTGTGGGTGATAGCATCCTAGGTGAGCAGGGCTTCTTGCAAAATTTCCACCTGCTTCCAACCCGAATTGCCTGGCAGTATTCAGCGACTCAGAAAATGCCGGTTGCTGCCGACCAATTCAAATTGGTTCAACTTGGGAAAAGGAAAATTATGCTGTTGAATCAGCAACTTGATTACAAGCAATCCAAAGCTATTTCCGCCGACCTTCTGATTGTAACAAACAATGTGGCAGGTAATCCTTTTCGTATTCTCAAGCTTGTAAATTGCCCGGAACTGGTGGTGGACGGCAGCAACAGCGCCTATCATTTAGCCAAATGGAAAACTGCCGCCGACAGCCTACATTTGCGGCTCCATTCCATACCCGATGAGGGTGCTTTTGTGATGGACCTGTACACTCACAGGCCTTTCCTCCCGGAAAGAAATTGAGCAATTAATTATAGGCGTATTTCAATCAATCATCATCATGAACAAGCAAATAAAAAGTGCTTTGATTTCCGTTTTTTACAAAGACGGACTGGAAACTCTTGTCCCTGTTTTACACAGGTATGGCATCCAATTGTACAGTACCGGCGGCACACAATCTTTTATTGAAAAACTTGGCATTCCGGTTACCCCGGTGGAAAATCTTACCTCATATCCTTCTATCCTTGGTGGTCGGGTAAAAACGCTGCACCCGGTAGTGTTTGGGGGCATCCTGGGCAAACGCAGCGATGAAGTGCATGTGCGGGAAATGCAGGAATACAGCATCCCCGAAATTGACCTGGTCATTGTTGACCTTTATCCTTTCGAAGAAACGGTGGCCAGCACTTCTGAAGAAAAACTGATAATCGAAAAAATTGACATCGGCGGTCCCAGTATGATCCGTGCTGCCGCCAAAAATTTCCAGGACCTGGTGGTTATCTCCAGCAAGGACGATTACCGTGTGCTGGAGCAAATGCTGAATGCACAAAACGGTTCCACCACTATAGAACAACGCCGCTCTTTTGCCGCTAAGGCATTTGATGTGGTGATGAAATATGATATTGCCATCAGCGAGTATTTCAACAAAACTGAAGGCAACAAGAAGGCATTGCGCTACGGTGAAAACCCGCACCAGTCGGCCACTTTCGAGGGAAACCTGCAGGAGCTTTTTGACCAGATAAACGGCAAAGAACTTTCTTACAATAACCTGGTGGATGTGGATGCAGCCATGCAATTGATTCGTGAATTCGAGGTCGAAACCCCGGTATCGGGAGGAGCTAGTGATGGGGCCACGTTTGCTATCATCAAGCACACAAATGTTTGCGGCATTTCGCAAAGACCTTCGGTAAAAGAGGCCTGGGATGCCGCTCTTGCAGGAGACCCTGAAAGTGCTTTTGGCGGCGTGCTTGTGTGCAACGGAACTATAGACCTTGCCACAGCCGAGGCCATCAATGAAATATTCTTCGAGGTGCTTATTGCCCCGGCTTTCGACGAAGATGCCCTTGCAGTGTTGAAAAGCAAAAAGAACCGCATCCTTCTTCAACTACAAGCGCAACCAGTTTCCACTACTCAATACCGTTCATTACTCAACGGCATGCTCAGCCAGAATAATGACATTGGAAATTATACTGAATGGAAAGAAGTAGGCGGACGTGAAACTACCGGTTCGGAAAAGAGCGAACTGGCTTTTGCCAACCTGGTATGCAAGCATCTCAAGAGCAATGGCATTGCCCTCATCAAGAACAGGCAGCTGGTAGGTAAGGGATGTGGACAAACAAGCCGAATAGATGCGCTGCGCCATGCCATCGAAAAAGCCAAACAATTCAACTTCGATTTGAAAGGCGCAGTGTTGGCCAGTGATGCATTCTTTCCATTTGATGACTGTGTAAAAATTGCCCATGCCGAAGGCATTGAAGCATACATTCAGCCGGGTGGCAGCATTCGCGATAAGGATTCAATTGAATACTGCCAGCAAAATGGCCTTGCCATGGTCATGACCGGTATGCGTCACTTCAGGCATTGATTTGTCAGCTTCGTGTTACTTGTCCGAGAGGTTGGACGGTTAACAAAGTGAAAATTTACATTTTGCTCTTGTTCACATTCTTTCCAACCTGCCGGCCTTTCAACCTAAGTCACACACCCAACATGTTAAAATCTGTTGCGCTCCATTCAGCACCCATGCCAAGCGCTATTTTTACAGCCTTACGGTTTTGTGTATGACAAAAGGATTCAAGTTTTTGCTGGGCGGCGTGTTGCTGGCAGGAAGTGTGCAAATGGCCACTGCCCAAACCAAAAAAGTAGTCGCTGATAAAATCATCGGTAAGGTGGGCGACCGTATCATTCTCAAAAGCGACATTGCCAATGCCGTTGCCGATATTCAGCGCCAGGGGGGCGAGGTTCCACCTAATGCCGATTGCGTTATCATGGAATCGGAACTGGTGAAAAAGGCGCTGGTACTTCAGGCCGAAAAAGATTCGATTACTGTGGAAGACGATGTAATTGAATCGAAAATTGAAAATCAAATCCGCGGCTTCATTCAAATGTATGGCGGACGCGAAGCTTTGGAAGAAATAGCCGGAAGAAGTATTTACCAGATTAAGGAAGATTTCCGCAAGCCGTTTAAGGAAAAGGAACTAGCCAACAAAATGCGGGAGAAAATCCTGGAAAATGTGCGCATCACACCCAACGAGGTGCAGGATTATTTTGCCACCATTCCGAAAGACAGTTTGCCTTATTACGAAACTGAACTCGAAATTGGCCAGATTGTCAACTATCCCAAAGCCGACCGCGAAATAGAGAGCTACACTGCCAAGCAGCTGAACGATATCAAGAAGCAAATTGAAAGCGGAGGTAAGTCGTTTGCGCAGATGGCAAAGCTGTACAGTGAGGACCCGGGCAGCAAGGAAAATGGCGGACAGTATACCTTGAATCGTGGCGACAAACAAATGTGGGACCCGGTGTTTTTGAATACCGCATTCAAATTGAAAGAGGGCCAGATTTCAAATGTGGTGAAAAGCAAGTTCGGATTGCACATCATACAGTGTGTGAGCCGTTCGGGCGACGATGCAGTAGTGAGGCACATCCTCATGATTCCGCCCATTACAGAAGATGAACTAAATAAGGCGAAAGAAAGGCTCGATACTGCCCGCAGTCAGCTTATTGCCGGCACCATTGGCTTTGGTGAAGCTGTACGCAAATACAGCGATGAAGAGGAAAGCCGTTTTTCGGGTGGCTGGGTGCTGAGCCGCGATGAAACGACCATGGTTACCATCGACCAACTCGACAAGAGCCTGATTCCCATTCTCAAAAACATGAAACCCGGCCAGTACAGCCAACCTGCCACTTTTACCAGCGAACAGGGAAAGAAGGGAGTGCGTTTTGTTTACCTGCGTACACGCACCGAACCGCACCGCGAAAACCTGAAGGACGACTATAATAAGATTGCAGCAAGGGCGCTGGAAGAAAAGAAACAAAATATTCTTTCAGCGTGGTTTGCCGACAAGATTGAGGGCTACTACATCTACGTTGACCAGGAATTCAATTCCTGCCAATCGTTGAAGCCCTGGCTCGATGCCAGTGCGTCGCGAAATGGAAAATAATTCAGCAAGCCCGGCTATTTTGCCGGGTTTGTTATTTATTTCATAATGAGTTTGCAAATTACGTGTATGTACATATATTTGCATTGTGAATCTCGAACAAGCCACAAAAACATCAGGATTTAAGTCACAGCGCCAAAAGGCTGTGGTCAATTTAATGTTCCAGGCATACCAGGTGAAAAGTCGTATTTCCCAGGTTTTAAAGAACTATGCGCTTACGCCAGAGCAATTCAATGTGCTGCGCATTCTGAAAGGAAGTCATCCGAATGCATTGTGCGTTAAAGAAATTGGAGGCAGGTTAATCGAGCGAAATTCAAACGTACCAAGGATTGCTGACAGGCTGGAAATCAAAAAACTTGTGAAGCGTTCCGTTTCGGCCGAAGACCGACGCGAAACCCTCATGAACATTACACCTGCGGGATTGAACCTGCTGGAAGTGGCAAGCCAGGAATTGGAGCAGTTTCAGGGCCGCCTGGTCAACCTGACAGAAGAGCAGGCTGCCAATTTGAATCAATTGCTGGAGGCCATGCTGCAGGACTGATAGGGATTTTTTTTTGGTATAATATATGTATGTACATATAAATGAACTGAGGTGGTCATAAAGAACACATCAGTCAAAAAAAGAAAAGGAGTTGTTATGACAGGTAATACTACCAACCAAAAGCTTACACTTCACAAGGCCGAAACAAGGGGCCACGCCAACCACGGCTGGCTGAACAGCTACCATACATTCAGTTTTGCTGGCTATCATGAATCCAGCCGGATGCATTTTGGTGCAATCAGGGTGTTGAATGATGATACAGTTGCACCCGGAATGGGTTTTGGTAAACATCCGCACGACAATATGGAAATTATTTCCATACCCACATCTGGCGACCTGCGCCACAAAGACAGCATGGGCAACGAGGCAGTAATTAGGCAGGGCGACATCCAGGTAATGAGTGCCGGAACCGGCATTTTTCATAGCGAAATGAATGCCAACAGCAACAAAGAGGTTCGCTTTTTCCAGATATGGATTTTCCCAAACAAGAAAAATGTATCGCCACGTTATGGCCAACTCACCCTTGATGAAAACAAAATGCACAATAACCTGTTGCAGGTATTGAGCCCCAATCCCGAAGATGACGGCGTTTGGATTCACCAGGATGCATGGTTTAGCATGGGCCATCTTGATGCAGGATTTGAAACCACGTACAACCTGAAATTGGAAGGAAATGGTGTATATGCTTTCATTCTAAAAGGTGATTTTGAAATAAACTCTTTTACTAAGGCTCTAGCATATGAAGG